>JAJVID010000191.1 GCA_022072205.1 Acidobacteriota bacterium
AGCTTGAACGACAGGACGCCCGCACGAAGCTGCTGATCGTGCTTTCGGATGGACGCCCCTACGACCACGATTACGGCGATTCGCGCTACGCCCGCGAAGATACCAAGATGGCCCTGCGCCAAACCAAGATCGCCGGCATCACGCCATTCTGCATCACGATTGACCGCGAGTCTGAAGCCGAGTTGAAGGATTTGTACGGCGAGATCGGCTACACAATTATTGATGACGTGATGAGTTTGCCGGAGCGGTTGCCGGGGATTTATCGGAGGTTGACGACTTGATGAAAAACTCGCACGGCCCGCAAAATAATCATTCGTCGCTGGAAACAACCGGAATAACTCGCATCGCGGTTGCAGGCTATAAGTCTATTAGCCGGGAGCAGTCCGTAGAAATCCGACCGCTTACCATTCTTGCTGGCACTAATAGCTCAGGCAAATCAAGCATAATGCAACCATTATTACTGCTTAAGCAGACATTGGAAGCAATCTATGATCCTGGAACTCTTCTACTTGATGGCCCAAACGTCAAATTTACTTCGGCAGGTCAGCTATTATCAAGGGATGGTAAGGGAAAGGCAGCGAAAAGTTTCAACGTGAGCATAGAAGTATACTCTGAGGGTGCTTTCGCTAGGAATGGCACGCGGTTTAGGGATTCAACGCTTGATACGTCAATAAAGGACGCTCAGTCGAAAGCAACTTTTACGATACATTTTGGTAAAGACTCGATCAGAGGGTTTGATGTTCGTCGCATGGATTACTCTGACCGGAATACTACTATTTCCCTGCGTCGGGGAATGCCTGAAAAAGATATCTTTGCACTGTTGCCCAAAGCCATGAGGGAAGAGTGGAAAATACTGCACGGGGCCGCGCAGGCGCAAATGGGTCTTAAAGTCATTCGAGATCGCTGTTTTTTGAGAATGCAACCAGAGTTTGTCCTTCTTCCCATCGAAAGTGTTTTAGCCCCTTTAATTCACGAAGTAATTCATCTACCTGGATTAAGAGGGAATCCGCAAAGGACATACCCGGTAACTGCGATTGGTTCGGCCTTTTCAGGAACTTTTGATAACTACATTGCCAGTGTGATTGCACAATGGCAGGCAAATAAACGTGGTGGAAGAATAGAAAGACTGAGTAAAGATCTTGAAAAGTTGGGATTGACCTGGAAAGTCACTGCGATCTCAATCAATGATACTCAAGTCGAAATTCAGGTGGGACGCTTAATTTCATCGGTACGTAGCCAGGCTCGCGATCTTGTTAACATAGCTGATGTAGGATTTGGCGTGTCGCAGACGCTCCCCGTGCTAGTCGCGCTTCAGGCTGCAGAGCCAGGCCAGTTGGTCTATCTAGAGCAGCCGGAAATTCACCTTCATCCACGTGCCCAAACCGCTATGGCTCAGGTTTTGGCTGACGCCGCCAAACGTGGCGTACGCGTCGTTGCCGAGACGCATAGCTCTTTATTGCTGCTTGGAATCCAAACTTTGGTGGCCGAAGGTGAGCTTTCACCAGAGTTGATTAAGTTGCACTGGTTTAGCCGTCGTGATGATGGCTCGACAATGATTCAAAGCGCTGATCTTGACGAAGCGGGGGCTTTTGGAGACTGGCCGGAAGATTTTGCGGAAGTTGAGTTGGCGGCAGAAAGCCGCTACCTTGATGCGGCGGAAGCGCGACAGCAGGTTCACTGACAATGACGATAAAAAACTCTCGGCGTCTTGTGATAGACGCGTCTGTCGCCCGCTCCTCAGGCGGAGAAGACGCTGTATTCCCCACCTCGAAAAACTGCCGCGATTTCCTCAAGGCCGTCCTTGATATCTGCCACCATGCGGTTTTGACACCCGAAATTCGTAAGGAATGGCATAAACACAAATCGAACTTTGCCAGACGATGGCTGGTTTCAATGTTCGCCCGCAAGAAAGCAGCGTTGATTGATTCGGCGGAGGATCAAGTCTTACGCGGTAAGATATATCAAGCATCGCAAAGCGAGAAAGCGGGGGCGGCGATGCTGAAGGATATTCATCTTCTTGAAGCTGCGTTGGTGACGGATGAAATCGTTGTTGCGCTTGATGAAACGGTGAGAGCTTTGTTCATCGAAGCTGCAATCAGCGTTGGCGAGATCAGAAAGGTAGTTTGGATCAACCCGGATCAGCCTGATGAAGAGGCTTTGCTTTGGCTGAATGGTGGCGCAAAACCAGATAGGAAGAGATGCTTGGGGGCAAGGCAGGGCTGAAAGATTCACTCAATCTGAAATGAAAGGCCACTGATAGCGCGGAAAGCTTGCATGCTGTCAGTGGCCATTCTGTTTTCACCGAAAAGGCTATTTACCGAAATCCACTTTCGGCGCCTGCTTCGCGCCTTCATCGGCTTTGAAGAGTGGTTTGTCCTTAAATCCCATCAGGCCCGCAACCAGCACGTTTGGGAACGTTTGACGCGAGTTGTTGTAATCCTGAACGGCCAGGTTATAAAGGCGGCGCTCCTGCGACAACCGGTTTTCAGTGCCTGCCAGTTCATCCTGCAATCGCATGAAGTTCTGGTCGGATTTCAGTTGCGGATACTGCTCGGTGATGGAGAGGAATCGTCCGCCTGTGCCCAGCAATCCTCCATCACGCAGCGCCTGGGTCAGTTGACCGTCGGCTTCAATCTTCTGTTCCGGCGTCGTGGCCGAAAGCAGCCGCGACCGCGCTTCGGCGATGCGGGTGAAAATTTCCTTCTCCTGCCCGGCGTAGCCTTTGACAGTGTTGACGAGGTTTGGAATCAGATCGGCGCGACGCTGCATTTGATTCTCGACCTGCGACCATTGCGTGTCTACGGCGTTGCTCAGTTTTACCAGGCTGTTGTAACTACCCAACGCCCAGCCTCCGAGGACCAGTACGCACAGCAGGATCACTCCCAGAATAACCAGCGCTGTTTTTCCCATTGCTCTCTCCTTTTGAATTTGTGGGGCAAGCTTTGTCGAGCTTGCTGACGTTTCTTTAAAGACTCAGTGTGGGGAAAGCCGAGCGGTTACAAATTGTCCACCGCCTCGATCACCCGCGTCAGGCAATCGAGGTAACTTGCGAAAAGGTCTTGAACTTCGATCTCCATCAACTCTCGCGGCTCATCGCGCAGTTGCAGAACGCGGACGAGCGGCGCGGTGTCCACGTTCAAAAGCTCGCCAACTCGCCGAGCCGTAGCCAGTCTTCCAAGCGGCGGCTCTTCGCCCGACATTTCCGGGATTGGCCGAAGGAACCTGACGAAACTCACTACGCTTTCGGTCATCAGATTTACCAGATCGCGCGTTGATTCGCTCGCGGGCAGCGCCAGTGAGCGCAGACGCAACAACTTTCCACGCAACTCAAGTTCGGTCTGCCAGCGCAAATGCTCTTTCGACGCCTCGCGGTTGGCAAGCAAATCCTGGCCATAAAGCACACGGTAGGCGCGTTTCATTTGCCGGAATTCGATCGGAAATACATCGAGCGAATTGTCGAACTCTTCCACAGTGAAAAACACCGGCATCTCATAGCCCGCTCCGGTCCACCACCTGATAACCGGGCGCAGCCGCCGCAGATCATTCGCCGTCAGGCTGCGCGTGACGATCAGCGTCTGGTAGTCCGATCTTTTCGGATTGCCGGGCGCGGCAATCGCCGAGCCGTGAACAATGACCGACACCAGATTATCGCCCTGCGCCGATTGTAAATGAGTAACCAGTTCATTGAATTGATAATCCATAAACCCGACTCCCGATGCTCAAACTCACCAACTATCGCTGGCGCCGCCTCCGCCGCTGGCGCCGCCTCCAAAACCGCCCCAATCGCTCCCGCCGCCGCCCCCACTATCGCCCCAGCCGCCGGTATTTCCCCACGAACCGCCGCCGAAGCCGCCACCGCCGCGATTGAAAATGATCGGATAAAGCCACCAGAGATTGCCTGCTCCGTCGCCTCTGCCCCCGCCTTTGCCCCCGCGACCCGATTTGGAGATGGCGGAGATGAACAGGAGGAAGATGACAACCCCGACAAGCAGGCAGATCAGCCCACCAAGTCCGCCTCCTCGCTGGGCGGGAGCGCGATAAGCGTAGCGGCGGTCTTCAATGCCCGCGATGTTGACATTCCATTTCTCGGCCAGCGTATCGAGCAGAGTTCTGACGCCGATGATCATCGCCGCTGAATACCGGCCCTGCTGAAGCTCCGGCCTCATCCTGCGAATGATCTCTCCCGCCAATCCGTCCGGCAGGTCTCCTTCGAGTCCGTATCCGACCTCAAGCCTCGTCTTGCGATCCTGAATAGCGACGAGCAACAGCGCGCCTTTGTCTCTGTTCTCACCGCTTTTCGCGCCGATGCCCCACTCGCGGTAAAGATCGGTGGCGTAATCTTCGACTGAACGACCTTCGAGCGAGGTGACTGTGACCGCTGCGATCTGCGTCCCGGTCATCTTCTCGAAATTGGTTAGCCACAATTCCAGCTTCTGTTTGGTTTGCTGATCAATAACGTTGGCGAAGTCGTTGACATGACCGGTGTAGGCTGGAAACTTCTTCTGCTGCGCGAAGGCAGGCAGGAAGCCAGCGCAAATGATAATCGCGAAGATGACCAAAGATAACCTGAGCGGAGCTTTCATCATCGCTGCTTATACGATGACCGAAAGAAGGCTGTCAATTGCGCGTTCTGAGAGCGAAGGCGTCCTCGCCTGCGCTCCCAGGCTTGTTTCAGCGGTGTTTTGGCTATGAAACGGGTGAGGCGGGGGCAGGAAAATCGAAATTGACAGGGTAGAGTGTAAAAGTTACAATCCGCCGCGTTGTTGGCGTCTCTAATTGATTCATGAACTCTTCATGAACTCGAAATGATCAATAGGGTAAAAGCTTTGCTTGCACATAGCCATCGCCAACGCATGCATCCCGGCCCTATTGAAAATCGCTGGAATGGAAAATCTTCGGAGGAATCGGAATAATGCTTGAATCTCATAGTAAAAGGCTAGCCCCCGGCCTGCGTCTTATCTTGTCGGGCTTCCCCGCTAGTCTCTTAACCGTTTGCCTCTCCCTTGCCCTGATCACTTGCCTGAATAATTCATCCGTCTTCGCGCAAGCGCGCGGGGTCGTTTCAAACAACACTGACACGAGTGTCGAGCTATCTCATCGCACTCAGGAAATTCAGCGGGTCATCGAACGCTCGAACACCTACTTCCAGTCCGCTGAAGTCAACTTCAAGGACGGAAACTTCGACAAGGCCCGCCGAGAATACGACAAGGCTGTTGATATCGTGCTCGAAGCGGGCATTGACGTTCGCAGCGACGCCCGCCTGCAGCAGCACTATCAGAATCTGGTCGAACACATCTTTCAAAGGCAGATGACCTTGATGGTCGCGGCTCCAATGCCATCGCCCACCGATGTAGCTCAAAGCAACGGCGCCCCGCAGGAACCAGCGTCCTCGCAAAAACCGCAGGAAAAACAGACCTCGGATCGCGGCTTCGGTCAGCAGACTTTTACGCCGTCGCCTCTGGACGATCTGACGAAGCTCAATCTGACTGAGGAAGAAACGAAGGGAACCACCGAAGATCAAGTGCAAACGGCGGTCGCGGCGGCAAAGCTCGATTTCAACTTCAGGCCGAACGCCCTGGTTCAGAGTTTCATCAATTACTACATGGGTCGCGGACGCGCGACGATGGAGCAGGGATTGCGCCGCTCCGGCAGATTTATGGAGATGGCGCGGAAGATTTTCAAGGAAGAAGGCGTTCCGCAGGACATCGTCTGGCTGGGTCAGGTTGAGAGCGCCTGGTCGCCCGTCGCTCGTTCGTGGGCTGCCTGCGTCGGTTTGTGGCAGTTCTTTCCGCCTACGGGCGCGCGCTACGGGTTGCGTCAGGATTATTACGTTGACGAACGTTCGAGCTTTGAAAAGGCCACGCGCGCTTCGGCTCGTTATCTGAAATGGCTGGCCAACCGTTACGACGGCAACTGGGAACTGGCGATGGCGGCTTACAACTCCGGCGAGGGCCGCGTTGATTCCGCGATTGCCCGTTCGGGTTACGCCGATTTCTGGGAAATCTATTCGCGCGGTTTGATCCCGCAGGAGACGCGCAATTACGTTCCGAACATTCTGGCGACGATCATCATCGCCAAGAACCCTGAAAAATACGGCTTCTCAGTCAAACCCGAACCGCCGTTGAAATACGATTACGTCAAGGTCAACAACATGGTTGATCTGCGGCTGGCTTCCGACGCGACCGACACGCCTTACGACATGCTGCTTGCGCTCAATCCTGAATTGAAACGCGGAGTGACGCCTCCGGGCGTCGAGCATTTGTTGCGCGTTCCGCCGGGCAAGGGGCGAGTTTTGCAGACCGCGTTGATGCGCATCCCGGCTGAGAAGCGGGCGAGTTGGCGTATGCTGACGGCTCAAACCAGTGATTCGTTCGAGACGATCAGCCGCAAGACAGGCGTTTCGGCGGCGGCCATCGAACAGGTCAACGGCGGGGTCATCAAGGGTGGCCAGAAAGTGATCATCCCTGCGGGCAACGGCGTGCGTAACGTCGTCCTGACCAACGCCAAAGGCTCAGGCTCTGTTGCCGCCGCTTCGGCTGGGACAAGTGGCCGGACGAAAATGATCACCTACAAGGTCAAATCCGGCGAAAGTCTGGGCGACATCGCCGGTCGTTACAACACCTCGGTCCGCGACATCGCCACGCTCAACCGGCTCAGTTCGTCGGCGAAACTGCGCGCCGGACAGGTGATCAAAGTCCCGGTTCGCACGGGGCGATAAGTTCAAGCTGGCAGTCAGCAATGACTGCTGTTTCAGACAAAGACGCGAAGCGGCGAAGTTTCTTCCTCCTTTCCTTCGTTCGCTTCGCGTTTTTGTTTTTCCGGAGTGGCTGCTCAGACGGGCAAGAAGACTACGGAATTAACGGAAATGCCCGGGAAACTTTCCGCCTCTTCCGTTTTTTCCACCTGTCCGGTAATCCTCAGCAGATGCGCGGCAACTGCTCGCCGACCAGCATATCCACGATGCGCGAGCCGCCGAATCCTGTGACCATTGCGACAATCCCCGGCGGCTCGGCTTTCACCTCGCCAATGATGCAGGCTTCGCGGCCATACGGATTCGCGCGCATCCGCGCGACAATCGCTTCGGCGATCTCATCAGAAACTACGGCGATCAGCTTGCCTTCATTGGCCACGTAGAGCGGATCGAGACCGAGAATTTCGCACGCGCCTCTGACTTCTTCGCGCATCGGAATTCGGTTTTCGTATATCTGAACGCAGACTTCGGAGCAGAGCGCGATTTCATTGAGCGTGGTCGCTACGCCGCCCCGCGTCGGATCGCGCAGGCAGTGAATCAAATCCGTTGCGTTACGTCGGACGGCTTCATCGAGCATATCCGCAACCAGCCAATCGAGCGGCGCAGTGTCGCTCGCAATCCCGGTTTCCAGCTCAAGCTCGCCGCGCGCGATCATAATTGTCGTTCCGTGATCGCCAATCGCGCCGCTCAGGATTACTTTGTCGCCTATCCGCGCGCGTGAAGCGGAGATGTTGACCGGGCATTCGATCACGCCGACGCCGGAGGTGTTGATGAAGATTTTGTCGGCGCCGCCACGCTGCACGACTTTGGTGTCGCCAGTCACGATTTCGACGCCGGCTTCGCGGGCGGCGTCGCGCATCGAGGCAAGGATGCGTCTGAGGTCTTCGACGGGAAAGCCTTCTTCGATGATGAAGCCGGCGGAGAGGAACAGCGGACGAGCGCCGCTCATCGCCAGATCGTTGACCGTGCCGTTGACGGCCAACGCGCCGATGTCGCCGCCAGGGAAGAAAATCGGATCAACGACGTATGAATCGGTCGTGAAAGCCATGCGGGATGACAGCCCGTTGAGATCGAAAACGGCCTGATCTTCGAGCTTTTCGAGCAGCGGATTTCTCAGGTATTCGAGGAAAAGACCTTCGATCAATTCGCGCATGGCCTTGCCTCCGCTGCCGTGCGCGAGCGTGATGTGCGTGTCTCTGACTCTGGGTTTTCTGCGCCGCGCCCGCTCGACACGCTGGAAGAGCGGCGAGGGCGTGAATTCTGTAATCATCTCAATTCCTCACAGCGGCTGACTGGGCGGCCTGTTACGCGCCCGCGCGTTCAGCGATTTTCGAGAGACGCCCGAAGTTGTAATAAGCCGCGCACGCGCCTTCGGACGAAACCATGCAGGAGCCGATGGGCGTTTCCGGCGTGCAGGCTGTTCCGAAGACTTTGCACTCCCAGGGCTTCTTGACGCCCTTCAAAATCTCGCCGCACTGGCAGGCCTTCGGATCGGCGACGCGCAATCCGGGCACGCTGAATTTGAACTCCGCGTCGAACGCCGAGTACTTCTTCTTCAGCTTCATCCCGCTGTGCGCAATCGAGCCGAGTCCCCGCCACTCGAAATAATCGCGCGCCTCGAAAACCTCGAACAAAACTTCCAGCGCCCGTCTGTTGCCGTCGCGCGCGACTACACGCCCGTACTGGTTTTCCACTTCGGCGCGGCCTTCAACGATTTGTTTGACGATCATATGAACCGATTGCAGGATGTCGAGCGGCTCGAAGCCCGACACGACCAGCGGCTTGCCGTATTCGCGCGGCACGAATTCGTAAGTGCGCGTCCCGATGACCGTGCTGACGTGGCCGGGACCGACGAAGCCATCGAGTTTCAGATCAGGCGAATCGAGCATGGCCTTGAGCGTGGGAACTATCGTGATGTGGTTGCAGAAGACGCTGAAGTTTTCGACGCCGTCTTTAGCCGCCTGCAAAATGGTCATCGCCGTCGAAGGCGACGTAGTCTCGAAGCCGAGCGCGAAAAAGACAACGTGGCGGTTGGGATTCTGTTTGGCGATCTTCAACGCGTCGAGCGGCGAATAAACCATCCGCACATCCGCGCCGCCAGCCTTCGCATCCAGCAGGCTCATCTTCGATCCGGGCACGCGCATCGCGTCGCCGTATGTCGTGAAGATCACGCCCGGTTGCCGCGCGAGCGCAATCGCATCGTCCGTGCGCCCCATCGGAATGACGCAAACCGGACAGCCGGGGCCGTGAATCATCTCGATGTTGGGCGGCAGCAGATCTTCGATGCCGTATTTGAAAATCGTGTGCGTGTGGCCGCCGCAGACTTCCATAATCTTGAGCGGCTGCGAGGTCATCGCCGCGATCTTGCCGGCCAGTGTTCGCGCCAGATCGCTTTGCCTGTATTCATCTATGAACTTCATCGTCCGCCTCCAACAGCGATTCGCGCTGCAAAAACGTATGCGTCAAATCCCACACGATGTGATAGAGCGTGACGTGCGTTTCCTGAATGCGATGAACGCTCGAAGTCGGCGCGTTCAGGCAAAAATCCAGCAAGCCCTCGGCCTGCATCTCGACCATCCTGCCGCCGTCGCCGCCTGAGAAACCGATTGTGGCAATCTTCATCCGGCGCGCTGTGGCGCAGGCGCTCAGCAGGTTCTCCGAATTTCCGCTGGTTGAAATCGCCAGCAGCGCGTCGCCTTCACGTCCGAGCGCGATGAGCTGCCGCGTGAAAACATCGGCGAAGCTCACGTCGTTCGCCACCGCCGTAACCATCGCCAGATCGTTGACCAGACAGATGGCCGGCAGGGCTTTGCGCCCGACTGTCACCGGATGCATGAACTCGACGGCCACGTGCTGCGCATCGGTCGCTGAACCGCCGTTGCCGCAAACTAACAGCTTGCCGCCGCGCGCGAACGTCCTCGCCAGATGTTGCGACACCGCCAGGATGGTCTTCGCATTCTCTTCAAAGAATCGCTGCTTGACCTCTATGCTTTCGCGCGCTTTCTCCATCAACGAGAAGCGCAGGTCTTCCATCAATTCCTGCCGCTGCTCTTTCCGCCGCTGACCGCTTTCGTGCAGGAACGGATAGAAGGCGCGCGAAAAATCTTCAATTGTCTCTGGCATTGCGTCACTCCATCGAAGTTTTGAATTGATCGAATTCATCCTGATACGAACCGAGTTCGCGCAGCAATCGCAGCGTCTCCTCGGCCTGCTTTTCATCAACCTTGCTCATCGCGAAACCGACGTGAACCAGGACATACTCGCCGACCTTCGCATCGTCGAGCAGGCCGGTGTTGACGTTGCGCCGCACGCCGCCGACTTCGACTTTGGCGATCTGATTCGCTTCGTCCACGATCTCAACCACTTTGCCGGGAATTGCCAGGCACATAAGATCAAATCCTCCCTGACGCCAGACGCGCGTTGGCCACAGCCGCCTGACCGAGCGAGACGCCGCCGTCGTTCGCCGGCGTGCGGCTATGCGTGAAAACCTCGAAGCCGCGCGCCGCGAGCATCCGCCGCGCGCGCTCCAGCAAAAACATATTTTGGAAGACGCCGCCTGAGAGCGCGACGCGGTTGATGCGGCGCCTGTTCTGCGCGTCGCAAGCCATAGCCGCGATCAACTGAGCGACCGCGAGATGGAACTTCGCCGAAACTTCCGAAGCGGGCCGCCCGTTGAGCAGATCATCTACCGCGCATCGGATAACCGCTTCGGCTTTGATGATTCCACCGTCCGCGATCTCAAACTCATAACCGTTCGCCACGCTTTTGTCGGCAATCGCTTCCAACTCAATCGCCGCCTGGCCTTCATAGTTGATTGCATTCCTTAATCCCAGCAGGCTCGCCATCGCATCGAAAAGCCTGCCTATACTCGATGTCTCAGGGCTGTTCACGCCGGCCGAGGCCATTCGCCGCAATGCCGCCCACGCGCGCCGATCCAGATTGTTTGTGAAAGGTAAATCCAGATTGAGGAAATCGTCGCCCAACGCGCGGCGCAGATAAACCGCAGCCATCCGCCAGGGTTCGCGGATCGCCTTTGCGCCGCCGGGCATCGGGATGTAATCGAGATGCGCAAGGCGTTCAGCGCGCACAAAATCAGCGACAAAGAATTCGCCGCCCCAGAATCGTCCGTCTTCGCCGAAACCAAGCCCGTCCATCGCCACGCCGATGACTTCGCCTTCGATCCCGTTATCGGCCATGCAACTGGCGATGTGCGCGTGGTGATGCTGCACGCCAATTCTGACGCCGATGTCATCGAGCGCGAGCGCGTGTTTCGTCGAAAGATATTCGGGATGCAAATCGTAAGCGACGACTTCCGGATGAATATCGAAAAGCCGTTTGAAATGCTCTATGCCTTCGGTGAATGAGCGCAGCGTCTCCAGATTTTCCAGATCGCCGATGTGATGGCTGACGAAAGCGTGATTGCCGCGCGCCAGGCAAAAAGTGTTTTTCAACTCCGCGCCGCACGCCAGAATCTGATGCTTGAAGCCGAAGGCGGTTTTGATCGGCGCAGGCGCATAACCGCGAGATCGGCGCAAAACCATTTCCGCGCCAGCCTGCGCGCGCGCGACTGAATCGTCGGCGCGCATACGGATGCGCCGATTGTGCAGCAGAAAGTAATCGGCGATCTCATTCAACCGCTGCGCCGCATCGTCATCTTCGTAGCAGATCGGCTCGTCGGAAACGTTGCCGCTGGTCATCACCAGCGGGCGGCCGAGGCCGTCTAGCAACAGGTAATGCAGCGGCGTGTAGGGCAGCATAAAGCCGAGCGTTCGCACGCCGGGCGCAACGGCGTCCGGAACTCCGGATTCAGGCTTCCTTTCGAGCAGCGCGATCGGGCGGCGCTCGGACAGCAGCAACTCTTCTTCAGCTTCAGAGACGAAACAAAACTCTCTGACGATTTCAACTGACGCGGCCATCAACGCGAACGGTTTGTCTTCGCGGTATTTTCTGCCGCGCAATCGCTCCACCGCTTCGACGTTGAGCGCATCGCACGCCAGATGAAACCCGCCCAGCCCCTTGATGGCGACGATTTCGCCATCGAGGATCAATCGTCTCGCGCGGTTGACGGCGTCTTCGCTCGGTTCGAGAGCGATCGAGCGCCTGCGCGTATCGGTCAAAAACAAGCGCGGCCCGCACGCTGAACAAGCTATCGGTTCCGCATGAAAACGGCGATCAAGCGGATTCTCGTACTCGTTGCGGCAGGCGGCGCACATCTCGAAGTCGCGCATCGTAGTCCGCGCGCGGTCATACGGGACGCCTTCGATGATCGTGAAGCGCGGCCCGCAGTTTGTGCAGTTGATGAACGGATAGCGATAGCGGCGATCACGCGGATCGAACAACTCTCTCAAACAATCTTCGCAGGTAGCGATGTCGGCTGAAATCGGCGCAAACTTCGCTCCCGCCGCTGCGCTCTCGACGATGCGGAAATCGTGGTAATCAGCGGGAGCCAGATGTTCACTGCATTCGACCGCTTCGACCTGCGAAAGCGGCGGCGGATTCGATCTGATTTCGTTGACGAACTGTTCAATCGCGCGCGCTTCGCCTTCGACATCAATCACGACGCCAGCGGTGTTGTTGAACACTCGTCCTTTGAGCGAGCGCCGGCTGGCGAGCGAGTAAACATAAGGCCGAAACCCCACGCCCTGCACGATGCCGCGCACCAGGATTTGTGTTCGCGTCGTCATAAACGTGATTGAAGAAGCCGCAGCCACTCATCCATCCCCTCTCCCGTTTTCGCCGAAAGCTCAAAGACCCGCATTCCCGGCCTGACCGACTGGATATTGCGGCGCGCCGATTTCAAATCGAACTCGACTGCGGCGGCCAGATCAATCTTGGTGATGATCGCCACATCAGCCGTGTTGAAGATGGTCGGGTATTTGAGCGGTTTGTCCTCGCCTTCGGTCACGGACATCAACACCAGCCGCATCTCCTCGCCCAGGTCGTAACTCGACGGGCAGACGAGATTGCCGACGTTTTCGATGAACAGGCAATCGAGTTCATCCAGATTCCAGCCATCCAGCGCGCGCTCGACCATTTCGGCTTCCAGATGACAGACCGTGCCGGTGGTGATCTGCCTGACCGGAACTTCGGCTCGCGCCAATCGAGCGGCGTCGTTGTCCGTCGCAAGATCGCCGACAAGCGCCGCGACGCGGCATTGCGCGCGCAACGCAGTGAGCGTCTTTTCCAGAAACGCGGTCTTGCCCGCGCCCGGACTCGAAACCAGGCTGGCGACGAAAACGCTGGCGGCGCGGAATCGGTCGCGCAATTTGCGCGCGAGCAGATCATTCCGCTTCAACACGTTCTTTCTGACTTCAATCAGTCGTGGCAGGCGTGGCGGATGCGGCGTGTTGTTCATATGTCAGTTCCAAAGCGACGAGTTCCAGTTCCCTGCCCCGCACGACATCCGGCGTCAACGCGCCGCAGACAGGGCAGCGGAAAGATTGAATCGAAGCGAGCGCGCGTTCGGCTGCGCACTCCGGGCAAAAGACGACGACCGGCTCCTCCTCGATCATCAACCGCGAGCCTTCGAGCAGCGTGCCTTCGCAAGCCAGATCGTACGAAAAGAGCAGCGCGTCTTTGACCACGCCGGAAAGTTGGCCGAGCCGTAGATGCACAACGGAGACTTTGCCGCCTCGCCGCGCGGCTTCTTCCCCGGCGCCTTCGACAATGCTCAGAGCAATGGACAATTCGTGCATGCCTTCACTCGCCGCTCTGCGACGCTGGCTGCGCGAAAATGTCAAAGGCGCATTCCAGATCGTCTTTCAACTTGATAGCGCCGCCGAGAGCCGTGACCGGACGAATGCGGTAATCGCTCATCCGCAGCCCGAACCTGCCCTGCGCGCGAAGGCTCGACGGGGTCAGCGTCACGTTCGCGTCGAGCGTCTGCGAACGCGTGACGCCGTGAAGCGAAAGATCGCCGCTGAGCCTGACGCGGTAACTCCCCTCACCTGTCTGCCGCGCCGCAACATTCGCGTTTTGAAAAACGATCTCCGGATAGCGCGCCGCTTCGAGCACATCATCGCGCGTCTTCCGTTCAATCTCGCGCCGGTCTGACTCGCTCAAGTCGTCAAGCACGATGAGCGAATCGGCGGCGAAAATCATTCGGAGCGAGGCTTTGTCGGGCGCGGAGGCGTCAATCTCGGCCTCGCCCGTCAATCCGCGCACAGCTAGAGTCGGGCTGTGGCCGAAGGCCGAAAGCAGCCCTTTGGCGAACGCCTTCACGGTGAACCAACTCTGGCTGGCGTCAACGACGTAACGCATGGCGGCTTACATCGTGCTCATCCTGATGTACCGTTTGATGTCCGGGAACATCGAAATCACTCCTGCTCCGACGGCGGCCAGAGCCACGCTTCCGATCACTTTCAACAGTCTGTGGTTTTTCTTCTTGCGGGCGAATGGATTCCTCATTTCAACTCTCCTCTTGTTTCCGGCTTCTTGTTCAAGCCGCCGCCGCGCGGCGACCTTCCAGTAATCCTGCCACCAGCGATTCGACCGCGCTGACCGCTTCGTCTACTGCGGCGGCGACAGGCTCGCTCAATCCCATCTGTCCTTCCTCCGGGCCAAGCGTCAACGGCTCGCATCCGACGAGCAGCAGCCGTTTGATTTCGCCGCCCATTGATCCGGCCAGCGCAATCGCCTTCAGCGGATTCATCGTATGCGCGTCAACAAACGCCTGCGAATTCATCTCCTGCGCTTTCGCTTCGCTCAGTTCCCGCAGGTCAGGCTCGATGACGTAAACCGCGCCAGGCGCGGCTCCGCGCGGCGCGGCGTCAACCATAACGACCGCGTCATAATCGTCCATCAGCGCATAGGCCAGATCGAGGCCGCGAACGCCGAAATCAATCACGCGAACGCCATCAGGCAATTCGCGGCGCGCCAGCCGCGCGGCCACTTCGCAACCGAAGCCGTCGTCGCCAAGAAAGATGTTGCCAATTCCGGCGATCAGAATCCGCGCATGCGCCATCAACTCTCCTCGCTGAGTTCGCCGATCATCAGCGGCTCGACCTCTTCCGGCCTGAAAAAGAAACGGTGACCGGGTTGTTTGAGCAGCCCCAGGTCTTTGCCCGGATCGTCGTCCACGATTACCGCGAGTTGGACGTTGTTTTCGTAATCCTGCTCGACGGCTTCAACAGTCGCAGCGCGGCCCGCCAGCGCGATGTCGAACACGTCTCCGCCAGCGCGGGGCCGCAACCGCACACGGTCGCCCGGTTTAATTTCGACGCCGCCAACGTTGACGAATTCGAGCGGCCCGCGTTCTTCGAGCAATCTCCACTCCCATTCATTCATGGCCGCTTTCCTCCGGCCTGCCGCAAACTGCGCAACGCGCCGTGCATCTTCATCAATTGCTCGGCAGGCAGCGCTTCGCTGCGTTCCAGAATCCGCCGCGCGCGCTCGTCGCTGTCGCGCATCTCCCGCTTTTCTTCATCGGTCAGCGTCAGGATGCGCAGCGTCAGCAATTCATCTATCTCCGTTCCGTCGAAAAGGTCGCCAGCGCTTTCGGGCGCGATCTGCGGATAATCGTAAAGAATGATCGGCGATGAGAGCAGGCAATCGCGCTCGCCCTCTTGGCCCACCAGTACCGGATACGTCCCGACGTTGTGACACGCGGCGGCGGCCTCGCGCCATTCATCGGGCGGGTCGAGCAGCGAGACGAACTCGCCGCCCTGAACGCAGAGAATCGTATGCGCAGAAACAAGAGATCGCAGCAGCGCTTCATCGCGGCTTTGCGGCATCGCGTCAACCGGCGTCAGATTCAGGATGCGCGCGGTGAGTTTGAAAAGGCGCGCCGCCGCTTGTTCCGCCGAAATTTCAACCAGGCCGTTGACGGCTTCCTGCCTGCGCACGGCGCCGTCGTCGCGCTTCACGTCGCGCGGAAATTGATATGTTGTCCGGGCGACGCCGCTCTCGTCGCATCGCCAGCGCATCAGGACTTCGCGTTCAACCGCTTCCTGCCAGCTTTGCTGACCGTCCGCGTCTTCGCGCGAGAGCAGATGCAGAAAGCGCACGCGCGCATCAATCCGCGTCCGTTCGTCTCCCGCCACCAGACACTCGGTTTGCATGCTGCGCGGCTCGTTATTGGCGAGGCCGTAACCCGGCGGATAGATGACGCCGAAGTTGAAACGCTGCCGGTTCTTGATCGCCGACGGACGATACGGATAAAGCAAGTAGCCTTCGTAGAGGACGGCGCTGACGATGTTTTCCACGAGTTCTAGATTCATCAGTGAATAACCTCTTCGCCGCCGCCTTCTTCGTGACGCAGTTCGGTTTCCACCTCGACATCGGGAATGACACGTTCGAGCGCCTGCTCGAAGGTCGGGATGCCGCGCTGCGTTTTGTAACGATTGAGCCGGTCGAACACGTCGCGGCGCAGATTCAGCCAGACGCTGTTCGGGTAATAAATGTCCATCATCTCCTGCCAGACGCGCACGGGCAGCCGGTAACCGGCTTCCTTCTCCCAGGGAATCTGCGTCACCTGCAAGGCTCCGCTTTCCGCCGCATAAAAAATCGTCCCGCTGAAAAGCAGCAGCAACGGCGCCTCGCCATGTTCCAGCCCGGCGAAATACTTCGTCGCGGCGACGTTGAAATCGAACGTGCAGGGCGCGTTCAGATCAACGACTGCGGCGCCGGTGAACGCGGGAATCGTGACGCCGATGTTCGTCCACAGCATGCTTCGCAGCGATCTGTCCCACCTCTGCGGCTCGCCGAAAAGGTCCTGCAGCTTTTCCTGTTCGTTCGCGTTGTACCGCCGCTGCGCCACTTCGAGCATGATCTGGCAACGCAGCAGGACAGTGTGAATCGGCTCCGCCGTCGAGTTCGTCACGCGGAGCTTGAAAGCCAGCGTCGGCGCGACGGCGTAAAGCAACGGCGCAACTCCTTCCACCTGAAAATCCAGATCAGGCACAAGACTCCTTTTGGTTCACGACGGCCCGCGCTCTCAGGCTTGCGAAGAAGCGCGCTATCTCTTCCCAGACTTGCGCGCCGCCCGACAACCCGCGCCAGTGCGCGCGCAGCAGGCCTGTCAGCCTGAAGCATTCATCAATCGGCGCGACGTAGTATTCGTGCTCGCCGCTCCCGCCACGACTGATATGCCCTGCACGCCCGACTCGATTGATCAGCAACGCTTCCACGTCCGGCTCCATCTTTTTCAGCGCGGGATTCGCGGCGGCGATTTCGTCCCACGCGGCCAGTTCGAGCGATGATTCAACCGGCCCGGCTGGACTCGGATAAAGCGCGATCATCCTTTGCGCCGGACTGTTGTGAAAGATGAAAGCCAGTTGAATCGGGATCATCAGGTTATGCCACTGCGCATCGGTCAGTTGAAAATCCGGCAGGAAGAGCGCGCGCCGAAGCACACGCCGGTACTTCGTCTCGCCCTGCCCGCTGAAGAGCACAGCGCAGGCGTCGCAAACACAAACCAGCCGCCGACGCTCCGGCTCGATCAGATGCTGATGAGAGCCGGCCAGTACGGCGCTGCAAAAATCGCACTGCTCGGCGCGCGCGCCTGCGCGCTCGCGCGTGAACCGGCGCAGCGCCGCAAACGAATTGCCGCTTCCCGTTGATGTCATCGCGTGCGCCTGCGGATCAGGCCGGGATGAGATACGGACTCTCAGGGTCTACCGGCTTGCGGTCTTCGGGGTTGATGCTGGTCACATCGCGCGGCGTGGATTTCCCGGCGGGACGTCCTGCGCCTGCGCCGCTATCGCGATGGCGGCCCGGCTCGCGGCGGCCCCGGCTGACTTGCTCTTCGCCCTTACGCGCGCCCTTCGATTGTGCGGGTCTGTCAACGTTGGGCTGTTTTTTGGCCATGATCTTTCTCCGGAAAAGGCGGAACAAGATGGCATCTTGTCCCACGAATTTTCATAGTTTCAGAGAGTCGTCGTGACGATGTGAGCGGCTCATCTCGTTCGACAGTCGCTCTTCAACTCCTGCCTGACGTTTTCTGCAACTGCACGAAGCCGCTGGCGGCGGCCAGCGCTCCGGCTCCTTCGACGGCTCCTTCGACTTCAATCGCCTGCGCGTCGGGCGCGGCTTCGTAAATCGTCTGCTCGATCAATTGCCGCAGCGTCTCAGCGGAAGACGGGCAGCCGTGGCAATTGCCCTGCAACCGCAGTCTGACGACGCCATTCGTCAGACTCAACAGTTCGACAGAGCCGCCGTGCGAGCGCAAATGAGGGCGGACATCTTCGAGCGCGCGGCGCACGCGCGTTTCAAAATCCGCAGGATGCAGGTCATAAAGCAGCAACAAATGCGCCACGAGATCATCTTCCGCGAAACGGTCAATAATCACGCCAGCGCCGGAGTCGAAGGCAATCTCCATCATCCGCTCCAGCCCCGCGCCGTGCAGTTCCATCAAAGACCGCATCAACTCCAGAGAGCTGTCCCGCAGGCTCGAAGCGCCTTCCGAGCCAATTGGCGCTTCGAGCCTGCGAACCAATTCTTCGATCCGTTGCATCCGCCGCCGGATTTCCTGCTGATCAAAGTTCGCCATGACGTTATTTCACCACGCCGAACATCGGCGAGTGGCGCGTCTCCAACACCTTGCCATTGCCGAGATACATATGAACGCCGCAGGGCAGGCACGGGTCGAAGCTGCGCACGGTGCGCATGATGTCAATGCCTTTGAATTTGTCAGGCGGGTTCTCCTCGAAGATCGGCGTGTTCTGCACCGCGTCCTCATACGGTCCCGGCGTGCCGTAAACGTCGCGCGGGCTGGCGTTCCACGGCGTCGGCGGGTACGGGTGGTAATTGGCTATCTTGCCTTCGCGGATGACGACGTGATGCGAGAGCACGCCGCGCACAGCTTCATGGAAGCCGCAGCCGATGGCTTCCTCCGGCACTTTGAATTCCGACCACGTCGCCGTTCGCCCGGCCCGCACTTCGCTGAGCGCCTGTTCGACGAAGTGGAGCGCGCAGGCGGCGGCGTAAGCCTGGAAGTAAGTCCGCGCGCGGTCACGTTCGATGGCGTTCGACCACTGCGGGACTCTCCACTCGAATTCAGTTTCGGGCAGTAGCGCCGTCTTCGGCAGATTGATTTTGACGCTCTGGCCGGTCGCCTTGACGTAACCGATGTCCACCAGATTGTTGAGCGCCGTCGCCCACAAACGCGCAAGCGGCCCGCCGCCGGTTTCGAGCGCCAGATGGTCGCCCGTCCGTCCGTCGTACCAACGCGGCGACATGACCCACGTGTATTTCCCCTCGAAATCGCGCTTTTGCGGCTTCGGAATTGTCGTCTGATTCCAGGGATGTCTTTGGTCTACGGGATTGCCGAGTGGATCGCGCGCGACGAACGTCTCCGCATTTTCCCAGTCCTCGTAATAAGAACTGCCGAGCAGAATGCGCATGCCGAGATTGATGTTCACCAGACTGTTCGTGACAACCTTGCCGTCCACAATCACGCTCGGCGTGACGAACATTCCGCGTCCCCATTCGCCCATGTTCCGGTAGGTGTAATCACAAACCTCCGGGTTATTGAACGAACCCCAGCAGCCGAGCAGGACGCGCCGCCGTCCGACCTCTTCGTAACCGGGCAGCGCTTCGTAAAAGAAATCGAAAAGATCGTCGTGCAACGGAACGACTTTCTTCATGAACTCGACATATTTCATCAGCCGGACGAGGTAATCGGTGAAGACCTGAATTGTCGGCACTGTTCCCACGCCGCCCGGATAAAGCGTCGAAGGATGGACGTGGCGGCCTTCCATCAGACAGAACATTTCGCGCGTCAGGCGGCTCATCGCCAGCGCCTCGCGGTAGAATTCGCCGCTGAACGGGTTGAGCGCCGTCATGATGTCGGCGATGGTGCGGTAACCGTGCAGCCGCGCGCCGCGCGCTTCTCTCCTTTGCGCCTTCTCCCAGACGCTCGGATTGGTTTCCCTGACCATCTGTTCGCAGAAGTCCACGCCGACCAGGTTATCCTGAAAGATGTTGTGGTCGAACATGTACTCCGCCGCTTCACCCAGATTGATAATCCATTCGCCGAGCGCGGGCGGGCGCACGTTGAAAGCCATGTTCTGCGCGTAGACTCCGCAGGTCGCGTGATTGTCGCCGCAGATTCCGCAGATGCGGCTGGCGATGAAATGCGCGTCGCGCGGGTCTTTGCCTCTCATAAAGACGCTGTAGCCGCGAAAGATTGACGATGTGCTGTAGCACTCGGCGACGCGCAGGTTTTTGAAATCTATCTTGGTGAAAATGCCGAGGCTGCCGACGATGCGGGTAATCGGGTCCCAGTTCATCTCGACCAGGCCCGGAGTCTCCGGCAACACGTTCTTTTTCATTTGAGTCGCAGTAGCCATAACCGATTCCTCCTTTTCCCCTTCAACCCCTTTCAACAGACTCGGGCCGATAGCCGGTGGTGAGATGTGATCCCGGATGCCGCCATTTCGGCTCCTTGTTGACGGTCGTGTTGGTAATGCCGCGCAGCGCGCGAATCGTCCGTCCATAAAAGCCGACCGCCCCCGATGACACCGCCGCGCCCGGCGGCTCTTCCATAAACGGCATGAATTTGTCCGGGAAGCCCGGCATCGTGCAGCCGATGCAGACACCGCCGACGTTCGGACAACCGCCAACGCCGCGCATCCAACCGCGCTTCGTCACGTTGCAATTGACCACCGGTCCCCAACAGCCGAGCCTGACGATGCATTTGGGCGAGCCGTACTCAGTGGCGAAATCGCCCTGCTCGTAATAACCCGCGCGGTCGCAGCCTTCATGCACTGTCTTGCCGAAGAGCCAGGTGGGCCTGAGTTGATCGTCGAGCGGGATCATCGGCGAGACGCCCGCCGCCTGATAAAGCAGATAGAGCGCGGTCTCCATGAAATTGTCAGGCTGCACCGGGCAGCCGGGCACATTGACGACAGGAATGCCGGCCCGCGAACGGAAATCCCAGCCGAGGTAATCGGCCAGTCCCATGCAGCCCGTCGGATTTCCGGCCATCGCGTGAATCCCGCCGTAAGTGGCGCAGGTGCCGGCGGCGACCACCGCCCACGCTTTCGGCGCGAGCCGGTCAATCCATTCGGTGGTACGGATGGGCTGCCCTGTCCGGGGATCAGTCCCCTGCGCCGCCCAGTAACCTTCCTGCTTGATCTCTTCGTTCGGGATCGAGCCTTCGACTACGAAGACGAACGGATCGAGTTCGCCACGTTCGGCCTGATAGAAGAAATCCATGAACTCTTCGCCGACCTGCGGCGCGAGGACAGGATTATGCAAATGAACTTTCGGAAGTCCCGGAATCGCTCCCAGCAACACGTCCTCGATGCTGGGCTGTTCGGCGGCGGTGATCGAAACCGTATCGCCGTCGCACCCCAGACCGGCGGTCAGCCAGACGATGTGGACTTCTTTGACGGCTGGCGCCTGCTGCGCGACCTCGCCATAAGGAATTGTCTCTGCTGCCATGCTTGTGCCTCCTGTCCGCTCCCGCCAAGACACGGAGATTGAACTCGCATTTATGGTCTTTGAGTAAATAAAGCGCCAACAGCGTAGGGGCGGGTATTCCCCGCCCAATTACCTTGATAACGGATGCGGGCGGGGAAAACCCGCCCCTACGCCGTTGTTGCAGTTAATTTTCAAACGCCATCAAAGCGATCTCTCGCGGACTGAATATCTGATTTCCCGCACTTTACTGAATTAAAAGAATGTAGAGAGGGGAGAATTATCCGGGCGCCTGGCAGGCCCGTCTATTCGCAACCGTACAGAGCGGCGATGAGAAGGCCGCATAATTTGCAGGAATCCCTGGCTGAGAGGCAAATGTTGTTACTCGTACCGAAGCGCCTTGATCGGATCAACCCTGGCTGCGCGCATCGCCGGATAGATCGCCGCGATCAGGCTGATCGCCATCGCGAACAGAATCGCGCCGCCGGACAGATACCAGGGGATCGAGAAAAACTCGATGTGGCGGACGGCCTGTCCCGCCTGTCTCAGAACCCATCTGTTTGCGAGCGTGTTGGCGACGCGATCAATCCCCCATCCGCCGATCACGCCCATCACACCGCCAGCCAGACCGATCAGGCTCGCCTCGACGAAGAAGATACGCATGATCTCACCGTCCGAACCACCGATGGCTTTCATCACGCCGATTTCGCGCGTCCGTTCGCGGATGGACATAATCATCGTGTTCGAGATGCCGAACGACGCGACCAGCAGCGCGATGCCGCCGATCAGGGCCAGGCTGCTGTTGACGATCAGGAAGATGCGTTCGATCTCTTCCAGTTGATTGGCCAGCGAGAACGCGCGAAAGCCGAGGTCGGTCACGCGTTTGGTCACAGGTTTGATCCGGCTCGGATCGAGCACGCGCAGTTCGGCGGCCCAATACCCCGAATGCCCGGCCAGCGCGTCGCCCATTCGCTCCATCGGAGAGACGTTCGCTTCGCGCAGGCGCTTCGCCTTTTCGAGCGGCAGATAGAAATCGGAACGGCCGTAAACCCTGAGGCCCATTCCATCTTCACTCTTCACAACGCCGACGATGCGAAAGACGTAGCGGTCGAATCCGCTTCGATCCGCCACTTCATCGCGGACTTCGTTCGCTCCGTCATCAGATCGGCCTGGGAAGTTACTCGGAAAATCGAGCAGCGGAATGCCGAAAACGCTGGTGGGCGAGGCGTCGCCGACAGGAGCCGAATAGAGCGTGATCTCTTTGCCCAACGCGTCTTCAGCCGCGCGCTTGCGCTCTTCATCGCTCTTGTCCGAAGCCTGGCGGAAAGGGCCGCCGGAATTGCCGCGCCGGTTACGCCTTCGTCGAAAAGCTTCGTCAGAGTAGCCATTCAGAAACTCTTCTTTGATGACAACTTCATCGGCGTTCTCGTCGCTGAATCCCCTGCCGGCCAGCAGATTCCTCAGACGCGGATCGTCGCCCGCCCGCGCCCCGGCGGCCCACTGCTGCCGCGTTCGCTCATTGAACCGCACGAAGCTGGGAAAAGTGACTATCGGCGCGGCGAAGCTGACCCCATCGAGTTTGGCGATTTCCGCCAGCGCCTCATCGTCAAGCACGCGGCGCGGACGAGCGGCGGCGGGCGCCGGAGCCGGCGAACTGTTTGTCGAAGGTGGATCTTCCGGCTTAGCGCCGTCCTGAGCATCTTCCTCTTCGCCATCATCCAGCGCCGTTCGTCCGCCGCGCAGCGCCAGCATGTCGTTGGTGTCGGCGCCGAAAACCGTCATCGCGGTGAAAACGTCCAATCGCCCCAGAGCCTGCCCGATGATGTTCCGCCGCAGACCGATGCCGAAGCTGACCATCGTGATGATCGCGGCGACGCCGACAACCACGCCGATAACGGTCAGCGAGGTTCTCAACTTGGCCTGGCGCAGATTGCGCGCCGCAAGCGCGATGATGTCGGTGAAGTTCATAACCCGGAGAGATTGTGATCGTGGCGTTAAACGACTTTCCCGTCTTTGAGTCTGATGATGCGCGTGGCGAAGTTCTGGGCAAGCTCCTGATCGTGCGTGACCAGCACAACCGTTTTGCCATCGCGCCGCCGCATCTCATCCAGCAATCCGATGACTTCGGCGGCTCGATTGCTGTCCAGATTGCCGGTGGGTTCGTCCGCGAGCAACGCCTGAGGCGCGTTGGCGATGGCGCGCGCGATGCTCACGCGCTGTTGCTCGCCGCCGGAAAGCTCAGATGGAAGATGCTCGGCGCGCTGTGACAACCCGACCCGGTCGAGCAATTCTAGCGAACGTTTGCGCCGCTCGGTTTTGCTCAGCCCCGCGAACGCCAGCGCGAGCGAAACATTCTCGCGCGCAGTCATCGTCGGAATCAGATTGAAGCTCTGAAAGATCATCCCGACGCGGCGCAGCCGGTAACGCGACATCTCGCGCGAAGAGAGCGGCGCGAGGCTCTCGCCATCGAACAGAATCTCGCCTCCGGTCGGACGATCAAGCCCGCCGAACAGATTCAGCAGCGTTGATTTACCCGAACCGCTCGTGCCGAGAATCGCGACGAACTCGCCACGCTCGATTGCGACTGAGACGCCGGCGAGCGCGCGCACGGTCTCAGCCTTCATCGGATATTCGCGCGTCACATTGCGGGCTTCGAGGATCGGCATCTCAATTCACAGTCGGTACCGCGTGCGCGAGCAAGCGGCGATGGCGGAATATCCGCTTGCTCACGCGCGCGGTACTGCGGTCATTTGCGCAACAACCAGAAGATCAATGTCAGCAGCAGGCTCAGCAACAGCATCGTCATCAACGGAAAGTAGACGCGAACCGATCCGCTCCGGTTCGACCAACTGATGTCGCCGGGCAATCGCCCCAGCCTCAGCCACGTCAGCCTGTCGCCGAGCAGGAACAACGCGCCCGCGACGATCAGAACGACGCCGAAGATGATCAGCATTTTGCCTAACGGAGCCATCAGCAGAACTCGGTCGCGTTGAAGAAGTAGCTCAATTCGATCTGCGCATTCTCCGGCGAATCCGAGCCGTGCGTGGCGTTCTCGCCGACGCTCGTACCGAAATCGCCTCGGATGGTGCCTTTCGGCGCCTTGGTTGAATCGGTCGGCCCCATCAGATCGCGCCACGCCTGCACGGCGTTATCTTTCTCAAGCGCGAGCACGACGGTCGGGCCGCTGATCATGAACTGAACGAGTTCGCCGAAGAACGGGCGCTCGCGGTGGACAGCGTAAAAACCTTCGGCCACAGGCCGGGACATGTGAACCAATTTCATCGCGCGAATCTTGAAGCCGTTGTCGGTGATGCGCTGAATAATGTTGCCGATATTACCCGCGCGCACGGCGTCCGGCTTGATCATCGCGAAAGTCATTTTTGGTGTGTCTGACATAATTCTCCTCGAATGGATTGGATTGCTGAATAAAGTGGGAAGTAGTTCGAGATCATAGCAACTCGATTTTCCAACCGTCAAACGGGGCGATTTTCGCAACACAATTTTGGCCTTTGTCTGCAAGCTTGCGCGACGCGACGCGTTCTGACAGCGAAGAGAATTGAAGAGCGCGGAACCAACCGCTCTCGCCAGGCGTCCAAACAGCCAAATCGCGATTTGCCATTTTCATTCGACCAGACGTCGGTCTGTGTTTGATTGTCGCGCCACTACGCGACGCGAGGATAAGTGCGCCCCGAAGCCATTTGAGGAGGAAGACAATGACGAAACGAAGGTTCTTTATTTCACTGGTCTGCGCCGCCGCTACTTTGCTGATGGGTATCGCAGCATTCGCATATTTCGGTCTCATAGACAACTCCGACGTAATCGCAGCCGCGCCGGGCAAAATCACTCAAGGCGCATTGCAGGCAATAGGCAGGGACGGCCAGCCGCGCGCCGAATGCCCGCTCAAACACACCGATGTCAAAGCCGAAGTGAGCGGCTCGCTCGCTCGCGTCACCGTTACGCAGGAGTTTCATAATCCCTTTCAGGACAAGATCGAAGCTGTCTACGTCTTCCCCTTGCCGCAATCGGCGGCGGTTGACGATATGACGATGACCGTCGGCGACCGCGTGATCAAAGGCAAGATCAAGCGCCGCGAAGAAGCGCGGGCGATTTACGAAGCCGCGCGCGACGCCGGTCACACCGCCAGCCTGCTCGATCAGGAGCGACCGAATATCTTTACGCAATCGGTAACCAACATCGCTTCCGGCGCCGAAGTGAAGATCACGATCAGCTACGTCGAATTTTTGAAATATGAAGATGGAGCGTATGAATTCGTTTTCCCGATGGTGGTCGGCCCGCGTTACATTCCTGGCCAGCCAATCGGCGAACAGGCGATTCAATCAGGCGTAGGCTGGGCGCCGGACACCAGTCAGGTTCCTGACGCTTCGCGCATCACGCCGCAGGTCGCGCCGAAAAACACGCGCGCGGGCCACGACATCGCAATCGAAGTCAAGCTGGACACTGGCGTCCCGATTGACGATCTGAAATCAACGTTGCACGAAGTTGACGTCGCCCGGCCAGACAATCATCGCGCCGTCGTGCGGTTGAAAGATCAGGCGACGATTCCGAACAAAGACTTCATCCTCAAATTCGATGTCGCGGGCCGGAAAGTTTCCGACGCGGTTCTGACGCATCGCGGCGCGCAGGGCGGTTTCTTCTCGATGATGTTGCAACCGCCGGAGCGCGTGGCCGCAGCCGATGTCACGCCAAAAGAACTGGTCTTCGTGCTCGACACTTCAGGTTCGATGGAAGGTTTTCCGATTGAGAAGGCGAAAGAGACGATGAAGCTCGCGCTCGATTCGCTTTACCCGGAAGACACTTTCAACCTGATCACCTTCTCCGGCGACACACACATTTTGTTTCCTCAGCCTGTCCCAGCGACGCGGGAAAACCTGCAACGGGCGCAGGTTTTCCTCGCGTCCCGTCAAGGTTCGGGCGGAACCGAAATGATGAAAGCCATCCGCGCCGCCCTTGATCCGTCTGATGCGCAAGACCACGTCCGCATCGTCTGCTTCATGACCGACGGTTACGTCGGCAACGACATGGAGATCATCTCCGAAATTCAGAAACACCCGAATGCGCGCGTCTTCGCATTCGGCATTGGTTCATCAGTGAATCGTTTCCTGCTTGACAAAATGGCCGAACACGGGCGAGGCGAAGTCGAATACGTGACGTTGCAGGATGACGGCTCGGCAGCCGCGCGCCGCTTTCACGAACGCGTACGCAACCCGCTGCTGACCGACATCGAGATTGACTGGTCGGGATTGCCCGTCGCCGATGTTTATCCGAAACGCCTTCCCGATCTGTTCAGCGTGAAGCCGTTGATCCTGACCGGACGGTACACGGCTGCCGGGCGCGGAGTGATCCGTCTGCGTGGCAAGATGGCCGGGCAAAATTTCGTGAAAGAAATTCCTGTTGAGCTGCCCGAATCGCAACCCGATCACGACGTGCTGGCGACGATGTGGGCGCGCACGCGGATTGACGATTTGATGAGCCAGGATTACGGCGGAATTCAAAGCGGCGCGGCGAAACCAGGCGTGCGCGAAGCGATCACTCAACTCGGACTGGAATACCGGTTGATAACGCAATTCACTTCGTTCGTCGCTGTCGAAGAGATGACGGTGACCGATGGCGGGCAGCCGCGACGGATTGATGTGCCGGTGGAAATGCCGGAAGGCGTGAGCCGCGAGGGAGTGTTTGGGGTGAAAGATGATTTGAAGAGCGTTCAACAAGTCGTCGGCTTGCACGAATTGGACATAGCCCAATTTTATAGCAGGAGTGGGAAAGTAGCGCTTTCCAAATCCAAGCTCCAAGCAAATGCCAGGAGAAATGCCACCGCTGCCCCAACCCCGCCTCCACCGCTTCCACCGCCGGCTTCCGAACCTGGTCAAGTTTTCGGCCAGATTGCCGCTGACGGACGCAACACACCTTTGTCGGCTGAAGAGCAGCAAAAGCTGCGGCTGCTCTCAAAACTCCATCCCTCAATCGCCGCCATGATCGAACGATTGAAGAACAAAGGCGCGAAGCCGAGCGCGGAAGAATTGAAATTCACGCGCGACGGCAAGG
>JAJVID010000217.1:0-9014 GCA_022072205.1 Acidobacteriota bacterium
CTCCGACTTGCCGCCGAATCGCCGCTGCCACAAACCGTAACTCAGCACGACCACCTGGTTGCGCCCTTCTTCATATTCTTCCGGCAAAAACGCCCGCCCGACTACCGCCTGCGCGCCCAGGATGCGGAAGAAGCCCTTGGAGACGCGCGTCGCCCGCCAGGTCTCAGGCTCGGTCTCGCCGGTGTAATCCAGGCTCCACGGGTTGGCGAAGGCGATCTCTTCAAAGCTCCGGCTGCGTTCGCGCCAGTCCAGGAAATTGGCGGGCGAAACATCGTCGCGTTCGATGCCGTCTTTCGTGTTGTTCTCCCACAGCGTGACGATGCGTTCGGGTTGGTTGAACGGCAGCGAGCGCAGCAACACGCCGTTGACGACGCTGAAAATCGCCGTGTTCACACCAATGCCCAAAGCCAGCGTGACGACGGCGACCAGCGTGAAGCCGGGTTTGTTGAGCAGCGTTCGTAAACCGTAGCGCAAATCTTGCAGCAAGGAATTCATAGCCCACTCCCTTTTCGAGTTTTCACATTCGCGACCAGTTACTCACATCTTAAGGCGACCATCGGATCAACTTTCATCGCGCGTCGCGCCGGGACATAACAAGCCAGCATCGCAACCACGCAGAGCAATCCTGCGACCACAGTAAAAGTCGTCGGATCAGCGGGGCTGACTTCATAAAGCAGGCTCGACATCAATCGCGTCACCGCAAAAGCGCCAAACAGTCCAAACACCACGCCAATTAAAACCAGCGTCATCCCATTCTTCATTACCAGTCCGAGGATGTTTCGCCGTCCCGCGCCGAGCGCCACACGGACGCCGATTTCCCGCGTGTGTTGAACGACGAAATACGAAAGCACGCCGTAGATGCCGAGCGACGCGAGCAGCAGAGCCAGCCCGGCGAAGATCGCAACCAGCGTCATCCCCACCCGGCGCTGGCCTATCTCTTCGTCCAGCGCGCCTTCCATCGTGCGGATGTTCGAGACAGGCTGGTCGGGATCAATGGCGTGAATCTCGCGCCGCGCCGCAGCGACCAGGCTCATCGGGTCAACGGAAGTACGAACGACCAGATCGCGCGGGGCGAAGAATGAATGGGTGGTCATCTGCCGGTAAGGCAGATACATCTCGGCCTTGACCGGCGCGTCCATTCCCATCTGTCTGACATCGCCGACTACGCCTACGACCATTCTCCAGGGGTCGGGCGAATCGGGATCGCCGAGCTTGAACCGCTTCCCGATCGCGTCTTCGGCCGGCCAGTATTGCCTCGCCATCGTTTCGTTGATGATCGCCACCGGCATTGATTTTTCGTTGTCGCTCTCGTTGAGGTAACGTCCCTGCCGCAGCGGGATGCCCATCGTTTGCAGGTAGCCGGCGCTGACCTGACGATGATTGGCGTCATAGACCAGGCCTTGCGAGACGGCCTGCTCCGCCGTGCGGCCTTCGATCCAGAACCCGCTCGTGCCGCCTTTCCACTCCAGCGGCACGCTCATCGTGTAACCCGCCGAGACCACGCCCGGCAGGCTCTTCACGCGTTCGAGCGCCTGATCGTAGAAGGCGTTGCGCTTCGAGGCTTCGTCATATTTACTCTGTGACAAGTTGGTTCTCATCAGCAGAACATTTTCCGGCTGAAGCCCGGAGTATTGATTCAGCATCTTGAAAAACGTTTGAATCAACAATCCCGCGCCAACCAGCAACACCAGCGACATCGCCACCTCGACCACGACCATCGCGTTCCGCAGCCTGTTAGCGCCGCCGCTCGCCCCAGTCCTGACGCCGCTCTGCTTCAACGCCTCGTTCAAGTCAATTTTCGAAGCATGCAGGGCCGGCGCCAATCCGAAGACCAACCCGGCGCCCAATGTGACCAGCAGCGTGAAGCCCAGAACCGGCAGGTTGATGCCGAGGTTCGTCGAAAGCGCGAGACCTTCGGGTATGAGTTGTCGCAAAAGGCTGAAGCTCCAGGCGGCGACCAACAGTCCAACCGCCGCGCCGGAGAACGAAAGCAGCGCGCTTTCGGTCAGCAATTGGCGCACGATCCGGAATCGCCCGGCGCCCAACGCGCTGCGCACGGCGATCTCGCGGCTACGATTGACCGCGCGCGCGAGCAGCAGGTTGGCGATGTTCGCGCAGGCGATCAGCAAGACGAATCCCACCGCAACCAGCAGCACGATCAATGGACGTCTTGAGTCTCCGGCCAATTGATCGCGCATTGACATCGCGTAAGCGCCGATCCTTCCCGCATTGCCAGGATTGTCGCGCGCGATGCGGCTCATCACGGTCTTGATGTCCGCATTCGCCTGTTCCAGCGTCACGCCGGGCTTCATCCGCCCGACGACCCACAGGTAATGGCTGCCGCGGTCGGCCAATTCTTCTTGAGTGAGTCGGATTGGAACCCAGAGACCGATCTCGCTTCTCAGGAACTGAAACCCGGCGGGCGCCACTCCGACGACTGTATGTTTGCGGCCGTTGAGCAGAAGGTCTCTTCCGATGATGTTGTATTCGCCTCCATATCGCTGCCGCCACAATCTATAGCTGAGTATGACCACACTATTCGCGTCGGGTTTGTCCTCCTCCGGAAGGAATGAGCGGCCGAGCGCGAGTTTGACGCCAAGCATCGGGAAGAAATTGGCCGTCACCGCGCGGGCGTCCACTCTCTCCGGCTCGCCGTCTCCCGTCAGGTTGAAGCTCCTCGATTCAAGCGCAGCCATATCCTCAAAGGTTTGGTTCTGAGCTTTCCAATCGGCGTAATTCGCCGGAGCGGGCGTGTTTTGCGGAAACCCCGCGAACGACGCGTCCTCCCAGATCATCGCCAACCGATCAGGCTCGTGATACGGCAACGGCCTGAGCAGGACCGCGTTGATTAAACTGAAAATCGCAGCGTTCGCGCCGATGCCGAGCGCGAGCGAAAGCACGGCGATGATCGCAAACCCCGGATTCCGTAATAAGCCACGAAAGCCATAACGGATGTCTTGAAACAATGTGTTCATTCAGCCCTCCCTGCTCACAATCGGCGCGGATAACAGATTCAATCGGATTCAGAGTTGCAGGCGCACGTGCCACCACTCAGCCGATTGTCAATTAGCGCGCCAGTTCGCGCGCATCAGACAAGTGATGAAATAGTTGAGTTTGATTGAATGAATGAGAAACGCCTGCGCTTCTGAGGTGTGCGCTTCCGGGAACGCCTGATCCCATAATCGGAATGATAAAAAAAGATTGCTTGCTGATCGCTTCCCGCACGTTCTGTCACCAGCGCGCTCCGCGTCCTTCCGGTTAAGCTTTCGCAAAATTTGGATTGAAGCTCAAAAAGCCCGTATTGGAATGCGCGAAAATAGCCGGGCAGATGTAAAAAGTCGCAAAACTTACGCCGGAGCTGAAATCACCTTGTGTATACTTCGTCATAAAAAATGGAAGAAACCGCAATCACCAGAATCAGAGCCTTTCTGAAACGGCGCGCATTTGCTGTCGGCGGACTTGCCGTAATTATTCCGCTGCTCGTCATCATCTTCCTGCAATACCGCGCGCTGACAACTCTCAACCAGACGCTCCCGGCTTACCGCAAGCAACTGATGAGGCAGTATCTGATGTCGGTGGTCGAGGATTTCAGCAGGCTTTACAGCAAAAACTCCGAGCAGGCTCTGGCCGTGCCCGCCAGCTCGATTGATCTTCCCAAAAACGGTGTGATCGAAGACGACGATGAGCGCGACGTCTCACAAAATGCCGTAACGCGAGTGGCCGATCATTTCAAGCAGCAGGATTTCAAAGGCGCCAAACGTTACTTCGTTGTCGTGGCCACTGACAACAACGGCGTGGAGGGCAGCGAGGTCTTCTTTTACGATCCGAAGAGCCAGACGATGATCCGCGACTCGAAAGCGCCAGAGCTGAAGGCCGTCAATGTCGCCTGCGCCTCGTATATGATCTACGTCCGCGAAGGAACCAGCGTAGTTCCTTCGGCCACGCCCGTTGATCGGGACCTGCGCAACCGGCTGATCGTGAAGCCGGTCATCAACGAGTGGAAAAAGATCGTGGCCGTCGCCGGCCTGGTGGTTGATCAGGAATTCTTCCTCGACACGGTTCTCCCCGCAGCCATTCGCAAATCGCTGCCGGAATTTCTGCCCACCGAAGATCAGGATCCGATCATATCGTTGTACGTCCGAGGCATGTTCTACCTGGCGTACGATGGGAAAGGAAATTTACTCAAACTCTCCGAGAGTGAGCAGAAAGTCGAACCGGAAGCCTACCAACCGCTCACCTTCGTCTTCTCGAATTCCAGCCTGACGATCCGGCTCAAAAATCTGACCGTCGAGCAATGGGCGCGGCGCAATTTCACGATCAACCTGTCGCTGTGGGTTCTGATGACGCTGTTTCTGATCGCGGCCATCACGCTGATGCTGCGCACGGCGTCGCGCGAGATGAAGCTGACGCAGATGAAGGCCGATTTCGTCTCGAACGTTTCGCACGAACTGCGCACGCCGCTCGCCTCGATCCGCGTGCTGGCAGAGCTGCTGAATCTGGGCCGCATCAATCAGCCCGACCGCGTGCGCGAATACGGCGCGTACATTGAAAGCGAAGGCCGCCGCCTGACCCAGGTCATCAACAACATTCTGGATTTCTCGAAGATCGAATCCGGGCGCAAGCTCTTCCAGTTTGAATCCTGCGATTTTAAAGAGGTGGTGAACGGAACGCTGGAAGCTTTCACCGTCCATTTGAAACAGAATGGTTTCACGCTCTCTTACGAAGCGCCTCAGAACTCGCTGCCCAAAGTCGTTCTCGACCCTGACGCGATTGCGCTGGCGTTGACCAACCTGCTCGACAACGCGATCAAATACTCCGGCGACGAAAAAGAGATCGCCGTCCGCATCTCTCAATCTATCGGTTTCGTGACCGTCTCCGTCGCGGATCGCGGCGTCGGCATAGCGGCTGAGGAACACGAAAAGATTTTCGACAAGTTTTACCGCGTCAGCACCGGCCTGGTTCACGACGTGAAAGGCAGCGGCCTGGGACTGTCATTGGTCAAACACATCGTCCTGGCTCATCACGGCAAAATCACCGTGCAAAGCAAGCCCGGCGAAGGCAGCGTCTTCACAATGCATCTGCCGGCCGAAGATCAAAAGAGCGAGCAGCAGGCCGACCGCGCAGGTTCGGAAGGCGGGCTGAGTTATAAACTCACCGGATGAAGGCTGACGCAGCACAGGCCATATTTCATATTTCATATGCGATATGAAATATGAAATATGGCCTGTGAACCGGAATGCCACTTAGCGCAACTACCGATTTCCTCTCATCCGTCTGATGTAATTGCTATCCACGCCGTGGATGCGCAGCTTGATCAGGTCGTCAACCGAAAGGTTGCTGAATCCCTGGTCTTTCATCTCTCGCGCGAATTTGGCGTCAACGCCGTGAATGCGCATCGCAATCAGCTTGTCCACCGGGATGTTGCTGAAGCCCATCTCTTCGATCTCCTTGATGTACCGCCCATTCACGTCGTGAATGCGCATCGCCACCAGCTTGTCGAAAGGCACGTTGGTGTAGCCCATCGCCTGAACGCTTTTGACGTACTCTTCGTCAATGCCGTGAATCTGCATCGTGAAGAGCTTGTCGAGCGGCAGGTCGCCGTAGCCCAGCGCCTTTGCCTTGCTGATGGTCTCGGCGTTGATGTTGTGGATGCGCATCGCGATCAGCTTATCCACCGGCAGGTTTTTGTAACCCATCGCCTCGACCTCTTTGATGAACTTTTCGTCCACGCCGTGAATGCGCATCGCGATCAGCTTGTCCGCCGGGATGTCCCTGTATCCAATCGCCTGCATGCGCCGGATGAAATCGCCGTCCACGCCGTGAATGCGCATCGCGATCAATTTATCAACCGGGATTTTGTCGTAGCCGAGCGATTTCAATTCGTTGATGAAGCGCGTGCTCACGTCGTGAACAGCCATCACGAAGAGCTTTTCAACCGGCAGGTCGTCATAACCCAGATTGCGCATCGTCGAGACAAAGCCGCCGTTCGGAGTGAATTTGAAATCTCCGACTCCCCTGCCGTCTTTGAACAGCCCGTCGAATAGCACTGTGCCGGCTTCGCGTTGAAGCGTGAATTGCACATTCGAGTTGGCGTTCGGGTTGAGGCCGGTGAAATCCTGCAACGGGAAATCCCTGCTCATCTGGAATCTGCCTCTTCGCGCGTCGGTGTTGCGATTCATCGAGAGCCAGAGCACAGAGCCTCTGTCGGTCTGTTTGACTTTGGCAGTCCAATCGCCGGTGATCGTCTCCTGAGCGGCCGGCGACGGCGCGGTGTAGCCGCGCGCGAACAAGCCGATGGCAGTGAATACCAGAACGACAGTCGAAATCATCAATGCTTTTTTCATCATTGCCTCCTTGTTGGCGAGTCAGCGTTTCTCTTTGGTGAGTATTTTGTCCATGCCTGTGGCTTTCATCTCGATCAATTCGTTGATCGAAACGTTCTTCAATCCGGCGGCGCGCATCTTTCTGATGTAATCGGGAGTCACGCCCACGGCTTTCATCTCGATCAACTGGTCAAGACTGAGCTTGTCGAAACCAAGTTCGCGCGTCTGCCTGATGAAATCTTCGTTCACGCCGACCGACTTCATCTCGACCAGTTTGTCGAGCGAGAGATTGTCGAAGCCCAGAGCTTTCATCGAACGCGCGTACTCCGGGTTTATGCCAATCGCCTTGATCTCGACCAGATCGTCCAGGGATAGTTTGCCGAATCCCCAGCCCTGCGCTTCTTTGACGAAAGCCTCGTTCACTCCCATTGCTTTCAGCTCGGTCAATTCATCCGCTGTCAGTTTGTCAAAACCTGCCCGCCGCATTGACTCGACGAATTCGGGATTGACGCCTACGGCTCTCATCTCGACAAGCTGTTTGATCGGCAGTTCGCCGTACCCGGCCTGCTTCATTCCGTTGATGAATTCGGACGACATGCCGATGGCTTTCAATTCCACGAGGTCTTCGATTGACAGATTGCCGTTTGTCCAGCCGCGAGCCTGTTTGACGAACTCTTCATCAACGCCGAGCGCGCGCAATTCGGTTGCCTGTTTGGCGGTCAGTTCGCTGTAACCGAGTTTGCGGATTGATTCGATGTACTCAGGCGTCACGCCGGCGGTCTTCATCTCGATCAATTGATCAACAGTCAGTTCGCCTGATTTCCCCTGCCCCTGCGCTTGTCCGGAAACCTGCCCTGCTCCCTGCCCTTCGCCGACCTGCTTCTGACGCTCTTCGGGTTCTTTGAAACTCCGGATCAACAGATTCGCCGGGAACGGCAGGTTTGGCGGGTTGATCGAATTTACTGAGGCCCGATCTTTTCGCTCAGAAGCTTCAGCGTTACGCCAGGGTTGCAACATCGCCAGCGGCGCAGTCAGAACAGCGGCGCAAACGGCTGCCAGAGCCACCTTTAAGCCGCTCGCGCCGCGCCGCCGCGCGTTCGGATCCAGGATCGAACGCACACGACTTTCGAGATGTGAGCACGCCATTCCGACCGCCACAGGCGAATTGCTGTTCGAGGTTCTGAAGAGACTCGCAATCTCCACCAGATGGCCGGCGTAATCCGAAGCCTTCGTGCCCGACTCCAAAACGTGATCGTCGCAAGCCACCTCGCGTTCGACGCGCAATCGCCACGCGGCGATCCAGACCAGCGGGTTGAACCAGTAGAGCGCGCAGACCACTTGCGCCAGCGTCTGCATCAGACAATCGCGCCGCTTGACGTGCGTCAGTTCGTGCATCAACACGATCCGGCGGCATTCTTCCGGCCACCGCTCGGCCTCTCGCGGCAACAGCACAACCGGCCGCAGCAATCCCCAGGTCATCGGCAAAGAGACTTGTTCGGTTTTGAAAATCTCCACGCGACGCCGCAGACGCAATCGCGTCGCCAGCGCCCGCGCAAGCGCCATCCACGAACTTTCCGTCACCCGTTCCGCCCGCCGCGTCAACAACCAGACTCTTGCCGTTCCCGCCACCAGACGCGCAATCGCAGCAAACGCGCCGAGCAGCCAGACCAGCGGCAACGCGGCTTTCCAATCAAAACTCTTTTCCGAATTGATGGCAGATTCCGGCGACGCGGAGCTTGATGCGGACAATTCCGATCCGAGATCAAATGGCTGCCGATGGCGCGAGGCGAGGGCCTCGATGTCCCGTTGGCGCTCGAACTCCGTCGCGACCACGATTCCGCCGACAGACTCGCGCGAACCGGCGTCAACCGAAGCCGCCGCCAATGACGGCAACACAGGCAATCGCCAGGACGGCAGCGCGAACGAAAAGATCGGCAGCGCCAGCAAACTGACAATCGCCAGACTCCAGACCAGATGCCTCGACGCAGCCGAAGCTCTGCGCAATGTCACGGCCAGCGCTCCGGCAGCCAGCAGGATAATTGCGCTTTTAACGAAGCTGTCGAGCGCCAGTTGGATCAACGCGATTGATTGCGGCGAGAATCGGGTCATACTCACCGTCCTTCCTTTCTGGCTTCCTCGATCAATTGCGAAAGCCTGTCGAGTTCTTCCTGGGAGATTTTCGAGCGCGACACGTCGAGCAAGGTCGCGACGGCCTGCTCAATCGAACCGTCGAAGAAGGTCTGCAACATCTGTTTAAGCGCGGATTTTTTCGCCCGGTCGCGGGCGAGCGTGGGTTTGAAGACGTAACGCGGGCCGTCCTGCTCGTGGCGCAAATGGCCTTTCTCTTCGAGCAGGCGCAACATCGCGCGGACGGCTGAATAGCTTGGCGGATCGGGCAGGTTCTCCGCCACCTCGGCGGCGGTCGCCTGCCCGCGCTGATAAACGATGTCCATGATCTGCCGCTCGCGGCGGCTCAGGTGAATGTGGGCTTTCTTGCTCATCCTCAACTCCTCGCAATTTCGGATAAATTCTCAGGGCTTCAGCGTGCTAAAAAATTAGCATCAACTCCGGCGCGAGGTCAAGCCCAAACTGCTATTTTTTTAGCACCGCCTCCTGGCCCAGCGATGACGGCGTTTGAGGATTAAATGCGACAACAGCGTAGGGGCGGGTATTCCCCGCCCGCGTCCGCCA
>JAJVID010000217.1:9114-26867 GCA_022072205.1 Acidobacteriota bacterium
GGGCGGGTATTCCCCGCCCGCGTCCGCCACTGAGGCGATTGGGCGGGTATTCCCCGCCCGCGTCCGCCACTGAGGCGATTGGGCGGGGCATACCCGCCCCTACGCCGATGACGGCCTGCGCCAAAAAGCGGTCACTCGCATCTTAACGCGATCATCGGGTCTACCTTCGTCGCGCGCCGCGCCGGGATGTAACAGGCCAGCAATGCGATCAGTGTGATCAATCCCGCGATTGAAGCGAACGTCAGCGGATCGCTCGCGCCGACGCCGAAGAGCAGGCTCTTCATCAACCGCGTCGCGGCGAACGCTCCGACCAATCCCAGAGCCACGCCGATCAGCGCCAGCGCCATTCCCTGCCCGATGATCAGTTTGAGCACGTCGCCCGTCTGCGCGCCGAGCGCCATTCGGATTCCGATCTCCTGCGTGCGCTGCGTGATCGAGTAGGCGATCACGCCATACAGCCCGATGGCCGTGAGCAGCAACGCCACGCCCGCGAAGACGCCGAGCAGCACGCTGTTGAAACGCGGTTGCGCTACGGAATCCGACACGTACTCGCTGAACGGCTTGATGTCATAGATCGGCAGGTTGCGATCAAGTTTGGCAATCTCCTGTCGCGCGGCTGCGGCCAGGCTCATCGGATCCGATTGCGAACGAATCATCAACGTCAGCGAGCCGAGCGAAGGAACCTGCGGGATGTGCAGGTAGACTTCCGGCTCAGGCTCGGCGCTCAAACGCCTCGATCTGAAGTCGGCGACGACGCCGATGATTTCGCGCATCGGCGGATCGCCTGCGCCAACGCCGATGCTCGGATCAATTCGTTTGCCGATTGGGTCTTCGCCCGGAAAATGGCGTCTGGCGAAAGCCTCGTTGATGATCACTGCCTGCGCCGATTGCAGAGTGTCACGCGCGGTGTAATCGCGTCCCTCTTTGAACGGAATGCCAAGCGTGCGGAAATAGTCGGAGCCGACCAGCACGACGCGGGTGTTGTACGGATATTGCCGTCCCGAAGGATTCGGTCTTCCCTGAACGCTGAAACCGACTCTGAAACTTGCTCCGGTCATCGGCGTCGGCGTGACCGTGCTGTAAGCCGAAACGCCGGGCAGCGATTGCATGCTTGTCATCAACCGATCGTGAAAACCGGCGATCTGCTGCGGCGTCGTGTACAGGCCGTCGGGAAAGCCGATGCGCATCGTCAGCAGTTGATCGGGATTGAAGCCCGGCTTGACGTTCATCAGCCGCGCGAAGCTTTGAATCAACAGTCCGGCGCCGATCAGCAGCATCACGGCAATCGCCACCTCAGCGACAACCAGCGCGCCGCGCGCCGAAAGCCGCAGCGATCCGCCCGAAGCGCCGCGCCCGCCGTCTTTCAAGACCGAATTCAAATCGAGCTTCGATGATTGCAAGGCGGGGACAAGTCCCATCACGACGCCGGTCAGCGTCGCGGTCACGAACGTGAATAGCAGCACGCGCCCGTCGAGGCCAGCTTCGGCGATGCGCGGAATATTCGTCGGATTGAGCGCGATCAGCGCGTCCATCGCGAAGCCGGCCAGCGCGACTCCCGCCGCGCCGCCGACCAACGCCAGCAGCACGCTTTCGGTCAGCATCTGTCGAACGACCCGCCAGCGGTTGGCTCCGAGCGCGGCGCGCAACGCGATTTCCCTGCGCCGGTTCACCGCGCGAGCCAGCAGGATGTTGGCGACGTTCGCGCACGCGATGAGCAACACGCAACCGACCGCCGCGAAGATCACCAGCAGCGAATCTTTGACGCCGCCGGTCAGGTCTTCCATCACCGGTCTGACTCTGGCGCTGATGCCGGCGTTGAAGTTCGGATATTGTTTTTCAAGGTTAGCCGCAATCGTAGCGAGTTGCGCATCGGCTTGTTCAGGCGCGGCGCCCGGTTTTAGTCGCCCAATCGCGCTCAGATAATGATCGCCACGAAAGCTCGCCTGCGGCTCTTCCGCTGGCGTCTCCGCCTCCAACGCGAAGTTGATCCACAACTCGACTGGCTGTGATTGAATCGGAAATTGAAAGTCCGCGGGCATCACCCCGGTGACGGTGAAGCTCCCGCCATTAAGAGCGACCGATTTGCCCACGATGTTCGGATCGGAGTTGAATCGGGTTTGCCACAAATTATGACTGAGCAGGACGACGCGGCCTCCGCCGGCTCTGTCCTCTTCGGGGCGAAACGAGCGACCGAGCAGCGGATTGATTCCGAGTACCGGCAACAGATCGGACGAAATGACCGCGCCTTCTAGTCTCACCGACCCGCTCGCCGATTGGAGCGTCAGGCCCCGCGTGTGATACGTGGCCATCCGCTCGAACGATGATTGCTGCGCCTGATAGTCGGCGAAATCGGGATATGAAATCGGGCCGAACCTCGATCGGTCGTTCGTTCCCGTTGACCCGACCGCGACCAGTCGTTCCGGCGCCGCGAACGGCAACGGTTTGAGAAGCACCGCGTTAATCACGCTGAAGATCGCGGTGTTGGCGCCGATGCCCAGCGCGAGCGTGATGACAGCGATTGCCGTCACCGCTTTGTGAGTTATGAGCATTCGCCAGCCGTAGCGTAAATCCTGAAACAATTTTCCCATCTGATTCTCCCTGACGGACGCGAAGTCCGCCGCCATTTGTTTATCTGATTTAAAGACAAAAATCCTCGGCTGAACACTTACCAATCCGCGTGCCACGCGAGAGGCTGATTAAATGCCTGAATTCATTGGGCAGGATCACGCAAGCTCTTGCGAGTTAAGAATCAGTGCGTTCGATTCTGGGAAAGCCCGATCCCAAAACCGAAAGTCTTATCGAGCCGTCGAAGAAAAAATTTATAGGTTATGGGTTGTGGGCCTTGGGTTTTAGTCCCTCCCTGGCGACTTTGCAAAAGCCCGGCTTGCGCCACGTTACAATGACCGTGTATAAGTAAGCGATCACTTACATCGGTATCGAAGCGATCACTTACCGATCCGGAGGTTCATTGATGGAGAGAGTCGCCAGCAAAAGATTGATGAAATGGGTTCCGCTGCTGCTTCTGACGTTCGCGGGGATTGCCTGTGAAAGCTGCGCAAACACAGGGTTCGGCTTCAACAAGGAGAAGCCGCTGCTCTTCTCAGGCACAATCGAGACGCGCGAGATTCGCGTCGGATCGAAAGCCGGAGGGAGAGTCACGGACGTGCTCGTAGTTGAAGGTCAGGAGGCGAAAGCCGGGCAATCGCTTATCCGTTTCGATGTCGCCGAACTGGAAGCGCAGCGAATGCAGGCCGAGGCGAGAGTCGCGCAGCAACAAGCCCGGCTCGAACGGCTGGAACGCGGCGCGCGGCCTGAAGAGAAAGCGCAGGCTCACGCCAACACCGAAACCGCCCGCGCCAATCTCGAAGCGATTCGCACCTGGCCGCGACCGGAAGAGGTCAAGCAGGCGCGAGCTTCACTTGCGGCGGCGGAAGCCGATCTCAACAACGCCGAAGCCTCGTTCCAGCGCGCCAAAAAGTTGTTTGCGACCGGCGACACTTCGCAGCAGGAATTCGACGCTGCGAAATTCCGATTGGACAACACGCGGGCGCGGCGCGACGCTGAAAAAGATAGCTTAAACCTGCTGCTCAACGGCAGCCGCAAGGAAGACATTCGCGCCGCCGAAGAGCGTTACCGTCAGGCGCAGGAGGCCGAACGGCTGGTCGTCGCAGGCCCGCGCGCCGAAGAGATCGCCGACGCCCGCGCGCAACTGGCCGAAGCCAAAGCGAAGCTCGAACAAATCGAAGTCCAGGTCGCCGAAGGCGAAGTGAAATCGCCCGCGAACGCCATCGTCGAGGTTCTGCCGATTCGCCCCGGCGACCTGATTACGCCCAATCAGATAGTCGCGCGGCTGCTCGAAAAAGATCAAATCTACATTCGCGTCTACGTTCCCGAACCACAACTCGGCCTGATCAAAGTCGGCCAGAAGGCCAGCATCAAAGTTGACACATTCAACGACCGCTCGTTCGACGGCGTAATCGAACAGATCAACTCGCAAGGCGAATTCACGCCGCGCAACGTACAGAGCCGCAGCGAGCGCAATCACCTTGTCTTCGGGGTCAAAGTCCGCATTGATAACCGCGAAGGGCTATTGAAGCCGGGGATGGCTGCGGATGTGACGCTCGAAAAATAGTGGTTGGTGGTTGGTGGTTGGTTAATCGCCACCCACCACCAACCACCAATCACCAACCGCCAATCACCAATTTATGCCGGCAATCACCACACAAGACCTGACAATCAAATTCGGCAATTTCACCGCCGTTGACCGCGTCAGTCTGTTTGTCGAAGAAGGTGAAATCTTCGGCTTCCTCGGCCCGAACGGTTCGGGCAAAACGACGTTGATCAAATCGCTGTGCGGGCTGATCGCTCCGGCTGCGGGCAAAGGCTCGGTGCTCGGTTTCGATTGCGTCGCGGAAGCCGATCAGATTCGACAGCGCGTCGGTTACATGTCGCAGAAGTTCAGCCTCTACGAAGACCTGACCGTGAAGGAGAACATTGAGTTTTACGCCGGTGTTTACGGGCTTCGCGGCGATTACCTGCGGCGGCGGAAAGACGAAGCCATCGCGTTGACGCATCTCGAACCTTATCTGGATCGCCGCGCGGGCAAACTGTCAGGCGGATGGAAGCAGCGGCTGGCGCTGGCCTGCGCGTTCATCCACGAGCCTCGGTTGATGTTTCTGGATGAACCGACGGCGGGCATTGATCCGGTGGCGCGGCGCGACCTGTGGGATTTGCTCTTCCAGCTTTCAAGCCAGGGCGTGACCTTCTTCGTCACGACGCATTACATGGACGAGGCCGAACGCTGCGGGCGCGTCGGGTACATCTACCTTTCGAAACTGATCGCGTACGGCACGCCGGACGAATTGAAAGAGATTCCCGAAGTCAATCCGCCTGGCACGCGCCGCATCGAAATTGACACCCGGCACACGTCAAACGCGCTGGCTGCGATCAAGCGCAAGCCTTACGTTCACGGCTCGACGATCTTCGGCCAGTCAATCCACCTGTTGATGGATGAAGCAGTCACGCTCGATCAGGTCAAATCCGACCTGGCGCGCGACGGGTTCGCCGACGCCGAACTGAGACCGATCACGCCGTCGCTCGAAGATGTCTTTGTGACGTTGACGCATTCGTTGAAAGAATAATCATGAAAGTCATCTCTCCCGAAGAAGCTAAAGCGCAAACCGAAGAGCGAAAACTCGCTGTCCGCGACAATCCGTTCACCGGCCTGATCCCGGTGTTGCGCAAAGAGGCGATACACATCCGCCGCGACCCGATGGCGCTCTTCTTCACCATCCTCATCCCGACGATACAGCTTTTTCTGATCGGCTTTGCGATCAACACCAACGTGCGCCATATTCCGACGGTTATTTATGACGCGGCCAGGACACAGGAAAGCCGCAGGCTGCTCGACCGCTTCGTCAATTCCGACGATTTCAAGATCGTCAGCGATGTCACATCGGACGACGAGTTGAACCGCGAGATTATCTCCGGCCGCGCGCGCGCCGGCATCAAGATTCCGCCCGATTATTCGCGGCGGCTGCTGGCGGGCGAGACTGCAAGCCTGCTGATTCTGATTGACGGCTCGGACTCTTCGGTCGCGGGCGAGGCGATGAACGTCGCAAACGGCATCGCGTTGCGCGAATCGCTGGAGCGCGCTTTGAGCGTTTCTGTGGCCAGACAAACTCTGCCGGTCGAGGCTCGGCCCAAAGTGCTTTTCAATCCCGACATGCGCTCTGCAAATTTCCTGATCCCCGGAATGATCGCCGTGCTAATGCAGATGATGACCGTGTTGCTGACAGCCGTCGCCATCGTGCGCGAACGCGAAAAAGGAACACTCGAACAGCTTTACATGACGCCGATCAAACCGCTGGGCCTGATGATCGGCAAGATCGCGCCTTACGCGGTCGTCGCTTACACCGAACTCTGTCTGCTGCTGTTTTTCATGCGACTGGCGTTCGGCGTGCCCATCGCGGGCAACATCTTTCTGCTGTTGCTGCTGGTCACGCCGTTCATTCTGACAATGCTGGGCTTCGGGCTGCTGATTTCGACGCGGGCGCAGACGTATCAGGAAGCCACGCAGGCCGCATTCGGCACGATGATGCCCTCGATCTTTCTTTCAGGCTACATCTTTCCGATTGACACGATGCCGCAATTTTTTCAATGGGTGAGCAAGATCATCCCGACGACCTACCTGATTCAAATCTTTCGTGGCATTATCCTGCGCGGCGCCGAACTGCAAGACCTGTGGAAGCAGGGCCTGATCCTGACGGTGATGAGCGTCTGGATGATCACGATAGCGGCGATGCGCTTCAGGAAGAAAACCGGATAGTTCGTAGGAGAAGCTCAAATGACCGAGGTGTTGGACGGCGATCCTAATGCGCCATCTCCAAATGAACCCACGCGCGAAAGCTGGTACGGCATGCAATCAGGCGCCGTGCTGGCCGGACGTTATCGCATCGAACGGCTGGTCAGCCGGGGCGGGATGGGCGCGGTGTTTGAAGCTACACAACTCGGTCTGGATCGCGCGGTCGCCATCAAAGTGCTGCTTCCGGCATTGAGCCGTGACGAAAAGATGAAGGAGCGGTTCCGCCGCGAAGCCCGTTCAGCGGCTTCCCTGCGCCACCCCAACATCATTCAGATTTATGATTACGGCATCAGCGATTACGGCCCGTACATCGTGATGGAACTGATACGCGGCAAGAGCCTGCGCCAGACGCTGAGTTCGGGCGCGCTATCCATCGGGCCGGCTGTTGATCTGATGGAGCAAATTTGCTCAGCCGTCGCCGCCGCACACGCCGCGAACATCATCCACCGCGATCTGAAGCCTGACAACATTCTGATCGAAGAACAATCCGGCGGGAGCGTTACCGCCAAAGTTCTCGATTTCGGCATCGCCAAAATGCGTGAAGCACAGGCGGAAGAGGCCGACACGAATCTGACCGGCGCCAACATTATCGGCTCGCCGGCTTATATGTCGCCTGAACAAAGTCTGGGAACGGAACTTGACGCGCGATCCGACGTCTACAGCCTGGGCGTCGTGCTTTACGAGATGCTCTCCGGCTCGACGCCATTCGGCAAAGGTCCTCCCGCCGCGTTGTTGACGCATCATGTCAACACGACGCCGCCGAGATTGAGCGTAATACGCCCTGAAATTTCCGGCGAGATCGAATCGGTCGTGATGAAGGCATTGGCGAAAAAACGCGATGGACGCTTCGAATCGGTCACACAACTCGCGCAGGCGCTGCGTCTGGCGTTCGACGATCCGGCGTTGTTCGTCGCCGAATTCGACAGCACGCTCAACCTGGATGATTATGCGACCACACAGACGCCGAACCAGTCAGGCTCTGCGACTTCAGAATCGCTGACCGGAACGTTCCGCCGCCGACTTGCGATCTTACCGCTGCGCAATCTAGCCGGAGACGCCACAATTGAATTTCTGGGCTTCGCGCTCGCCGACAGCGTGATCACGCAGCTTGCTCCGCTCAAATCCCTGATCGTTCGTCCGTCGTCAGCGGTCGAAAAATATCGCAATCAGGTGGTTGACCTGCGCGCCATTGGCCGCGAGCTTCAGGTTGATACAATCCTGTCAGGCAGCTACCTCAAAGCCGATGATATGTTCCGCGTCAATGTTCAACTCGTTGATGTGTTGAGAAATGAAATCCTCTGGCAGGAGCGGATTGACCTGAAGTTCGACAACGTCATCACGCTGCAGGACAGAATCTGCGAAGAACTGATTCGCGGTTTACGGCTGAAGGTCTCAGAAGGCGAGCAGGAGGCGATCAAGCGCGACGAGGCGCATAACCCGATGGCTTATGAGTTTTATCTGCGCGGCCTCGCGTTCGGCAATACCGCTGAAGAGCACAAGCAGGCGATTGAAATGCTCGAAGCCTCGGTCGGACTTGATCCGTCTTACGCTCCGGCGTGGGCGGCGCTGGCGGGCCGCTACATCAACGCCCGCGCCTATCTTCGCGATGAAACTATGTTTGGCAAGGCTGAGATGGCTGCGCGCAAGGCCATCGAGATCAATCCGCAACTGCCCTCGGCATTCTTCTGGCTGGCGGTTTATTACGGCGAGAAAGGCGATCTGAAGAACGCGCTCGCGATCTGCAAACAACTGCTGCAAGCCGCGCCGAACAGCGAATACGCTTATCAGGCGATGGGCCACGCCTACGATTACGCCGGGTTGCCCGACATCGCGTTGACGCTTTTTCGCAAAGCCGCCGAAATCAATCCGGTGGCCTATCCATACATGCTCGGTTTCATTCAATACCAGAAAGGCAATTACGCCGAAGCGCGGCGGGAACTCAACGCCTGCCCCGACGCATCCGCCGAAAAACATTTCTGGCTGGCGACGACCGATTTCGGCGAGGGCAATCGCGAAGACGCGATTCACCGGCTCGAAACGTTGATCGCGGGCGGAAGCGCTGGATTGTTCTATTCGCAGGCGCGCGCGCTGATGCACGCGCTCAAAGGCGAGTACGACGCTGGAAAGCGCGTCATCGCCGAAGCCTTCTCATCAACGCTTCAATTGGGCAGCTATCACTATTACATCACCGCGCAAACCTACGCGCAGTTGGGTGAGGTTGAAACATGCCTGGAAATGTTGTGGGGCGCGGTCAAAACCGGATACGGCAATTATCCATTTCTGATGTCCGATCCGCTGCTGGCGCCTGCGCGCGAGGCTGAAGGTTTCGCGGAGATTGCGAAGGCGATGCAGAAGCTGCAAACACAGTTGCAGTTGATGTTAGTCACAGGGTGAAGCGGGCAGTCTGGATATTTCATATGCAATATCAAATATCGCATATGAAATATCCAGACACGGTACGCCTGAAAATATCGGCTGGTTATCTACCACTCCACTTCTATCTCATACCGATCCGCCCCACCATCCCGATCATCAATCAATATCGCGGCGGTGTAGTTGTTGCTGCGCGAAGGCTGTTCGATGACTCGAACTAATCCGCGCCCTTCAATCTTCCGCACGTTGACGAACTCTCTGCCGCCGGGCAGCGATTGAAAGAAGCGATGGCTTTCGTCATAGATTTGCTGACCGCTGCGGTGGTCAATCCAGAGTTGATTGCCCCGGATGAAGATCACATCGCTGCCGTCAACACGGCCTGACCAACGCAACCCGCGCGAACGTGAGCCATCCGGTCTCCCACCCCAGTTATCATCATCGCGGTAGCGCGGCTTTTCCCAGGTCAGTGTGAAGGCGTAATTGCCCGCGCCGCCCTGTCTGTCGCGCACCACGATCACTGCGGTGTAATCGTTGCCCCGGCTGGGTTGCTCGACGATCAACACCTGGCCGCGACCTTCGGAGTGGATCAGGCTTACAGCGCGCGAGTTTCTGGGCAACGGCGAGCTGAAATTATAGCGGACGTTCGACACGCCGTATCCATTGATCGTTTCGGCCCACGCCTGATCGCCGCGAAAACGGATGATTGATTCGCCGTCCACGCGCCCGCGCCAGGTGACGCCGTCTGTGTTACGCGGATTGGTTCCGCTCCATCCGCCGCCATTGTCGCGCCAGTTGCGGTCGTACCATTGCAACTCGAATCCGTAAACGTCGCGCCCGCCGCTGTTGTCGTCAATTCTGACGACGGCGGTGAAATCGTTGTCCACTCGCGGATATTGAACCAACCGCACACGCCCGCGACCGTTGAACACGTTCAGACCGAGTTCGACCGCAGCGCGCGGCAGCGGATCGCTGAAGTTGTAATTCTGGCGTTGAACCGGCAGCCCGGAGCGAGTCTCGACTTGAACATTGCGTCCGCGGATGCGAACGAAGCTCGTGCCGTCAACAATGCCTTCCCATCTGAAACGCGAGATGCCCGAATTGGGGTACTGATAACCGCCCCATTGCGCGTTCGCGGGAATCGAAAAGAACGAAACCAACAACAACGAAGCCATCAATCCGAATTTTAAAGCGCTGATTTTCATTTGTTTACCTCCATCTATTCTCGTCAACTCCGGGGCCAAATGCCCACGCTCCTGCTTTCAAACTGCTAACGACGAAGTTAGCTTTATCAATCCACGTGCCGCCGCGAATTTGACCTTTCGACTCTTTCCCGTAAACTGAGCCACTACGGATCAAAAAATCAGGAGATCATTGTGCAAGAGCAATCATTGAAGAAAATCAGCAAAGCGTTGATCAGCGTTTCGGACAAAACGGGGCTGGTCGAATTCGCGCGGAAGTTGGCGCAACACGGCGTCGAACTTGTTTCGACAGGCGGCACGGCGAAGCTGCTGCGCGAGAACGGACTCGCCGCGCGCGACGTTTCCGACCTCACCGGCTTCCCCGAAATGCTCGACGGGCGCGTCAAGACTTTGCATCCGAAAGTCCACGGCGGCATCCTCGGCATCCGCTCGAACCAGGAGCATCGCGCAAAGATGGCTGAACACGGCATTGAGCCGATTGACCTGGTCGTCGTCAATCTCTATCCGTTCCGCAAGACGATTCAAAAGCCCGACGTGACGTTGGAAGAGGCGATTGAAAACATTGACATCGGCGGCCCGGCGATGATCCGTTCGGCTGCCAAGAATCATAACGATGTCGCTGTGGTCGTTGATCCTGGGGATTATTCGATGGTTGCGTCGGAACTCGACCAACTCGGCGGCGCGTTGACCTACAATCTGCGCTATCAGCTTGCCGTCACGGCTTTCAAACACACCGCCGATTACGACAAAGAGATCGCGCGCTTCCTGGCGTCGAAACAGTCAACTCAGAAAGACGTGCTGGGCCTGCCCGATACAATCGAAATCAACCTGCGGAAGCGAATAGGGCTGCGCTACGGCGAAAACCCGCACCAGCGAGCCGCGCTCTACAAAATCGCGGGAGCCGAAGATCGCGGCGTCGCCACCGCCGAACAACTGCAAGGCAAGGAGCTTTCATACAACAACCTGATTGACAGCGACGGCGCCTGGGAGCTTGTGATGGAACTTCACCGAATGCATCTGCTCGATGCGCGAGCTAAAGGCGCAATCGAACCGCGCGACATTCCGCACACCTGCGCGATCATCAAACACACCAACCCCTGCGGCGTGGGCGTCGCAGCCAACCCGTCGGAAGCTTTCGCGAAGGCAAAAGCCACCGACCCGGTTTCGGCTTTCGGCGGCATCATCGCGTTTTCGGGAACGGCGGATGAAGCGGCGGCGAAAGAGATTGCCGAGATGTTCGCCGAAGTGATCATCGCGGCGGATTTCACCGAAGGCGCAAAGCAGGTCTTGTTGGCGAAAAAGAATCTGCGCGTGTTGCGAATGGGCGATGCGAACCTGGATCGCAGGCCGCGGAATGCGGATTTGGAGTTACGGAAAATCAGTGGCGGCGTACTGGTTCAGGATCGCGACGCCGAGTTGCTGGATGAAGAGAAGTTCGAGATTGTCAGCGACCGCAAACCGACTCAGGCGGAATTGCGCGCGCTACGTTTCGCCTGGGCCATCTGCAAACACGTTAAATCGAACGCGATTGTCTACGCGGCTGAAAATCAATTGGTCGGTGTGGGCGCTGGCCAGATGTCGCGCGTGGATTCGGTCAGGATCGGAGCGATGAAAGCGCAATTGCCTCTTGCAGGCAGCGTGCTCGCCTCAGACGCCTTCTTCCCTTTCCGCGATGGAGTTGACGAAGCCGCCAAACACGGCATTACCGCTGTCATTCAACCTGGCGGCTCAGTGCGCGACAAAGAGGTCATCGAAGCGGCGAATGAACACAAACTGGCAATGGTCTTTACTGGGATGCGGCACTTCAAACACTGAGAGCGCGGTAGGACAATCTGCCAAATTGTCCTACCTGTTCGTTAATGCGCTGCGATTCGTTTCGATGGCAGGCCGATGTGGATGTGCGCGCCAGTAGCCGATCCAGCAATCGCGCCGCGAATGGCGATGAACGAGATGCCTTGTGACGCCAGGTAATTGATCAATTCCCGGCCTTCGACGCTGTCCGGGTGTACGGCGACGTCAATGGCTTCGCGGTGATCGAAGCCCAGCCGATTGTGCGTTTCAGTCTGGCCGATGGCGCTCACGGGGAGCGGTTTGCTGAATTTCAAACGGAAGAAAGCGTCAACCTTGCTGAAATCGCTCAATGCCCAGCGCGTCGCGCCGACGTAACGAACCAGCAATCCGGCGGAGCGGTAAACGCCCGGCGTTTCGGCGGGCGCTTTGGCAAGCTCTTCCGCCGCGTTGACCTCTGCAACCAGATTATCAATATCTGCGAGTTGCTTCTGCGTTTCGGCGATCTTGCTCCGGGCTTCTGTCAACGTTCGCTCGCTCTCCTCAAGTTCGCGTTTGGCTATCACGCCGAGGTCGAGCAATCCCTTGCGCTTTTCAACCAGTTCAACCGCGCGCGATTCGTCCTGCCGCTGCAACTCGATCAGCTTTTCCAGACTCTCCCGATAAGCGCTTGATGCGTTCAACAGATTAGCGCGCGACTGGCTGGCGGCTTCGGCCAGTTTCTTCGTCTCTTCTTCGGGAACCTGCGGGGTCTCGGTTCGAGGCTGCGCCTTAGGCGCGGGCGCGCGCTTGCGTCCGGTTTTCTGAGCCGCCGCGTGTGGCGCGATGATCGAGAGGGCAAGCAGCGCAACCGCGCATTGAATTATTGCTTTTGATGAATTACCAACCATTTTCATTCCATTTTTCCTGAATGCTGATACGCAGCTTAGGGCAAGATGGTTTCAGCATCAAGCCGCTGAGCCTTTGGCCACCTGCCCGTTTGTCAAATCGAACCCGACAAAGCATCATAGCCATCCCGATTTCCAGGGAAGAAACGATATGCGAGAAATCACGAAACTGTTGCAGGGCAATAAAGCCTGGGCCGAAGAAATCGTCGCCAGAGAGCCGAACTTTTTTAAAAGGCTTTCAAAACAGCAGACGCCGGAGTATCTGTGGATTGGATGCGCGGATAGCCGCGTGCCCGCAACCAATCTGGTCAACCTGGATCCCGGAGAGATGTTCGTCCACCGCAACGTCGCCAACGTCGTCATTCACACCGATCTGAATTGTCTGTCGGCGCTGCAATACGCCGTTGACGTTTTGCGCGTCGGACACATCATCGTCTGCGGCCATTACGGCTGCGGCGGCGTCACGGCCGCTCTGGACAATCTGAAACTCGGCTTGATTGATAACTGGCTGCGGCACATTCAGGACGTGATGGAAAAACATAAAACGACGCTCGCCGCCATTTCGGAAAAAGAAGCGCGGATGGATCGCCTCTGCGAACTTAACGTCATCGAGCAGGTCATCAACGTCTGCCAGACGACGGTCGTGCAAGGCGCCTGGGAGCGCGGACACGATCTGACTGTTCACGGCCTGATTTACGGCCTGAGCGACGGGCGGTTGCGCGAATTGGACATCCGCGTCAGTAGTCAGAATGAAGTGATACCGGCCTGGGAGAATGCCATCTCCTCGCTGACATCAAAAGCAGAAACGCTGAGAGAAAAATACGCATGATGAATGAACAATTGCCGAGATTACGCCGGGGACTCGACATCTTTCCTTCGCCGGTTCCCGACCGGCCCGGCCTCCTGTTCCGCGATCCGTTCCGTTACACCAATGAAATTCTGATCATCCCGCCGCTGCTGACCGCTGCGCTGAGTTTCTTCGACGGCGAAAGCACGCTGCTCGACGCGCAGGCCTACGTCTCAAAACTCGCCGGCCAGTTGATACCGCGCGAGATCATCGGATCAATGGTTGACGTGATGCGCGAAAACGGATTTCTGGAAACCGAAGATTTCGAGCGGATGCGCGCGGCGCGCCACGCCGAATTCGCCGCGACCACCTCGCGAATGCCCGCGCATTCAGGCTCAGGCTATCCCGACAAGGGGGAAGAATTGCGCGAACAGTTGGATGACTATCTGCGCGATCATCGCAACCCCGCGCCCGATCCGATCATAGGCCTGGCCGCGCCGCACGTCAGTCCGTGGGGCGGTTGGGAATGCTACGCGGCGGCTTACGGACGGTTGAGCGGCGCGGCGGGCGAGCAGTTGAAAGACAAGACCATCGTGCTGCTCGGCACATCGCATTACGGCCAACCTGAAAAATTCGGGTTGACGCGCAAACCTTTCGTCACGCCTCTGGGCACGCTGCAACCTGATACCGAAATGATTGACTATCTGGCGTCGCGGTCGGATGGAGCAGTGGCAATGGAAGATTACTGCCACTCGATTGAGCATTCGATTGAGTTTCAATGCGTGTTCCTGCAACAGATGCTCGGCAACGATTTCAAGATCGTGCCCATTCTGTGCGGCCCGTTCGCAAAGGCTCTGCGATCAGGCGAGCCGCCCGAACGCGACGACAACGTGATGAGGTTCTTCGACGCGCTGGGCGAAATGGCTGAGCTTCACAGTTCGCGGCTCTTCTGGGCGCTGGGTGTTGATCTGGCGCACGTCGGCGTCCGATACGGCGACGAACTGGTAGCGCGCGCCGATCAGGATGAGATGCTGGAAGTAAAAGAAGAAGACCAGGAGCGATTGAAGCGAGTCTGCGACGGCGACGCTGAAGAATTCTTCGATCTGGTCAAGCCGGAGCAGGATAGTTTGAAGTGGTGCGGATTTTCGCCGCTTTATACTTTCCTGAGCGTAATGCAAAACGTTCGCGGTGAACTGCTGCGTTACGATCAGTGGAATATTGACGAGGAATCGGTGGTCAGTTTCGCCGCGATGGAGTTTGTCAACGGGAAGTAGCCAAGAGTCTGATCAAGTCTCCAGCGGCATAGAAAGTCCTTTGATCCGCATGTTGGCCAGAAAGGCTCGGCAGTTTCTTCCGGCAAGCCGCAATCTCAACAGAATTGGCGTCTGGCAGCTTCATTGCGCTCTGATTCAAAGCAGGAGGAGATTATGTGCGGACGATACACGCTTCATCACAAACCCGAAGAGATTGAAGAACGGTTCGACGTGGATGCGGTGGAGGAGTTTCTAGCGCCGCGTTACAACATCGCGCCTTCGCAAATCATCCCAGTTATTCGACAAACTCAATCGCGCGAAATGGCTGGATGTAAATGGGGCCTGATTCCTTTCTGGGCCAAAGACCCGAAGATCGGCAACAATCTGATCAACGCCAAAGCCGAAACAATCGCCGAGAAGCCTTCATTCAAACGGGCTTTCGCAAAGCGCCGCTGCCTGATTCCAGCCGACGGTTTTTATGAATGGCAAAAACGAGGCAAGGCGCCGAGCCAGCCGATGTACATTCGCAGGCGCGATGGCGGGCTGTTCGCCTTCGCGGGATTGTGGGAGGAATGGAAATCGCCCGAAGGCGAGCCGATTGAAACCTGCACGATCATCACGGTCGAGCCGAATGAATTGCTCTCGAAGATTCACAACCGGATGGCCGCGATTCTCAGACCCGGCGACGAAGCGGCGTGGATTGATCCGAAGAGCGGCGTAGATGACTTGTTGCAGATGCTACGGCCTTACGATTCTGACGAATTGGAAGCGATCCCGGTGTCGCGCGCCGTCAACAGCCCCGCGCACGACAGCGCCGCTCTCATCGCGCCGATTGAGGCTGAGTAGTTTGTCAGCGCCGCTGATGATGCGAGCGCAGTTCGTGCATTCCGCGAAAGATCGCCACGGCGTCAATCGGCGCGTCGAACGGTTCGCCGCGAAATTCGCGGTAGGCGCGTTCGACGCTGAAGAGAATCCGCTCCGGCTCAGTCCAACTCGCATACGGGCCGAGGTCAATTTTCTTCGCGGCTTCAAGCGTCGTCAGCCCGGCGTCGAAATGCCTGCGCGATTCCTCGCGGACGTAAACCAGATAAGCCTTCATCTCGCGCGGCCCCTCGGCGCCGCAGAGCGGCCCGTGTCCGGGCACAACAACTTCGGGATCGAGCGCGACGATCCGGTCCAACGCCTCAATCCAGCCGTCGAAAGTCCCGTCCCAGCCAATCGGCGTGCAAAGCCGGAACAGAACATCACCAGCAAAGACGATTCGTTGTTCAGGCAAATGCGCGATCACATCGCCCGCCGTGTGCGCCGGACCGACGTGAATCAGATTGACCGCCACGCCGTCGAGATCGAGTTCCAACCGGTCTTCGATCAATGTCGTCGGCGGTTTCAGCTCGATACCTTCAAAATCCCAGACGCTCAGCGCGCGGGCGAGCGCGGCCATCGCGGGATCGTCGCTGTTCACCATCCCGCGCAGCATTTGCATCGCCCGCGGGTTTTCGCGTGTCATCGCGGCTGCGCAAAGCCGATGCCCGATGATCTCCGCCTGAGGAAACAACTGATTGCCGTAGCAATGATCGCCGTTGTGATGCGTGTTGAAGACGCGCCGCGCGGGTTCGCGCCAGACGCGCGAGTAGTTTTCGATCAACTCGCGCGCGCTCCGCAAATCCCAGAACGTATCAACGACAAGCCCTCCGCCGCGATTGATCAAACCGGAATTGCTCCAACCCAGCCCGCGGTCGGGTTGCAGACAGGCGTAAACGTCTTTTGCGATCTCTTGAAGTTGCATCTTGAGCCTCACTCAATTTTGCTATCCTGTTTCGCAGCCTTCTCGCTTTTCAAAACCGGATCGTTGTTCGCCCGCATCCGCTCCATCATCTTCGCTTCAAGCTTCATCCTGATCGCCTGCGTTGACCGATCCGTTATCAGATTCACGTTCTCATCGGGATCAACCGCCAGGTGGTACAACTCATCCTTGCCGGGGTTGAGAAAATCGCGCACGAGTTTCCATTCGGGCGTGCGGTACATTCGCAGATGCGTAGTTACGTAATGATGCTGGCTCCATTCGACGTAAAGGTCGTCGTCCCATTTCACTTTCCTGCCTCTGAGCAGCGGCGTGATGTCGCGCCCGCGAATGACGGTGTTCGCCGGACGTTTGACGCCTGCGATGTTCAGCAATGTCGGGAACCAGTCGAGATTGGTCACGGTCTGTTTGATCTCGGTTCCGGGTTTGACAACGCCGGGCCAGCGGACGGCGGTGGGCGTGCGCAGCGAAGTGTCGAAGACGTTCGGACGTTGAATGCGCGGATCAGTGGCGCGATAAGCGTCGCTGCCCTTGGTCAGCAGGTGGCCGTTGCCTTTGTGCCAGACGCCGTGGTGGCCGATGTTGTAGCCGTGATCGCTGGTGAAGATGACGACCGTGTTCTCGCGCAACTTCAATTCGTCAATCGCCGCGAACAGCCGCCCGACGTTGCGGTCAATGGCGGCGACGCTGGCCAGATATTCGCGCATGAGCTTTTTGGCGCGAGCCACGTCCAGATCGGGATGTTCGGCAATTTGCGGATCGAGAGCGGCGACCTTCCGCCAGTCTTCGTCGCGCACCGGCAGATAGGCCGTGTGCGGCTCGCGGTAGTTGAGCATCAGCATGAAAGTCTTGTCGCGATGCTCAGCGAGAAAACGGATCGCGTCGTCGGTGACGATGTCTACGGTGAAGCCTTCGACCTGTTTGACCTCGCCGTTGACCTCCAGCTTCGGAGCTTTCGTGGCCACGCCGCCGGCGCGGAAGCCCATGAAGTATTTGAATCCGAACTTCGACGGATGAAAGCGATCCTGCGTGCCAAGATGCCATTTGCCGATCAGCCCGTTGAAGTATCCGGCGTCGCTGAGCAGCTTCGGCCACGTCGCAATCTCAGGCGAGAGTCCAACCTCCGGCTCAGAGTTCGGATTGATCCAGTCGGTGATGCCGAGTTCAGTCCCGTAACGGCTGGTGATCAGGCTCGCGCGCGAAGGCGAACAGACGGGCGTCGAGGCGAAGGCGTTGCGCAGGTAAGCGCCTTCGCGGAAGAAACGATCCAGGTTCGGCGTGCGCGCGTCGCGATTGCCTGA
>JAJVID010000156.1 GCA_022072205.1 Acidobacteriota bacterium
CAGCCAGACGCCGCCCAGCGCGATCACCGCCGTCAGATCGAGCCAGTGAAACCGTATGCCCTGGCGATGGAATTGCGGCGCGACCAGCCAGAACAGGTCAATGAAGCGCATCGCGATGACCAGCGCGGCCACGACGATCAATGATCGTGTATGCCGCTTCAGCTCGCGCGACAGCAGCAGCAGAAACGGCAGCGCGAATTGAAAGGCGATCAGCAAAACGCCGATCCAGCGCCAGTTCGTTTTCATGCGTGGCAGATAAAACGGAATCTCTTCGGGCAGATTGCCCGCCCAGATGATCAGCAGTTGCGAAAAAGCCAGATAAGCCCAGATCATCACGAAGGCGAGCAGCAGCTTGCCCATGTCGTGAAAATGTTTTGGCGCGAAGACGTGGTTCATCGGCTCGCGTCGCGCCAGCAGCGCCGCCGTCATAATCACGAAGGCGAAGGCCGACAGCGCCTGGCTGCCGATCACCAGCAAACCGAATATCGTCGAGTACCATTCGGGCACGAGCGACATCAGCCAATCGGTCGCGGCGAAGGTCGCGGTCAGCGCGTAAATCACGAGGCCCGGCCCGCTCAGCGTTTGCATCCGCCGCTTCAATCGCGGATCGGCGTTGCTGTCCTGTTCGCGCGACCAGCGATTGAGCAACCAGGCCATTACCAGCCAGATGGCGAAATAGATCACCGCGCGCAAAAGAAAGAACGGCGCGCTCAGCCACGCGTCCTGGTGATGCTCACCCACATCCGCGCGCGACCACGAATAAAGTTTGCGCATGCCGAACGCGAGCGGCAGAAACAGCGCCAGCAGCAGCGGCATCGTGCGCGTCGCCGATTCGAGCAACCGCTGGATCACCACTCCCCAATCGCCGCCCGTCAGGTGTTGCAGCATCACAATCGCCAGACAGCCGAGCGCGATGCCCCACCAGAACAGATAGCCGATCAGATAAGACTGGAAGAACTGTTCCGGGCTGATCAGCCATCCGGCGACGCACAACACGGCGGCGGCAATGCCAACGACGAGTGCCTCGCGCTGGAAGCGGCCCAGTTCGGGCGGCGACGTGTAAGTCGTGATCTCGGTCATTGCTTCTTCTCCTCCAACTTGCTGCGTTCTGCGGGCGGCACATCGGCGAGCGTCGCGTTGCGGCTCAATTGCAGCGCGCGGATGTAAGCCGCAATCGCCCAGCGGTCGCGCGGCGCCACCTGATCGGCATAACTCGGCATCGCGCCGAAGCCGTTGGTCATCACGTCGTAGAAATGTCCGAGCGGAGCTTCGCGCAAACGGTCAATGTGGTACGACGGCGGGTGGCGAAAGCCGCGCTGCGCGACCATCCCGTCGCCATCGCCTCCGCGGCTGTGACACGGCGCGCAGGAGATGTTGAACCGCTCCTGCCCGCGATCGAGAACTTCTTTTGTAAGCGGGAACGGCAAGGTCGTCGCTTTGGCCAGATCAGTTTGCGCCGCTGATGTCTCGTCAGGTTGAAACGCTCGTCCGCCGCTCGAATCGCCGTCGGATCGAGCCGGGTCTGCTCTCAAATCGCGGCGCGGCACGGTTCCATCAACCAGCGGGCGTTCCGATCTGCCGTCGGCGAAAAACTCGCTCGGGCGGAACGGCGTGTACTTCGGTTGATCGTGCATGTCCTGGCGGCAGCCGGAAAGAAGAAGACAGAAGGCAGGAGACAGAAGACAGAAGGTAGACAGCCACCGCCATATGCGTTCACGACGTCTCGGAAACTTATCGCCGCTACGTTTCTGCCTTCTGTCTTCTGTCTTCTGTCTTCCGCTTTTCTCAATCTTCAACATCACTCACCTCCCGCGCCCCCAGGCTCTCCAGGAATCGTCGCGTCGCCGCCGCCTCGAATTTCGGATCGGTGGCTTCAATGCAGAGAAAGAAGCGGTCGCGCGACGCCATTTCGAATCGCGGCGCGTTGAAGACCGGATGGTGCGGCTGCGGCAATCCGTTGAGCGCCAGCATTCCCAAAAACGCCGAGAGCGCCGCGCACAGCACTGTCAATTCAAACGTCACCGGAATGAACGCGGGCCAACTGTTGAACGGACGCCCGCCGACGATGATCGGCCAATAGATCGCCGCGATGTAGTACTGCAAAAAGAATCCGCCGAAACATCCGACGAGGCCGCCCAACAGCACGATCAGCGGCACGCGCGTGCGCCGGAAGTCCAGCGCCTCGGACAGCCCCTCAACCGGAAACGGCGTGTAGGCGTCCATCCGCCGATAGCCTTCACGGTACGCGCGGCTGGTCGCGTCAAGGAGAGAAGTCGGATTGTCGAACTCGGCCATCAGACCGTAGACGGCTGGCCTTCTTTCCATTTCACACCTTCTTTCGCTTCTCCTTTCACTTCCGCTTCGGGCAGCAACGTGCGCATCTCGAAGATCGAGATCGCCGGCAGGAAGCGGATGAAGAGAAACATCATAAAAACGAAGAATCCGAGCGTGCCGATGAAGACGGCGTAATCCCACACCGTCCCGCGATACATCCCCCACGCCGACGGCATAAAATCGCGCGCCAGCGAAACCACGACGATCAAATAACGCTCCAGCCACATCCCCGTGTTGATCACCAGCGAGAGCAGGAACAGCGCCAGCGCGCTACGCCGCAGGCGCCGCGACCAGAGCAGTTGCGGCAGCGCCACGTTGCACAACAGCACGCCCCAGTAGACCGGCCAGTAAGGCCCGCGCAGCCGGTTCATCGTCATGTACCACTCGAACTTGTTGCCGCTGCGCCAGGCCATGAAAAACTCCATCAGGTAGCCGTAAGCTACGATCAAGCCGGTGGCAAGCATGACCTTCGCCATATTGTCCAGATGCCGCGTGGTGATGAAATCCTCGAGGCCGTAAAACTTCCTGAGCGGAATGGCCAGCGTCAACACCATCGCAAAGCCCGAAAAGATCGCGCCCGCGACGAAGTAAGGCGGAAAGATCGTCGAATGCCAGCCGGGCAGAATCGCAATCGTGAAATCGAAGCTGACTACCGTGTGAACCGAAACGACGAGCGGCGTGGCCAATCCCGCGAGCAGCAGGTACGCGATTTCGTAACGATGCCAGTGCCGCGCCGAACCGCGCCAGCCCATCGCCAGCGCGCCATAGATCACTTTTCCCCACAAACTGCGCGCGCGATCGCGCAACGTCGCCAGGTCGGGAATCAATCCCACAAACCAGAAGAGCAGCGAGACCATGAAGTAAGTCGAGACCGCGAACACGTCCCAGACCAGCGGGCTGCGAAACTGCGGCTGCACGTTCATCGTGTTGGGATAAGGAAAGAGCCAGTAGAAGACCCACGGCCGCCCCAGGTGCAGCAGCGGAAACATCCCCGCGCACATCACTGCGAAAAGCGTCATCGCTTCGGCGAAGCGGTTGATCGAAGTGCGCCAGCGTTGATTGAGCAGCAGCAGGATCGCCGAAATCAGCGTGCCCGCGTGCCCGATCCCGATCCACCAGACGAAATTGACTATCGCAAAGCCCCACGCCACCGGAATGTTGATGCCCCAGACGCCGACGCCTTTGACGAGCAGCAAACCCACAGCGCCCGACAAAATCATCACCAGCGAGAACGAGAGCGCCAGACCGATGAACCATCCTTTCGGCGTGCGATGCGTGAGCACAATCGAACTGATCTTGTCGGTGACCGAAGCGAAGCTGTGACCGGGACCGATCACCGGCATTTGCGTCGTGTCAACACTCGCCACATTGCTTCTGTCCTCTTTCGTCATCGTGGTTCAAGCTTCCTCAAGCTCCGGGTTCGGATTTCGCACCGCCGCCAGATAAGTCGTCCGTGGCCGCGTGTTCAATTCCGCCAGCAATCCGTAATTGCGCGGCTCGGCCTTGAGCTTCGCCACGCGGCTTTCTTTGTCGTTGATGTTGCCGAAGACGATGGCTTCGGCGGGGCACGCGCCCTGGCAGGCCGTGACGATCTCGCCGTCGCGCACCGCCCGTCCCTCCTTCTCCGCTTGAATCTTGGCCGCGTTGATTCGCTGCACGCAGTAAGAGCATTTCTCCATCACGCCGCGCGAGCGCACGGTCACGTCGGGATTGCGCAACGGCTTCAAACTCGGCGTCTCCCAATCCTGAAAGAGCAGGAAGTTGAAGCGGCGCACTTTGTACGGGCAGTTGTTCGAGCAATACCGCGTGCCGACGCAGCGGTTGTAAACCATGTCGTTCAAGCCTTCGGAACTGTGCGCCGTCGCGCCGACCGGGCAGACCTCTTCGCACGGCGCGTTCTCGCATTGCTGGCAGAGGACGGGCTGGAAGAAGGTGTTTGGATTGCCGGGATCGCCCTGATGGTAGCGGTCAATGCGAATCCAGTGCATCTCGCGCCCGTGCATCACTTCGTTTTTGCCGACAATCGGAATGTTGTTTTCAGATTGGCAGGCGACGACGCAGGCGTTGCAGCCGGTGCAGGCGTTCAGATCAATCGCCATTCCCCAGGCGTAATTCGGATACTCGAAATTCTGATAGAGCGTATCGTCCTTCGCGGGCGCAGGTTCTTTCTCGTGCGCGAAGTTCGGCTGCTTGCGGTATTCATCGAGCGTCGCCGAACGAACAAGCTCGCGTCCTTCCATGTTGTGATGAAGCTGCGTCGTGGCCAGCGCATATCGCTCGCCGGTCTTGCGCAGGTTGAGTCCGGCGCCGAACCACGGCGCGTCGGACGTGCGGATTGTGTAAGCGTTAAAGCCTGCGCCATTGCCCGTGTTCCCCACGCGCGTGCGGCCAAAGCCCAGATGAACCGTCACGCAATCGTCAGCGTGGCCCGGCATAATCCAGACGGGAGCGCGGACCGCTCGTCCCTGAAATTGCAACTCAACCACGTCGGCGAAAATCTGCCCGTGCTCGCCGCCGCGCGAACTGATCTCGTAAGCCAGACCGAGTCGTTCGGCGGTCGCCGGGCTGATGAGCGCCGCGTTGTCCCACGTCAGTTTGGTGATCGGGCGCGGCAATTCCTGCAGCCAGCCGTTGTTCGCAAAACGTCCGTCGTGAATGTACGGATCGGGTCGGAAGACGATTTCTAATTGCGGATTGCGGATTGCGGATTGCGGATTTTGCGCTGGCGGATTGTTATCGGCGAACTTCAATGTCACTTGTTTGGCCGGCAATGCGGTGTTTTCAATGAAGCCATCGCGCAGCGCCTTGCGCCAGAACTGCTCGAAATCGCCCCCGGCAGCGCCGGCAGTGTTGGATACGCGCTGGCTCTTCCAGTAATCGCGGACAATTTCGTAGCCTGATTTATCCGATTGATTGCCGAAGGCCGCGATCAACTCGTGCGCCGATTTGCCCTGATAAAGCGGCGCGATGAGCGGCTGAATGATCGAGACCGTGCCGTCGTAAGCGCGCGCGTCGCTCCACGCTTCCAGGTAGTGAGCTTCGGGAATGTGCCAGTGGCAGAGGTCCGAAGTCTCGTCGTGGTGAAGGCCGAGATGAATGCGCAGTTTTACTTTGTTCATGCGCTCGCCGAATTTCAGGTCGGCGGGCGCGTTGTAAACCGGATTGCCGCCGATGATGACCAGCGTGTCAACGCGGCCTGCTTCCATCTCTCCGGCCAATTCGCGCAAGGCTGCGGTCTGATCAGTTGGTTCGGCTTCGATCGGAGCGGTGAACGTGACGGTGTTACCGAAATTGCCCAGCGCGTGGTTCATCGCGTGCGCCAGGGCGTGAACGATGGGCGGCTGGTAATCGCCAGCAATGATCAGACTGCGCCCTCGGTGTTGTTGCAGGTCGCGTGCGAGCGCCGCTATCCATTCCGAGTGAGATGGCTCCATCTCAATCTTCACTCCCTGAACGCCGATCCCTGCCGCGATAGCTCGCGCGAAGCTTTCAATCCGGCTCGGACGCATCGGCAACCGGTGATCGGCGGTCGCGCCGGTGTTGCTGAGCGAGCTTTCGACCACGTAGAGCCGGTTCATCTCGCTCCGGTCTCCATCGAGCTTTCTTCTCGCCGCGAAATCGCGCGTGTAGCGCAGATGGCCCGGCCCGCAATCCAGAAAATCGGCGTCGAGCGAGAGAATCACGTCGGCTTTGTCGAAGTGATAAATCGTGCCCGCGTCCTCGCCGAACGCGAGCATCGCGCCCGCCCGCGCGTTGTCGCGATTGACTGGTTCATACTGAATCCATTTCGCCGAAGGAAACTGCGCGAGCAGCATCTTGATTTGATTGACGAGCGCAGGCGAAGTAACGGTCTCGGTCAGCAATCGCAGCCCCGCGCCTTTACTGGCCTGTTGCGAAGCGGCCACTTTCTGCGCCTCGCCGAGGAACGCGCTCCAGGGGCGGATGTCGCCGAGATAAGTGATCGTCTGCGAGCGGTCAGGGTCGTATAGGCCGAGCGTCGAGGCCTGCGCAGCGACGCTCGGCGCGCCGAGGCTTGCCGGATGATCCGGATTGCCTTCGATTTTTGTAGGCCGCCCTTCGTGGCTCTCGACGAGCAGGCCCTCGGCGATACCCCCAACCATCATCGCCGTGGCAAAGAAGAGCGGCCTTCCCGGAACAATCGCTTCGGGCGGATGCGTGTAAGGCACGATCTGTTCGGTCGGCTGGCGCGTGCAGGCCGACAATCCGGCCAGGGCAAACGACGCGCTCATCAACTGTAAAAATCTTCGGCGCCCAATCCCGTCCTGCCATTCCGAAGCCTGGCGCGGGAACTCACGATGCAGCAACTCTCTGAACCCTTCGGTGTCCGCCAACTCTTCCAGACTGCGCCAGTATTCCTTGCCACGCGCGGCGCCCAGGCGTTGGCGGACGGCGGCGAGATCGAGTTTTTGGTCACTGACAGACATCGGTTCCCCCCTCAGGTTCAACGGTGACAGGTTGAACAACTCGTAATCACGTTTGCGCTTTGGATGCGGTACTGCTCGACCAGCTTCTTCCCCTGCTCAACCTGATCGGGCGGCGGCTGCCAATCCATATTGAAGACCTGATCGCGCGGGCGGACGTATTTTTCCGGCGCGCGATGGCATTCGAGACACCACTCCATTTGTAGCGAAGCCACCTGCCAGGTCAGCGGCATCTCGTCCACACGCCCGTGACAGGTCGAACAGCCAACGCCTTTGTTGACGTGAATGCTGTGATTGAAATAGGCGAAGTCAGGCAGGTCGTGAACGCGCGTCCAGTGGATCGCTTTGTCGTTTTTGAAGCTGTCGCGCACAATCGCTAGATAGGCGTTGTCGGCGAAAAGCTGCGAATGGCAATTCATGCAAGTCTTGACCGGCGGGATGCCAGCGAAGGCCGAAGTCTCGACCGTCGTGTGGCAATAACGGCAATCAATCCCGTCGTCGCCCGCGTGATGTTTGTGACTGAACTGCACCGGCTGCGCGCGCGCGACGAAGGCTCGCGTGTTGTAAGACGAGGCCTGCAACTCGTAAAGCGCCCAGACCAGGAAAGCCAGAAAGAACAGGCCGCCGAAGATGCTCACCCGCGCAATCGTATTCGTGCTGCGATGAAAAATTTGAGGCATATTCCCCCAGCCTGGGCCGCTTCGAGCGGCGCTCACGAAAAATCAGCCAATGTTCATCGGAGATCGGAATCTAGCAAGAAAAAGATAAGGAAGTCATAAACAGGCCATTAAGAGATCATCAGGAAGGCGTTAAAAGGTCGTTAGCAATATGAGTGAGGAAGAGATCGAACAGTAATATCGCCTCGTTCGTGTTTGTAAACATGGTGATCTGCTGCAGCCGGTTTTGATTTCGCGCCTGAGCGCTGGCGCTGGTCTTGCGTTCTGCGGTAGATATTTGTTTATGGACAATCAATTTAAGAAGCAGTTTGAATGGCAGGAAGTCGAGACGAAATATCGTGAGACGCGCAATTCAACGCACGGCGAGGAGTTGCGCTGGCTGGTCAACAGCGAAACGATCTTGAACAAGGCGACAGGTAAAACAACCACGCGCGGAACGATTCGCCATCCGGGAATCTGCGTGATCGCGCCATTCGTTGACGATGATCACATCGCGCTGATGCGCCAATATCGTTATGCGGCGAATGAGGAGTTGTGGGAATTGCCTGCGGGAACGATGAGCGGGCGCGAAGAGAATCAACGCATGATTCCGACCGAAACGCCGGAAGAATGCGCCGCGCGCGAATTGGCTGAAGAAACCGGCTACAAGGCTGAAGTTCTGGAGAAGGTCTGCGAATGTTATGCGATGCCGGGCAGCAGCGATGAAATCATTCACGTCTTCTTCGCGCGCGGATTGAAGCGCAAGGAACAATCGCTCGATGAAGACGAGATCATCGGTGAAATTCGCGCGTTCAGCCTGGATGAATTGGAGAGAATGATCAGGCGCGGAGAGATTCGAGACGCGAAGACGCTGGTCGGATTGTTTTACGCGCTCAGCCGGCTCCACTGTGGCGCGCAAACCGCGCGACGTTGAAAGGCGCGAGGTTGATCAAGCTCTCACCTTTGATGATCAACTCGCTGATCGCGCGGGCGGTGATCGGAGCGAGCAGGATGCCGTTGCGGTAATGGCCTGTGGCGTAAATCAAACCCGCCACGCGCGGATCAGCGCCCAGGATCGGCAGATCATCCGGCGCATGCGGGCGCAATCCCGCCCAGGTTTCGGTGACCGTCTGATTGGCCAGGCTCGGCGTAATTTCAATCGCCCGTTCGATGATCGAAGCCACGCCGCCCGCCGTCACTCGTTTGTCGTAACCAGCACGCTCTGTCGTTGATCCTGCGATCAAAAAACCGCTGAGGCGCGGAACCAGATAACCGCGACACGAATAGATCACGTGGCGCACAGCGGGCGCGGGCATTTCAATCGCCACCATCTGTCCGCGCACCGGTTCAATTTCAAATCGCGGCGGTTCATCGCAGCGAAGCAGGCTCGACCAGCTTCCGGCGGCGACCACAACCGCGCGGGCGCGAACTTCGCCACGCGCCGTCGCTACGCCGGTGATTCGCTTCTGACCGGAAACGCTTTCGACCAACAACTCCCGCGCTTCGGTGTAGGGCCAGAATTCCACGCCGGCATTCAGCGCTGCGGCGTGCAGCGCTGTCATCAGGCGACGATTATCAACCTGATGGTCGCCGGGATATTTCAACGCGAACCGCAGCGCCGGATTGATCAGTGGTTCGAGTTCGAGAGCGCGCGACGCGTCGAGGCGTTCGACATTCAAACCCGCCTCGTGTTGCCACCGACAGCGGCGGTCTATCTCTTCTTCGTCCTCCTCGGTCAACGCCAGGTAGAGCGTCCCTTCAGCGCGGTATTCAACATCAACGCCGCTCGACTCTTTCAACTCGCGCGCGAAATCGGCGTACATCGCAAGCCCGGCTACGGTGAGATTGAAGAAATCGTCTGCACGTTCGGCCTCGGCCAGCGGCGCGAGCATTCCGCCGGCGGCGTGTGAAGCTTCGCCGCCGACACGCCCGCGTTCGATGACAACGACACGCATTCCAGCCTGTCCCAGCCGCCAGGCGATTGAGCAGCCGATCACGCCTCCGCCGATGACGGCGGCGTCAACTTGTTTGATGGGATCAGACATCTATGCGGGATTCGGAGGCGCGTCTTCAGCGGAGTTCCGGCGATGCTCTTCACGCATCCGGCGGGCGTTTTCGAGACGCTGATCGGTCCAGTTGATTTCGTGGTCAATCACGGAATCAACCGTGCTCTTGATCCCGTTGAGCACGCGCTTCTTGAAATCGGCCAGCTCATTGGCGGTTTCTTCAGGCAGACTCGCCCAGAACGAATCGGCCAGGTAGCTGAACGGATCGCACACAGTTTGCTGTTTCTCTGACATAACTTTACTCCTCGTGAAAATCACGATTAGCCGTCAATCGTGTAAGTGGCCACGCAGGTGTCCGTCTCCCACACGCGCACTTTGTAAACCTGCACGCGGTCGTCGTTCACCTGCCGTCCTACTTCGTGCAGGAAAAACACGGCCATCTCTTCCGCTGACGGATTCACCTCAACGTCGAACGGCGGCAGTTCGTTGATGTTTTTGTGGTCGAGATAATCTACCACCTTCCTGGTCGCCGTTTTCAGGTCTTTGAAATCAATCAGCAGGCCGATGTTGTTGAGCTTGCGCCCGCGCACATGGACTTCGACTTTGTAATTGTGGCCGTGCGTGTTTTCGCACTTCCCTTTGTATCCGCGCAACGCGTGCGCGGAAGAGAAGCCCATCTCGATCATCACTTCGTGCATTGGCATTAAGCTTTCCTCTCCGATTTTGTAAGCGTTTGATGAAATCGGATTATAGCACAGGCCCCTTGTGCCCTTTCCTTCGCTCCCTATTTCGCCGCCATCCCCTTGTTCTGTTCATCCAGCCACGCCTTGAGCGGCGCGAAATAATCAATGATCGCGGTCGCGTCCATCTTCTCTTCGCCGGTCAACGCCTTCAAAGCTTCCGGCCAGGGGCGGCTCTGTCCCATCTCCAGCATCTTCTTCAATTTTTCGCCCACCTGTTTGTTGCCGTAAATCGAACAGCGATTGAGCGGGCCTTTGTAACCGGCTTCGCGGCACATCGCGCGGTGAAACTGGAATTGCAGGATGTCCGCGAGGAAATAACGCGCGTAAGGGACATTGGCCGCCACGTGATATTTCGCTCCGGCGTCGAAATCGTTTTCGCCGCGCTGCGTGGGCGGCGCGATGTTCTGATACTTCTCGCGCAACTCCCACCAGGCTTTGTTGTAATCGCCCGGCCCGATTTCGCCCGAAAAGACTTTCCACCGCCACTGGTCAACCAGATAACCGAACGGCAGGAACGCGACTTTGTCGAGCGCGAGTCTCATCAACAACCCAATGTCGGCGCTTTCGGGCGGCACAGTGGAAATCAATCCGATCTTCTTCAAATATTCGGGAGTGACCGACAACGCGATGGCGTCGCCGATGGCTTCATGGAAGCCGTCGTTCGCGCTGTTTTGATAAAGCGGCGGCTGCGGCGCGTAAGCCATCTGGTAATAGTTGTGGCCAAGCTCGTGATGGACGGTCTGAAAATCTTCGTCGTTGATCTTGATGCACATCTTCAGCCGCACGTCTTTCTGGTTATCAATGTCCCAGGCGCTGGCGTGGCAGACGACGGCGCGATCCTGCGGCTTGGTGAACAGCGAACGCTCCCAGAATGTTTGCGGCAGCAGATCGAAACCAATCGAGGTGAAAAATCCTTCGCCATAACGCACCATCTGCTTCGCGTCAGTCTTTCTGCTTTCGAGAATCTTCGTCAAATCGTAAGTCGGCGCGCCGCTCGGAGGCTTGGCGATGTCGTAGATGTTGCCCCAGGTCTGGCTCCACATATTGCCGAGCAGATGCGCGGGGATCGGGCCGCTGGCGGGCACGACATCGCCGTATTTCTGCCGCAACTTTGCGCGCACGTAAGTGTGCAGCGAATCGTAGAGCGGCTTGACCTGAATCCACAGCCGCTCCATCTCTTTTGCGAATTCGTCGGGCGGCATGTCGTAATTCGACCGCCACATCGCGCCCGCGTCCTGAAATCCCATTTCGCGCGCGCCCTTGTTGGCAAGCTCGACGAAGCGAGCGTAATCCTTGCGGTACGGCGGCGAGACTTTATGCCAACCCGCCCAGGCGTTCTTCAACTCTTCGGCATTGCGGCTCTGGGCCATAATCGTTTCGAGGTCGCCGAGACTCTGACATTTTTTCTTCGCAGCATCAGCGCCACCCTGTTCCGGGCAGTATTCAAACTTGCCGTAGTCGCTCTCCATCTTGACCGTGAGCTTCGTCAATTCCTCGCGCTCGGCTGGGTTTGAAGGCGCAGGCGGAACGGCAAGCTTCAGCAGTTTGAGTTTGCGCGCCACGTCCGGCGGCAATTGCATTCCGTCGAATTTGCGCGCTTCGTTATTCAACTCTTTGAGCGTGGCAACCAGGTTGTCCTGAGCTTCCGCCGAGAGTAACTCGGTGTCGTACGTGATGAAATTGCTCTGCACCCAGCTTGCGCGGCCGGCTTTGATGCCCACGTCCGAATAACGCTTCTCGGCTTCCGCGATGAATTTCTCGGCGTCGGCGGCGGTCGCTTTCTGGCCGGTGACGCCGCCGGAACAGGCGGTGAAAACCGCCAACGCGAGCGCAGCCAAATACACTCCATGTTTACCCAGATAATCAAAACATCTCTTCATATCAAACTCCTTTTCCCTCTTCGATCAGACCATCAACTGGCCGCCGTTGATCTCAATCATCTCGCCTTGAATATAGCTCGCGGCATCCGAAGCCAGGAACGCGATCACGCGGCCGCATTCTTCCGACGTTCCCACGCGGCCCAGCGGTATCGTGGTGACGAATTGCCGCAACAGCTCCGGCGTGGACATCCTTTCGTGGAAGGGCGTGTCAATCACTCCGGGCGCGACGCCATTGACGCGCACGCCGTAAGGCGCAAGCTCTTTGGCCAGTCCTTTCGTCAAACACATCACGCCGGCTTTCGCCGACGCGTAAACAGCCGCGCCGGGGCCGCCTCCGTGATGCCCGGCGATTGAACCGACGTTGACAATCACTCCGTGACCGCGATCCATCATCTCCGGCATCACGGCTTGCGAACAGAACAGCACGCTTTTGAAGTTCAAGTCCATCACGCGATCCCACAACTCCTCGCTGAATTCGAGCAACGAACAGCGTTGGATCAGATCGCCTGCGTTGTTGACCAGAATATCTATCGGCCCAAGTTGCGCGCGCGCGGTTTCGACCAGCGATTGCGCGCCCTGTTTCGTCGAAACATCGGCTTGAACGATGATTGCGCGCCCGCCTTGCGATTCGATGATGTGGCGCGTCTCTTCAGCTCCACCCTGATTTTTATTGTAATTGATCGCCACAGCCGCGCCGCATTCAGCCAGCGCGATTGCGGCCCAGCGTCCGATGCCCGTGCTGGCGCCGGTGACAATTGCTACGCGCCCGTGCAGATTCTGTTTGTTCATTTCCGCTTTTCCTTTCAGTCAAGGATCAAATCGCCGCGAAGACTGTTTCGCCGTTGACGACAGTCGCGGCCACGTCGAGCGCCGAATTTTCGTCGTCCCATCGGAACAGGATCAAATCCGCCCGGCGCCCGGCTTCGATTGATCCGAATTGACCGGCGACGCCAAGCAGTTTCGCCGGATTGTGGCTGGCCATCAGCAGAGCGTCATCGAGCGTCGCGTCGGAATACTGAACCGTCTTCGCGACAGCCTCGTGCATTTCCAAAACCGAACCTGCCAGATAAGGCGTGCCGGGCAGGCAGACGCGGCGCGCGGGTGTGACTTCGACTTCAACGTTTCCGAGTTTGTATCGTCCCGCCGGTTTGCCAGCAGCCGCGATTGCATCGCTGACGAGAATGCCGCGCGCGACGCCTTTCGAGCGCAGAAAGCATTTCACTACCGATGGCGGCAGATGGTGGCCGTCAACGATGAAGCTCGCCCACAGATCGTCGTTGGCCAACTGCTCCCAGATGTAATTCGGATGGCGGTCAATCTTCGCGTGCGAGCCGTTGCCGAGATGCGTCGAAAGTCTCGCCCCGGCTCGCGCCGCATCGGCGATTTGCGCTGGAGTCGCAGCGGTGTGGCCGATGGCGACGATGACGCCTGCCGCTGCCGCGCGTTCGATGAAATCAATCGCGCCGGGCCATTCGGGCGAAAGCGTGATGATGCGAATCTGCCCGCGCGCGGCGCCCTGCCACTTTTGAAATTCGTTCCAATCGGGCGGGCGCGCGTGCTGTTTCGGATGCGCGCCGCGCGGGCCATCTTCCGTCGAGATGAATGGGCCTTCGACGTGAATGCCGATCATCGCGCGCGCGAACTCCGGCGATTCATCGGCGGCGCGAACCAGATTCGAGATGCATTTGGCGATGTGATCGAACGACCCGGTGATGATTGTCGGACAAAACGCCGTCACTCCCGTGCGCCAAAGCTGCCGCGTAGCTGCGACGATTTGCTCGGTGTCCGTATCAGCGTCGTTGAAGTCAACGCCGTCGTAGCCGTTGATCTGAATATCAACCAATCCAGGCGCGATGCGAAAACCTTCGCCGCCGAGATCACAAGCCTGCGAAAGGCCGGCAGGATGAATTTCTTCGATGCGCCCGCCTGCGGCGATCACGTCAGTCGTTTTTTCGCCAGCCCCGATTTTGCCTCTTGCCCTCATTCAAGCTCCGATCCTCGTAACCCAATATCCCAGCGCGAGCAGCAACACGACCCACAGCCACGCCAGCAGAAACCCGATCACGTCCAGGCGATAACGTTTGTAGCTGAATCTCTGATGCAGACGCAGCAGATCAACGATCAGCAGCGAATGTCCGTCCTCTTCCAGCTTTGAGCGCGGAATCGGCGGCACGAGGTTTGAAATTTTCTGTGTTTCGATTTTCTCTTCGATCATATCGCCTCTCAGTCTTCTCAATCGCCTGCAACTTTCAATCCTGCGCGTTCCAGGTTTTCCTCCTCGCCGACAGGCGTGTGCATCAACGTGTAAAAACGTTGCAAGCGATCAGCCGGTTCAGGCTGCGTCAGCAGGCTGACGATGATCGCCAGCGCGAAACCGACCAGCAGCGCCGAGAGCAGTTGCCCGCCCTGCCCCCAGCCGATCTTCTGCGCGGCGAAGAACATCGCGGAACTGCCGATGATGCTGGCCCATGCGCCTTTCGCGTTCGCGCGCGGCCAGATGATGCCGACCCACATCGGAATGCCGACGAAGGCCACGATGGTGACGAAATGAACAGTTGCTTTCACGACCGACGGCATGTAGAGCGCGAAGAGCAGGCTGCCCACAGTCAGCGCGGCTGAAACGAAGCGGCCAACCAGCAGATAATGCGCGTCGTCGGCTTCGGGCTTCAGGAATTTTTTGTAGAGGTTCCGCGTGAAGAGCGCCGAGCCTGAAACCATGAACGCCGCGCAGGACGCAATCACCGTCCCGATAATCGCGGCGATCATCAAACCGATCAGCCCCGAAGGGAGCAACTGTTTGATCATCGCGCCGAAAACCAGTTCGCGTTTATCGTGAGCGTAAGCGCCAGCGAACATCGCCGCCGCGATCAAGCCGGTCAGCGCCCAGCCGATTGTGCAGAGCCGTTTGATGAAATTGCCGTAGCACCATCCGACGCGACAATTCATCTCGGTCTTGCCGCTGCCCGCGACCGCCATGTGATGAGGTTGCGCCACGATGCCGACCAACCCGCTGATCACGAGCATCGTCACCGGAAACAGCGACAGCTCTTTTTCGGCGAGCAGTGAGAACATCTGCGGGTCGAGTTTGGCGTGCAAGCCGGAGAATCCGCCTACGGCGCTCAATCCGAACGGAATGAGCATGAACGAGAGGACGAGAATGAAGATGCCCTGGATGAAATCGGTGTTGACCGTAGCCACCAACCCGCCCGCGACGCCGAATAGCACGAACAACGCCGTCACGCCCCAGATAATCCACGTCTCGGACAAACCGGTGATGCCGGCCACAGTCAGCGCCGCGCCTTTGATGATCGTGCCCTGCCAGAGCATGAACAGGTAAAGCGCGAAGAACGAATAGCCAACGCCGAGCGGTTTGCTGAAACGCTCTTCAAAAAAATCCGCCGTCGTCGTGTAACGCGTCCGGCGGAAGATCGGCGACAGCAGCCAGAAAAACGGCGTCGAGAAAATATACATCCACTGATACCAGATGCCCGCCATTCCTATTTCGTACGACGCTCCGGCCACGCCGATGGCGTAATCGGCGCGCGTGCCTGTGGTCAGCGCCTGCGCGATCATCAGAGCTTTGCCGAAGCGGCGATTGCCCATGAAATAACCTTCGGTGTCTTTCACTCGGCGCGAGACGTAGAGTCCGAAGATCGTGATTCCGGCAAGGTATGCGACGATGACAATCAGATCGAGTTTGGATAGTCCGCTCATTGCTCAGTGATGGAATGGACAGGGCGCGGGGCGATTGATCCCATCAACCCTGTCTTTGTTATTTTTCAGTGAAGATGCGTGTTGCGGAAAGCGCGCGAACTGTAACACAACTCTGTCGCGGCTGAGTAGTCTGTGCGGGTATAATGTCCGCGTTTCCGCCGGTAAATCCCGAAGATTTTTATGCGCGATGTAAGCTCGAAAAAACTTCGATTAGTGATTGTCATCCTAGCGGCGCTCTTGTGTTTCGCTGGGACGCAATTTGTATTCGGCCAACAGATCGGTCCAGCCGAACGGTTGAACGAACTCCGCAGCCTGCGCGATCAACTCCAATTGACCAACTCGTTGCGCGACGCCGATGTCGTAGTGACGCTCAACGAGCGCGTAATTTCCGAAGCGGCGCAACAACTCGTCGGGCTTGAGTTCGCGCTGGCGAACGGCAGCGTGTTGAAATTGACTTCGGTCGAGGCGGAACTGAAACCCGCCGCAGCAATTGTCAAAATCGGGATACAGGCGAAATCGTCTACAACGGTGAACCTGCAACTGATCGGGCGGATCAACAGCGGCGAGATTGAAAAAGACTCGCTGCGATTACCGCTGCGGGTCACCGAAGTGAAGCTGATGAATGGCCGCCTTTCCTCGTTGTTCCTGAAGACGATCTTCGGCGAATGGCTCAAACCGGAAACGTGGAGCGATGAATTGCCAGCGCTTGAAATCCCGGCGGAGATTTCGGAAACGATGCGGATTCCGGCTGGCCGTTTCGATGTCGCAGGCGAATTGCCGATGGAGATTTCAACGCCCGATTACCAGGCGCCGCTGAAATTCGCCGTCACGTCGTTGCTCGTGCTCGATAAGCGCATCGTGATCGCGCTGCGGATGGATCAGGACGCGGCGAACGTGATCCAAACATCATTCACGAGCGGTAATGACAACGACCCGGCGGCGTTGGAAAACGAGATCGCGCGGCTCAGCGAAGGTTTGACCGCCGGCCGCGATCTGAGCGTGCGCGTGAGCCGCCGCATTATCAACGCGCTGCTCGCGCAAATGACTGCGGCGCACAACGCTGATTTCGACATTCGTCTGAAGCGCGGGCGCATCCGCTCGGAAGAAGTGAACGTGATTGTAGACATCACGAATTACACCGATGTCGAAGGCGGCGAGGGCCGTGCGGACGTGACGCAACTCAACATCGAACGGATCACGGATGGAAAGATCGAGGTAAGATTGAGCGGGCAGGGCGAATTGGACGCGCGAGTGAGCGGGCGCGAATACGGCATTCCTTACACGCTTTCGCCGCACGTGACTTTCTCGATCAAAGACCAGCCTCTGCCGCTGGAATTTTTCAGCGAAGAGAAAAAGGGTTTTCTGCGCGCCGCGCCGGGTTCCACATTGCCGATCAGCGTCAGGTTCAACTTGAATATCGCGGGGCAGGATTTCAGTTTCAGCCGGCGATCGGTGGCGCAAGCCGACAAGTGGCTCAACCGGATCGAACTGCCTTCGTTCTTCGACCGAGAAATTTCATTGCCGCGCAAAATGGAGATTGACGCGGGCGGCAATCCTCACGTGACCGAAAAACGGAAGCTCGGTTACACGTTGTCGAACGTGCGCGCTGGCGCGAAAGACGACGCGATTGAAATCACCGCCGACGTCAAACTCAATCCGTCCAGGTGAGAGCTGGAATCTGTACCGCCTGTCTCGCCAAAATCAGAAAACATCGTATCCAATCCGGTTTTGCAATCGTCCTAAAACAGGTATGGAATTCAGAGAAACTATCAAACTGGCTTTCGACGCGATCTGGTCGCACAAATTGCGCTCGGCGTTGACGCTGCTCGGAATGATCATCGGCGTGACGGCGGTGGTGGTCATCGTCTCGCTGATCGAGGGCTTCAACCGCTACGTTGACGAAAAGATCGCCGGCATCGGCGCGAAATCGTTCAACATCCGCCGCTTCGGATTTGATGATTTCCGCAACACGAACACGATTGCCGAAGCGCAGCGACGCAACAAGGAATTGACGTTCGCCGATTACGATTATCTGCTCGAACGGACGACGATGGTTGACAGGCTCGGCGCGAAAGCGATGGGCACGGGTTCGACGCTCAAACGCGGCAATGATTCAATGGAAGCCGTCAGCGTTGATGGAGCGACGGCCAATTGCGCCGACATCGAAAACATTGACGTGGCCGATGGGCGTTATTTCACCGCGACTGAAGACAACTCGGCGGCGAACGTTGTCTTTATCGGCGCGGGCGTGGCCAGCCAGCTTTTTCCCACTTCATCTCCGGTGGACAAAGAAATCACAATCAATGGCCTGCCTTATCGTGTGGTCGGCGTGTCGGCGGTGAAAGGCTCGGTCTTCGGCATGGTGATGGACAATTTCGCCACGATCCCGATTAAAACTTACGTGAAGAACTTCGGGCCACCGGTGCGTCAGCGCGGCCTTTACATGGTCGGGACGGCAAAAAACGACGACCAGTTCGCCGAAACTGTTGAGGAAGTTCGCGCTCTGTTGCGCGCGCGGCGCGGTTTGAGATTTGGCCAGAAAGACACGTTCAATGTCGGCACTCCCGACGCGATCATGGAATTGCGCGACCGGCTGCTGGGTCCGGTATTCGTCGTGGCCATCGCTGTGCCTGGGATTGCGCTGATCGTCGGCGGCATAGTGATCATGAACATCATGCTGGTGTCGGTGACCGAGCGGACAAAAGAGATCGGAATCCGCAAAAGTCTGGGCGCGCGGCGTGGAGACATACTCAAACAGTTCCTGATCGAAGCCATCACACTTTCGGCGATTGGCGGCGCTGTCGGCGTGCTGCTCGCCTGGATCGCGGGGCGAATCGTGACCGCCACGATTTTCCCCACTTATCTTCCGGCCTGGGCCGTCGTCCTGGCGGTGACGGTTTCCGGGCTTGTCGGCGTGCTTTCGGGTATCCTGCCCGCGCGTAAGGCGGCGATGCTCGACCCGATTGAAGCATTGAGAGTGGAGTAAAACATGAAGCTGATTCGCAGTGATGTCCTTGAAAATCTCAAGATGGCGCTCGACACGTTGCGGACGAACAAGATGAGATCGTTCCTGACAGTGCTCGGAGTGGTGATAGGCGTGGTGACGGTGATGGTCATCGCTTCATTCATCAGCGGCATTGACCACGCAGTCACTCAGCAAATCGAATCGTTCGGCACCAATTCGATCTTTCTCTACAAATACGATCCGGCGCGCATGGGCTTCCGCTTTGGGCAACGTTCGCGCGAAGAGCGGCTGCGCAAGAATCTGACTTACGACGACGCTATTGCGATTTCGCAGCTTCCAACGATCAACGTCGCCGTGCCGATGCTTGAAATCACGAATGACTATTTCGGACGGAAGATCGCAGTCAAAGGCGGAGGAAAGGAATCAGCCGCCGTCAGGTTGCAGGGCACGTTGCCCGAATACGAGAAAGCGGGCATCTGGGTGCTTTCGCAGGGACGTTTCTTCACTAGACAGGAGAACGACAGCCGCGATGAAGTCTGCGTCGTTGGCGCTTCGGTCGCCGATCAATTCTTCCCTTTTATGACGCCTCTCGATAAATTCCTGACCATTGGTGGACGCGAGTTTCGCGTAGTCGGCGTGCTGGAAAAGCGCGAGCAGCTTTTCGGCGGAGGCGAAGGCAGTAACGATCAGAACAACGTTATTCTTATGCCATTCAGCGTCGCGCAGAAATTGAAGCCCAGAGCGGAAGACGTCCTGATCCTCGCAGTCGCCAGGCCAGGTATGCTCAAACCGGCGCTGGATCAGGTAACCGATCTGTTGCGCGTCCGACGCAATGTGCCTTTCGATCAGCCGAACAATTTCAACATCTCGACCGCCGATTCGATTATCGAGACTTTCCGTTCAATCACAATTGGCGTTGCAATCGCGATGATCGCCATCTCTTCTGTGGGACTGATGGTCGGCGGCATTGGCGTGATGAACATCATGCTCGTATCTGTAACCGAGCGAACACGTGAGATCGGCATCCGCAAAGCCATCGGCGGGCGTCGCCGTGATATTTTGTGGCAATTTCTGATTGAGGCCATGACGTTGACCGGAGCGGGCGGTCTGATCGGACTCCTGATTGGTTGGTTGCTGACCTTGCTGATCAAAATGTTCCTTCCATCTTACGTGCCGATCTGGGCGCCATTCGCTGGTTTCCTTTCGAGCGTTGGCATCGGGTTGATATTCGGATTGTGGCCGGCGTGGAAAGCGGCGAGGCTCGATCCGATTGTCGCTTTGCGCTACGAATAGCTGGTTGTTGAGGCAATCATCAGGCGCGCAATCTGGGATTATCGTTTTAGAACGGAATGGACAAAAAAAGAGGACTGAGTGAGCTTAGTGCTCTCAGTCCTCATGATTTCAGAAAATTTTTCGCCTATCTCAGGCTGCGGTCTTTATGACATCTCGATGCCGACTGCGCGTAACGCATCAAGTGTGCAAGGCTTTGATTCCATCAGCTTCATCTGGCCATCGCAAACAATAGCGAGAGGGCGCCCGTTGTGTTTCCTGCTAGCGATAGAATCAGCGTCAATCTGCTCACCGGTAGTCAGCAGCCACATGTCGGTGAGCCATTCGTGAATAATCAGATTGACCTTCTCCTGCGTATTTGGATGCTCAACGGACACAGCCCCGTTCTCAACCGCCACTTCATTCTCTCTGGCGTTGTTGACGGCAATCACTTCTTCTTTACCCGTCGCCAGCGTTATGTCACCCGTCTTTTTGATCATTATTGTCCGTTCCTCTCTTCTCAGAATCCAATTCAGTAAATTTCTTTTCTGTCTTACAACGCGCGTTCAGACGCAAGCTCCATGCCATAAGTTGCTTTGCCCTGTTCGTCTTCGCAAATCGCCTCGCGATAAACGCCACTTCGATTACGGAACGGAAGATAATCACCTGTCTTGCAAGGGGATACTGATCTATTTGCCTACCATGTGTCCGAAACAACAATTCCAGGGTGTAATCAGAGCATTCAAAGAGGGTTTGAAATAATTACCCGATTCGGGATTGGAGCGTGGCGATTTGGGATTGCTATGTCAACGATTGGGGACAACGGTTTACTTACGCTAGTCCACGCTGGCTGACCGCACTCTGTCACTCTGTCGCGTATGGAGGCCCCACGCTCTCCGGTTTTACTGGTTTCGGAGAGTCTTCTTCCGCCGCTTGGTTGATGCTAGGATACGCGCTTGCAATGCAGTAATGGCAATGCATAAGGAAGGATGGCGCTGATTAATGCGCTTGGCTTGTCGCGCCAGTTATTAGCGTGCGTTGGCGGGGAATTTAAATATAATTTGGCCGTATTGCCTAACAACAGCCTCCGGTAAAGCCGCAGGCGCGAATCAGGAGCAGTGAATGCCTGAATCAACCGATTCACCTTTCAGTTCTCAAAGCGCTTTCAAACGATGGTTCCTTGAAGGTCAAGTTGAAGAAGTCGGCGGCCCTTACGAAAAAGAGGGCAGGCATCATGCGCATCCCTGGTGGAAAGTCATGTGCCTGACCGGCGTGGATTATTTCTCCACACTCGGATACCAGCCCAGCATCGCATTTGTCGCCGCTGGCGCTCTTTCGCCAATTGCGACGATGATCCTGGTGCTGCTGACCCTGCTTGGAGCGCTACCGATCTATAGCCGCGTGGCGCGGGAAAGCCCGCATGGTGAAGGCTCGATCTCGATGCTGGAGGACCTGCTCCCACGCTGGCGCGGTAAATTATTTGTGCTCGTGCTGCTTGGTTTCGTCGCCACCGATTTTATAATCACGATCACGCTCTCCGCGGCTGACGCTACGGCGCATATTGTAGAAAACCCTTTTGCGCCTCCTTTCCTGCACGATCACCGTGTCGCAGTCACGCTTGCCCTGATCACCATTCTTGGCGCGATCTTCCTTAAAGGTTTCAAGGAAGCGATTGGTCTGGCGGTGTTGCTGGTGGTTTGCTACTTGCTGCTCAACGTGGTGGTCGTTTCTGTAGGGATATATGAGGTATTCACTCATCCGCAGGCGTTGCCCGCATGGAAAAACGCCATGTTTGCCATGCCAGAGGTTCGAGGAAGCCCGCTTCTGATGATCGGTGTCTCGCTGCTGTTGTTTCCCAAACTCGCCCTTGGCTTGTCGGGATTTGAGACCGGCGTGGCCGTAATGCCTTTGGTAAAAGGCGAGCCGGGCGACGATCCCAAAAGTCCGACCGGACGCATTCGCAATACGCGTCGCCTGCTGCTCAGCGCGGCTTTGATCATGAGCTTCATGCTCATCGCCAGCAGTTTGGCGACAACCATGCTTATCCCGGCGGAGGAATTTCGCCCAGCGACGGCGACCCAGAAAGGCGGCGAGGCGGATGGGCGCGCGTTGTCTTACCTTGCCCATCATTATCTGGGCGATTATTTCGGCACGGCCTATGACTTAAGTACGATTTTGATTTTGTGGTTCGCTGGCGCGTCGGCGATGGCCGGCTTGCTGAACATCGTGCCGCGTTATTTGCCGCGTTACGGAATGGCGCCCAATTGGGCGCGCGCGACCAGACCGTTGGTATTGGTCTATACGGCCATCGCGTTCGCGGTGACAATCATCTTCGACGCCGACCATAACGCGCAGGGTGGCGCTTATGCGACCGGCGTACTGGTGCTGATAACCTCGGCGGCGGTGGCGGTAACCCTGGCCGTGTGGCGTGAGGGCGCGATCAGGTACGCTTTTCTGACAATTGCTCTGGTCTTCGGCTACACGACCATAGTCAACATCATCGAGCGGCCCGAAGGTATCAAGATCGCATCGTTTTTCATTGGCACAATTGTCATCGTTTCGTTCATTTCACGGGCGCTGCGTTCGACGGAGTTGCGAATCGAGGGAGTAGAACTGAATGAAACGGCGCGAGCCTTCATCGAAGAAGCGAAGAAAGGCACGATCAGGATTATCGCCAACCGCCCTGACCGCGGCGATGTGGATGAGTACCGCCTGAAGGAGAAAGAGGAGCGGTGGAACAATCACATCCCCGCGGAAGACCCGGTGCTGTTCTTCGAGATCAGACCAGGCGACGCTTCGGACTTCTCCGGCGTGCTCAGAGTACGCGGGGTGCAGGTGGGCAATTACAAAGTGCTGCGGACAAGAAGTCCGGCGGTGCCGAACGCGATCGCGGCGTTCCTGCTGCATGTGCGAAATACGACCGGGCAGATCCCACACGTCTATTTTGGATGGACAGAAGGAAATCCGATCTGGTACGTGCTGAAGTTTATCTTCTTTGGTGAGGGCGACACAGCGCCTGTGACGCACGAGATTTTGCGGCAGGCTGAGCCGGATCCTTTGCGCCGACCAGCGGTGCACGTCGGCGGGTAAAATGGCCAAACAGGGTTGACGGGATTGAAGAGGCGTTTCTTTCATCAATCCCGTCAATTCAGCTTTTCCAGGAGGCGATTATGACGAGCAAGCGCCTGATCAGCATTGATGATTTCATTGAAAAGCTTCGCTCTTTCGAGCAGAGCTTGATCACGCGAGACTGTGTGCTGGATTTCTGTTCGAGCATACAGATTACGGATTCATCGCTCGATCCATACGTCTTTTTCGACGACAAGTTTTATACGCGCAATTTGATCTACCGCGACGATCTGGTTGAAGTGATGACGATCTGCTGGCAACCGGGGCAGAAGACTGCGGTTCATACCCACAACGGCCAGCTTTGCTGGATGATCACTCAACGTGGCTCCCTGGGCGTGGTTGATTACAAATGGATCGGTTGTGACCATCCGGAATATCAGAACGTTGTCGGACTTGATTGTGTCGCGGGTTCGGAGCACACGAAGTTGGAGGTCATTCGTGAAATTGAGGCTGGCGCCGGCGGCCCGGTGTTGACAGCGGATAAACTCCAGACGATTCATCGTCTTTACAATCTCAGCGACCGCAAGGAACGCGCCATCAGCATTCACGTCTACTCGCGCCCGATTGACTCCTGCGTCGCATTCGATATGGAGAATCAGCGTTGTTACCGGCGGCAACTCGCCTATTTCAGCAAATATGGTGAGGCTGCGCCGAAAGATGACGCCTCGGTCACCGCTGCGCCTTTCGTGCAAATCACCTGATGACGCCTGCCGACAATTTTCGGCGCGTCTGGACAGAGCCAACAAAGCCAGTTTAAGATTCCCGTTTCGCAGATGACTCAAATTGACGACAGTGGGATCGAACGGCGGTTTCAGCGCAACACCTATGCTGTAATTACCGTAGAATTGATTGCCGGATGGTTTCTGTCAGGTTGGCGAATGGCTCTGGGTGTATCACTCGGCGCTGCATTATGTCTGTTCAACCTGCGCTGGCTCAGCGGCAGCGTGCGCGCGATCTTGAGCCAAGCTGCCGTGATGCAAAACGGACGAGTTCCGCCATTCACTGCGTCGAAGCTCATCCTGCGTTACTTCGTCATTGCTTTCGTAATGGCAGTTGCGCTCTCGACAGGCTTTTTCGATCCGCTGGGGATCGGGATCGGGTTTGCGGCTTTCGTCGGCGGAGTGATGATCGAAGGTGGTTATCAGCTTTATTTATTCTTCAGGTATTTCAAAACAAACGAGAACGCTCAAGGTAATTCATCAAGAGAGTAAACGTCATTTATGTTTCTACTGAACATTCTGCAAGAGCACGGACAAGATGCGGCTGAACACGGCGCGGCGGCAGGTCAGGCGGCGCAGACAGCCGAAGCCGCCGGACACGGGGCGGCTGCTCACGCCGAACACATCCCGATCATTGTCGAAAAACTGAATCACTGGTTAGGCCCGGCGGTCTTCGAGATTCAAAAAGCGATCATGCCGCCGATTTACAGCGCGCTGAAAATCTTCGGCCCGCATTGGCCAGGGGAAGGAAAGACTTTCGACCAGTACGTCGCTGAAGGCTATCTGCCCATCCCGACCCAGGTCGTGATGTTCCTCTTCGTGGTGTTGATTTCTGTTGTGGTGTTGACCTTTTTGCGCGGCAAACTTTCGGTCGAATCGCCACACAAACGGCAGCAAACCTTTGAAGTCGGCGTCGAGGCGCTTCGCGAGCTGCTCAACGATCTGGTTGGCCCCGGTGGGATGAAGCATTTTCCGGTCGTGGCGACTTTCGGCATTTTGATTTTGCTGTCGAACCTGACCGGAATGCTGCCGGACATGGTCGCGCCGACAGCCAATTTCAACGTAACGCTGGCGCTGGCCATCACTTCATTCCTTTACTACAACTACATCGGTATTCGCGAAAACGGCTTGCTCGGCCATTTGAAACATTTCGGTGGTCCGGTGCCGAGCCTTTTCGTGATGATCATCCTTTTCCCAATTGAGATCATCAGCAACCTGGCGCGAATCATGAGCCTGAGCGTCCGCCTTTTCGGCAACATTTTCGGCGAAGAGCAATTGAGCGGCGCGATCTCCGCAATGATGCAATGGGTTCTACCTGCGCTGCTGATGCCGCTGGGACTGCTGACCGCCGTGCTGCAAACATTCATTTTTATGGTTCTTTCGATGGTCTATCTCGGCGAAGTATCGCATCACTCGGATGACCATCACGCCGCGCCTGCCCACGACCACGCGGCGGCGACGGCTCATTGAAGTTTAGCGCTGGCCTTTTTACATTATTTCGCCAACGCTGTTTAGCTGGATGCGGATCGGCCCTTTGAATTCGGTTTCATCATTTCGTGAGGCGGCAAACGCAGTGTGGAGCTTGCAATCCCCCAGGATATGCAATGTAAACCTGGCGTCGCATTCATCCCGAAGCCGATGACAACGAGCCGTACGCATCCTTTGAATCGGGGCAACGCGATTGAGGTGTAGAGTTTTCATATCAGTTTTATCCGCTCTCCCCGCGCCGCGTCACCAATCAACAATCAACCAAATCAATCTCAAAGGAGAAAACAATGAAACGTAACTTGATTCGTCTCAGCTTCGGTCTGATGACTGTGCTCTTTTCGGCGATGACCGCGCTTGCGCAAACACCGGGAGCGCAGGCAGAAGGCAGCGGCATCGGCAAGGGTTTGGGCTACATTGGCGCGGGCGTCGGCTTTGGTATCGCGGCGGGACTGTGCGGCATCGGCCAGGGCCGCGTCGCGGCGGCGGCCTGCGAAGGCATGGCTCGCAACCCGGGCGCGTATAACCGCGTTCAGTTGGCCTTGATTCTGGGTCTCGCGTTCATCGAGACGTTGGTGCTCTTCAGCTTCGTGATCGTCTACATCCATTTCGGAGCTTTGAGGTAAGCATCAGTAGACTAAACCGTGAGGTAGCGCGAGACTTATGAAGTCCCCCCTGCCTCACGGTTTCATCTGTTGGCGCCGCCTGCGGAATGTGTCAATAACGTTGAGACACTTCGGTAAAAAATTTAGACTCCAAGAGGAGACTCGGCGCCCGTTTCCAGCAGCGGCTGCAGGCGGTTAATCCACACGGCATCAGGTAATGACTGCACGGTGGGATGTTTTTTTGACAAAGCGCTCAGGGTGAGCGGCATAAGCCGCATCCAGAACGCGCTGGCGTTTTTCGAGCAAAGCGGCTGCCTGGCCATAATGGACAGTAGCCGGAGGGAGTAATCCCAAAGAACTGTGATAATGCTCGTTGTTGTACCAATCAAAAAACGGTCTGACCCAGGCCCTGGCGTCCTCCTTCGAACCGAAGAAATCCGGGAAGTCCGGACAGTATTTCATCGTCTTGAACTGCGACTCAGAGTTAGGATTGTCATTCGAGACGCGAGGTCGCGAATGAGTCTTGGTCACACCTAGATCGGCCAGCAGCATCGCCAACGGTTTGGACTTCATCGAACTGCCGCGATCAGCATGCAGGGTCAATTGATTCGGCAAGATCCACTGCTTGAGGCAGGTTTCGCGGACCAGTTGTTCGGCCAGGCGGCTGACTCGCAATCGGCGAGCAACCAGCCCGGGATATAGCGACTGAAGACGTCGATGATCACGTACAAATAGTAAAGGCTCAATAGCTGATTCTGGGAGCTGAAATTTAGGCTTGCACCCAGCGCTCTTTGATAAAGAAACCGACCTGAGCATACTGCCAGCATGCTCAGAATAGACAACTTGATAGACGACGCGAAATGCTA
>JAJVID010000081.1 GCA_022072205.1 Acidobacteriota bacterium
TGAAGATGCTGCGCGGCGGGCAGTATCGGCATCCATTCTGGTGGGCGGGATTTGTTGTCGTGGGTGATGGTTTGTAACACCACAATTTTTCAAGGGGATCTCTATGCCACAACCAATCTATCGTTGGTTAGGATTTTTGCTTTTCACTATTTGCCTGGTTCCAGGCATCTTGGCGCAAACGCAACCTGCGCGCCCAGCCAACGCCACGGTGAACGCAGTCGAAGAACTGGCCGCCGCGCTGGTCGCCGCCAAGACTGATGAAGAGCGCACGACGTTGCTGGAATCGAAGAAAGAATTGCAGACACCGGCGTTGGCGCAGGCGTTGATCAGACAAGGCCAGCGATTGCGCACGCAAGGAGGCTATTCGCCACCGGATACACCGCAGGTGTTGTCCATTTTTCAACTGGCGCAGCGGGTAGCGGAGCAACGAGGCGACAAGGCGAGCGTCGCAACGGTTTTGAGCAACATCGGCGATCTTTACCGCACCCAACTGAGCAATCGCGGCGACGCCAACACCAATAGGCGGAATCAGAATCTTGCGTTGGAGTATTACCGCAAGAGCCTGACGGTGCGTGAAGAATTAGGCGATCAGGCAGGCATTGCCAGCGCGCAACTTTTTCTGGGCTTCTCCAACTCGGCGCAGGGCAACATGGCCATGGCGTTGGAGCACTACCAAAAGAGTTTGGCGTTGCGTGAGAAGTTGGGCGATAAGGCGGCGATGGCAGTCGCGCAAAATTATGTCGGTGACGCCAATCGCTTTCTAGGAAATTATGACGACGCCCTCGCGGCCTATCAAAAAGCGCTGATACTGCGTGAAGCCCTGAGCGACAAAGCAGCGCTAGCGATCACTCAAAACTCTATAGGTGATGTATACCGCGCGCAAAATAACTATAGCGCCGCCGAGGGCGCCTACCAGAAAACCTTGGCGCTGGCTGAAGCGCTAGGCAACAAACCCTTGATGGCCGATCTGCTTTACAAGATTGGGTACCTCTATCAGGCGCAGCACAATTACGGCGTGGCCCTGGTTTATCATCAAAAATGCCTGGCGTTGCAGGAAGCCGCGAATAACAGAGCGGGTATTGCGGGGGCCTTGGATGCGATCTGTGGCGATCAGGGTATGCAGGGGAACACCAGGGCGGCGCTGGAAAATTGCCAAAAGAGCCTGGCCTTGAAAGAATCGCTCGGCAACAAACAAGGCATGGCCTTAACGCATAATCTGATCGCCTGGTTCCATCATCACAATGCCGATTACAAAGCCGCCCTGGAGCATTACCAAAAGGTTTTGCCGCAAGCAGAGGCCAGCGGAAACTGGCCTGTGCGGGCCAAAGCGCTCTTCGATGCGGGCGAAGCCCACGAAAAACTGGGCGATCTGACGCGCGCGCTTGAGCATTATCAAAAAGCCCAGGCGCAATACGCAGCCATCGGCGTTCATGAAGAAGCGGCCCGGGCGCTTTGGGGAATTGGCGCAATTCAATTGCGGCAAGGACAAACGACAGAGGCGCTGCAAACCGCCGAGAGCGCTACTGCATTGGCCCGACAGTCAAACGGGTATGAAGCGTTGTGGCGGGCGCGCACCCTGGCGGGCCAGGCGCTTCGACAACTCAACCGACTACCTGCCGCACAATCCGCTTATGAAGAGGCCGTGGCGACGGTTGAACGTATGCGCAACCAACTTGCGGGCAGCGAACACGAGCGCATCCGTTATTTGAACGAGCGGCTCAAACCCTGGCATGGGTTGGTAGAGATATTGCTCGCACAAGGCAACGATAGCGCGGCGCTCGATTATACGGAATCAGCCAAAGCGCGCGGATTGCTGGATATTATGCAAAATGGCCATGCAGTGATGACCGATTCCATGACCACAGCGGAGCAGGAGCAGGAGCAGAAAATCAACGCCGCATTGGCGGCGATCAACAGTCAGATTCTCCGCGAAAGCCGGCGCCCAACGCCCGACCAGGCTCTGCTCACACAACTCAGAGAACGTCAGCTACAAACCCGGGCTGAACGTGAAGCTTTCTATTATTCACTTTATGCCACACATCGCGAGTTGCGCGAGTTGCGCGGCAAAGCGCAGCCGCTGAAGTTTGCGGAGGCGGCGCAACTTTTACCCGACGCGGCGACCGCCTTGCTCAATTTTCTGGTAACGGATGACAAGACCTTTCTTTTCGTGTTGAGCAAAGATGGCCCGTCAGGAAAGGTTACAGCCAAAACTCACGTGATCAACCTGACTGCTGACGCCGTGGCTGAGCAGTCAGGTAAATTCCGGCAGTCGCTGGCTCAGCGTAGCTACGACTTCCAAGCTTCAGCGCGCGCACTCTATGACGTACTGCTCAAACCCGCCGCTGTCCAGCTTGCCGGGAAACGCCTGCTGGTCATCTCTCCGGACGCCGGGTTATGGGAATTGCCGTTTCAAGCTTTGCAACCGGCTCCAAATCGCTACTTGATTGAAAATCATGCCATCGCGTACGCGCCTTCGCTCTCGGCGGCTCGCGAAACGCTGAAGTTGCGAAAAGAACGCGCGCGCGGCAACTCAGATTCTCGGTTGATATTGGCAATGGGAAATCCGGCTTTGGAGCAGGCAACGATCACGCGCGCTAAATCGGTCTTGATGGATGAAACTTTTGATCCGTTGCCGGAAGCCGAAGAGCAGGTGTTGGCGCTCAAGCGAATTTATGGAGCAGCCCGCAGCAAAGCGCTGACAGGCGCCGAAGCCCGCGAAGACGTTTTCAAGGCCGAAGCCCCGCAATATCGGATTCTACATTTGGCGACGCACGGAGTCTTGAGCAACGCCAGTGGCATTTACTCGCATTTGCTGATGGCGCAATCCGCAGGCGGCCAGGAGGACGGATTGCTTGAAGCCTGGGAACTGATCCGAATGAAGCTGAATGCCGATCTGGTCGTCTTGTCAGCCTGCGAAACGGCGCGCGGAAAATGGGGCGCTGGTGAAGGCGTCATTGGCATGACCAGCATGCTGTTTGTCGCGGGCTGTCCGACTGCCGCAGTCAGTCAATGGAAAGTCGAAGCAGCCAGCACGACGGAATTGATGGTCGAGTTTCACCGCCAACTCAAAGGCAGAATGCGGAACCCATCGGCCAGGCTGGGCGCGGCGCAATCTCTTCGCGCGGCGGCGTTGAAGATGTTGCGCGGCGGGCGGTACCGGCACCCGTTCTGGTGGGCGGGTTTCGTTGTGGTGGGCGATGGTTATTAACGCGACCTGGCGTACCGTCACGATTTAGGCGGTTTGCTTCCATTGGCGGTCGCGCTCAAGAGCTTCTTCAATAAGTTTGGCAGGCGGCAGATGAAAGCTTGTGAGTCTCATCTTCTCCACAGATTCTGGTAAATCAAGGAGTCTCTTTTTTGCGGCCAACTCGAGGATGGTAAAGAGTCGCAAAGTAGTCAGATTGATGCGGTGAGCTTCTTTGATGGCATCCGTATCATCAATCAATAGAGCGTCGGCCTTAAACTCAACGGCAAGCGCAATCGCCTCATGCTCTCCTGCTTGAATCTTCCTCTTTGGAGCGAAGAGCGAGGTGTCTGCTTGTTTCACTTCAAGCCATTCAGGATGGTTCTGAATCCACGCCGTTACTTCAGACGGCGTTTTTTCGCCTTGTAGCTCGGAGAAAACTTTTTGCGGGATGATGACCTTACCGAAAAGATTTTCGAGGCAGTCAATCTCTTCGATCTCGATAAGGTAGCGTAGGGGGAGTGGTGTCAGAGATGATTATCATCGCCAAAGAGGGCGGCTGCGGCTGCCCTTTCCCTTTCCAGGTCTTCGCGCGTAACCTTGCTGCTCACATCATTCTTCTTAAAGAAATCGAAAAGCTCTTCACGGCTCTCGAATCCGAGCATCTCCTGCACCTGGCGGCTTGTGATAAGGTCAGCTTCATAAGCCTTGATTGCCGCGAGTTCCAGGAGACGGCGCGCAAGCGGCGTGGCGCCACCGTTCTGAATGTCGGCGGCTACATCTTCCGGAATGGTCAGTATTGCCTGTTCCATAATCTCACCTCCTCGTTCTCAGCATACATCTGTTGGATTGCGACTGGCAACGGCCATTAAGGTGGCAGTGTCTTCGCGCTTCGCAGCAGTTTGCGCGCCAGGGATGAGGACTGGTTGGCGTCAACCAGGGCCTGCAACTCCTGCGCGGCTTTATCCTGCATTCCCGCCTGCGCGTAGAGCAATCCCAGCGTCAAATGCGAACCGGCGAATTGACGGCGCGCTCGCGCAATCTCTTCGGCCTTCGCCTGCTCCAAAACCTTGAACCTGGCTTCGGGAGCGGGCGGTTCGGGGACGACGACTTCCCGCCCATCTTTCATCGCCTTTACCTGCCATGAATAGATCGCGCCGCGCGGCAGCGATTGCGGCGGACGCCATTCGGTTCCGGTCAACGACGGACTCGTCGTCACGCGATTGAAATCGGCGTCGTAGACCGTGACGGTGTAACTAGCGGCTCCGGCCAGAGGCTGCCAGCGAAAATCCGGTTGATTGCTTTCGATAACTTTCGCCACCGGCTCAAGCAGTTTGAAAGGCGTGTTTTCCCCGCCGCCCATCAATGATCCGGTCTTGACGTTTAGCCCGGCCAGGTCGGGCGTTTCGACTCGCCCGGACGTCAGCGCGCGCTTGATCATCTGCTCGTAGGACGGGGGCAACGGATGTTGAACGATGAGGCGGCCTTCCTGATCCAGTGTCAAGCGCCCACCGCCGTCATTCAGCGCAACCACGCCTGTGGGCGCTCCGCCTTCAACCACTGCGGGTGAGGGGCTGGACGGCGCGAGGGTGGGCGAAACCGTGGCGATGATGGGCGGCGTTTGGCGCCCGACACGCAATTGGGAATAGAACAACCAAGCGATCAGCAACAGCGCCGCGCTTGCTCCGGCCAGAACCGGCCAACGCACGGTCAACAACTCCGTCAACCGTCGGCGCCAGCTATGCGGCTCCGCGGGAGATGGCGCCAACGATGCCATTTCAAGGCTGAAGGCGCGCAGGTCTTGCAATTCGGCGTCGCACATCCGGCAAATCTCCAGATGGCTCTCGACCGCCTCGCGCTGAATCCCGCTCAATTTCTCATCCACATAAGCCGTCAACTCTTCGTAGCTGAGATGTTCGGGCTTCCTGCCCTCTGACGGCAGGCTTGCGCGCAGCGTTTGCCAGGCCTGCGCCGCTGGGACCATTTCGCCAAGCCGCGCGCGGCATTGCCTACACGCGGCGAGGTGATCGTCGGCGGCGAGCAACTCCATCGGCGCGAGCGAGCTGCGGCGATATTGTTCAAACTCCTGTTGCGAAAGGTGCGCGGACATTATGCTCTCCTTTCGGATTGAATTGCGGCTGTCCGTTCGCCGATGGCATTCAATCGGCGGAGCAAGCGGCGGCGCGCGGCCAGCCGCAGATTGATCACCTGTTGCCGCGTTAGCCCCAGCCGCGAAGCAATCGCGTCATCATCGAGCGGCAGCCTGGGCCAGATGTGAACGAACTCGATTGCGGGAATTGCCAGCGATTCAGCAATCTGCCGGATTGAAGCGACGCCGGTGATCGGCAACAGCGCGATGGCGTTCCCGCCTTTCTCATCGCGCAGATTGAGCAGCAGAGCCGCGCGCTGTCCTGCCGGAAGCTGCGTGATCTCGACCCAGAGGCGTTCCAGACGCATCCGGGCTTCCACTTCAGTCTCAACATCGGCGCGCGGGTCGGGCAGCCGCTCGAACAGGTCAAGCGAATCTTCGTCTCGCTCTGATTCCGGTTTAACCAGCGGCTCAGTGACGCCACAAAGCCGCGCGACCAAATTGACCAGTTGATCCAACTCGATAGGATGCCCGACCCAATCGAAGATTGCCGCAGCCATATCGGCCAGGTTCATGCGCTCAGGCCGTCGTTCCCCCAACGCAGCTTGCGCGAACGACTGTGGATCGTCGTTGATCTGCGCCAGCCGCTTACTGCTTGCGTCCGACCGATGCGCCGCGCGCCAACCGGAGAAGCCGCAGAGCGCAACCGCCTTGTCGTTCTCCCAAAGACAGAAACCGGAATGATGCGTCATCAGGTATCGCAAGCGATTCTTGAGATGATGATGCTGAGGGGATTTACGCCTTATGTATTCGTGGCAGGCGTTATATGCCGACACGGCCACGTAGCCGTGGAAATTGCCTATCGCGTTCTCCGCCGGATGAGATCGAAAGGCTTGCAAGCGCGAGAGCAGTTGCACCAGGACTTCGCCGTGCAGGTCTTCAGCGTCCTGATGCCGTCCCGGTTCGAAAAATAAGCAGAGCTTCGACCTGATAATCTGTTTGATCACAGGGCCAGCATGCTCGACCACCAGTCTTTCTATCAAATGCCTCGCGTCGTCCGCTTCCGCCCGCAGCAGTGGCAGAAGAAGATCATCAACCGATATGGGGGCTTTCGGCGTTTCCATAGGCAATGAGAGTATAAGCGCGTTCGAGATTCAATCACCCGACGGGTTTCGCGGCCTGGCGTAATAGCCCTGCTTTGTCCTGACCACGACATCGCCCAGCCGCTTCTGAGCTTCGCGCGTCAGGGCCAGTCCGATGCGGCGGAAACCTCCGTCGGCCTGCTCCTTCTTCGGGCTGAAGCCGAGGCTGTATCGAGTCCGCAGATGGTCAATCAGCAGCGCCAGCCGCGCATTCACTTCGGCCTTGTTCGACTTGATAATTTCGCCGCCGGTCTGATTCGCGAAAGGGTCAACCATCATTCTGCGGCGGTAGATGTCGTTTCTCGGACGCTCCCAGTTGAAGATCTTTTCGGTCCTGGTCATCGCGCCTTCGACCACCAGGCCGCAGACCATGCTGCCCGATTCCAGAATCCTGTCGGAGACTTCTTTTTCCGAAAGGCCGGAGAAATGATTTTCCCACGCGATGTTGTCGGTGACGGTGATGATCACGCGGCGGCTGGTCGGATTGCTGGCTTTGTTCATGTGGATCGCGGCGCTTTTTAACCCTTCAAACAGCGACGTTCCCTGCCCTATCACCGATGTCTTCTCGATGTGGCCGATCTTTTCGATAATCAGTTTGCGGTCGGGCGTGAAATCCTGAACCAGTTGCGTGTCGGAAGAAAATGCTATGACTGCGACTTCGTCTTTCTCCTTCAATCGTTCGAGCGCCAGCAGCGCGCCGGATTGAATCTCTTTGAGCGCCGGACTGACGCTGCCGCTCAGATCCATCAGCAGGATCACCGAGAGCGGAAGCCTGTCCTGGCTGAAGTGCGTGACCTCCTGCTTCACGCCGTCTTCGTAAAGCTCGAAGTCAGCGGCCTTCAGCCCGTTGATGATCGCGCCTGTTTTTCGATTGAGAACCTGAACGTCGAGAACAACCAGGTCGGTGCTGAGTCTGATCGTCTCCTGCAGGATGACTTCCTGCGAGTTGGGATTCTGCGCAGGGCACACTGAAAATAAGATCACCGAGAGCGCCGCGATCAGGCAGAGTTTTCCCGGTCTTGTTTTCAGCATATTTTTTCCAGGTCTTTACTTCGTTCTGGCGAGTCGCAATTGAGCGGCGCTGACGCCTGCCACGCACAATAACATCATCAAAGTTTCGGAGTCGCCGAAATTGTAATTCGTAAGCGAGCTGAGCGTAAACCCTAACAGCGCGCCGAAGCTTCCGAGCGTCAGGCTCTCGCCGAAGTCGTCGCCGTCGCTTCTGGCTCGTCTGTAGCCGCGCCAGGCCATCGTCATCATTGCCGCAATCAGCCAGAAGTAACTGGCGAGAGCTGGCAGCCCGCGATCCATCGCAATCTGAATCGGCGTCGAATGCGTGTGCGTGATGTAATCGCCCGGAAAGCCCCATTCGCTCCAATGACGCTTGTGCGAATCCATCCCGACGCCGAGCAGCGGATGTTGCGGGATAACGCGCAACCCAGCCCGCATATACGCGATGCGGCGTGAAGAACTGTCGTCGTTGAAGCTGAGCGTGACCGGCTGGCGCGCGGTGGTAATCACGTAATAACCGATGCCGCCGAGTAGAAGCGCTGCGGCCAACGCCAGAACCGGAGCCAGACGTCCGCCGACGCTTATCGAAACGAAAAGCAGCGCGACGATGAACGCCGCAATCACCGCGCGCGAAGCGGTCAGGATCAACGCGAGCGCGAACAGGATGAACAGCGCCGAAAAGATCGCCAGCTTCATTCGCGCAGCCCGCTTGCGCCACAATTTTATTCCGGTCAGCAATCCGCCGAACGCGAGCATCCCCAGAATCTGCATTTGTTCGGCGTAAGTCAGGAACTGGCGCGAAAAGCCTGAGACACGGAACTGCCGAGTGCGTCCGCTGGTTTCGACGCCGAGCGGATTTCGCTTCGCCTTCAACTCTTCGGTCACGGTGAGCGTGACCGGAACCGGATCGCCCGCATGCAGAGCCTCAACGTCCAGCGCGTCGCCCGGATTGTGTTTGCGGATTACAGCCGCCGCGTCATCCGGCGAGTAGACCCTTTTACGAGCGATCATCCAGATCACGTCGCCGGGTTGCAGATTGCCGGATTGCAATCTATTGGATGCGAGAGGGCTGCCGGCTTCGATTGAGGCGATTATCATTCCGCGCCCGTATACCTTTTCCGCCAGGCTGAACCCGACACCGGCCAGAGCCGAAACAATCAGCAGGCCGACTACCAACCTGACCCCGCGTCTGCTCAAGTTTGTTGCGAGCAGGTAGATGACCCCGAACAAGGTCAGGGTTTTCAACTTGGGCAAGCTCACGCCTGGTTCAACTGAAAAGACCGATGAAAGAATCGTCAAAGACGCGAACGACAGCAACGGCCAATCCATCGGCGTGCGCGCGAAATGAAATCGCCGCGAGGCCAGATCGCGCACAATCCAGAATATGACTCCCAGGCCAAAGCTGATCTGCGACGCCGCGATGGAATGAGGGACCGAAAGCGTGAAGAGCAGTATGAAGAGAACCAGCGCGCGGTTGGCCCATTGCGCAATTGGATTCGCGCATTCAACGGCGGCAAGCCGGTCAATGCGATTAGATTGTCGTTGCGAGGTCTGCGCCGGAGGGATGAACACTGATGCGCCCTCTTCGATCTGTTCGTGCGGACTGGCTGTTGGGCGGGGCGTCATGTAGTGCGCGAAGTGTTAGGGCTTGCGGTGAAGGTGGATGCTTCCTTCCTGAGTCCACAAACTTATGGAGGCGCGGCCTGCGCCGTGTGACGCTTCCACCAACTGATGAGTCTGCCGGTCGAATTTCATCTGGAATCCGCCCAAATCCATCCCTCCGCGAAACGAGGCCGCAGAGAGTCTGAAATCGGCGTTGGCCGGCAAAGTGGCGTCAACACGGCCCGAAAAAGATTTCAACGTGTAACTGCCGCTGGGCAAGACCTCGCCGCTGAAGCTGACGTTGCCTTTGGTGGAATGGGCTTCGACCCGCGCGCTGCGCAATCCCGTGATTTGAATGTTGCCGTCGGTGACGCGGGCGCGAACGGCGCCGCCGAGGTTTGCGACCGTGATCGCGCCTTTATAACAGAGCAGATCAACATTGCTTGAAGCCGGCACGGTGATCTCGAAATCAACCGCGCCCTGCCCCGTCACTTCGATTTTGACTTTTCCCTGGGCGTTCTGCGTGGCGTCAACCTTCGCCGTATTGTCGTTCTGTCTGGCGTTGACGACGATCCTGGCTGCATGACCGCCGCCGGTCACTTTGATCGTTCCCGCCTGATTCACCACTTCGAGTTCGCTGGTTTCAGGCGCGACGGCGAAAGTCCTGCTGAAAGTTTGAGCGCTGGCCGAATGAGTCATCGCGGTTGTGACCGCGAAGCTTATCGCCAGCGCTGATAAAAATTTCCGGATTGATTTGAAGGGTAATGCGGCGTTCGGCGCCGGAATCTCTTTCACCATCTCAGTCTTTCGACGTCTTCCAAAAGCTGGCGCTTCTCGGTGTACAGGGCGCGCACCATCTGCTGTTGGATCGCGTCTTTCGGATTGTCTCCCAACATGTAACGGCATCGTTTCAGTGATTCGTCAATCCTGGTCATGTGCTGCTCGAATTCGGCGCGCCTTTGCGCATCCCATTGGGCCTTGCGCGCGTTGACCGCGTTCAGGCGGCGCTCCAGATCGGCTTTGATCTCGTCTTCTTCGGGCAGCAGCGCAGTTTGAACACCCGAGAGATTCAACGTTCCCGAATGCGGGCCAAAGATACCGGAAATCGCGGCCACGATCAAAGCCACAGCGACAGCGGCGCCGCCGGCCAATTGCGGCAGGCTGAAAGTGAACCGGCGCGACCTCAACCAACCCCACCAGCCAGAGGCGTTTTGAGCGTGGCGGAGAGGGCCGTTTTCCGCGGCGATCTCAGCTTCGATCTGGTTCGCAATTCGCGTCCACATCGCGCGCGGCGGCGTGTGCAAAGGCAATTCGCGGGCGGCGATTTTGATCTCATTCAGTTCGAGCTTGAAATTCTGACAGGTGGGGCAGTTGGTCAGATGCGTTTCGATTTGTTTGGCTTCGTCATCCGAGATCCAGACGTTCTGGCCGTCAAGATAGTCGGACAGCGAATTTATAACTGCATGGCATTCCATACTGCTTTCCTCTCTTACCTACTTTTGCCAGCGATCATTTGTTGACTGTCAGCCGCCGGTCGAACCTTCCGTTAGATCGTCCGTGATGTGTGTGAGGATAGCGGCTGACCAAATATCACTGACTTTTCATCGTCTTATTTTTTCGACTCTGTTTTTTTCGTCTCTGTCTTTTTGTCTGTCTTTTTGTTCAGTAACTCTCTCAATCGCATTCGCGCCTTGTGCAACTGAGATTTTGAAGTGCCGACGCTGACTCCCAGCATATCGGCGACCTCTTCGTGTTCGAACCCTTCAACGTCGTGGAGCACAAAGACTGTCCGGTAGCCCGGCGGCAGTTCCGAGATGGCCTTGTCCAGCGCGATCCGGTCAACAAAGCGCGGACGATCAGCGGCGGACTGGAGATAATCCTGAATCTCGCCAATCTCGCCTTCTTCGGTTGTCTTCTCAAGCCGAACTCCGCGTTTGCGGAAGTGCATCAGGACGTGGTTGACCGTGAGGCGATGCAACCACGTGGTGAAGGCGGATTCACCTCGGAAACTGCCGATTTTACGAAAGAGCTGAATGAAAACTTCCTGCGCCAGGTCTTCCGCTTCGGTGGCGTTGGCCACCATCCGCAGACACAGGCTGTAAACGCGCCGATGATGACGTTCGTAAATCGTTTCGAACGCCTTCATATCCCCACGCCCCGACGCCTGCGTCAGCTCATAGTCGGACAAGGAAGCCGGCAAGGAAGTCGGCGCGGCGTTATTCATCCCATCTGTGGTCACTCTGTTAGCCTGCTCCTGAAGCGAGGCATCACTGACTTTTTCGGGGAATGCGGCGGCGCGGCGTTTACTGTGTTTTCAAGAAATCCGGCGCTGCTTTTCGGCGTCTGTGATGCCGCTTTTTTTAGTGCGGTTGCTCTCTTTCGAAGAATTTTGCCTTCCGCTAATCTCTCGATTCCTGATACGAAGGAGTCATTATAGATGATCGCAACGGCGGGCATATTAGCTCAATGCGGCGAAACGTCGCAACAAAACGGCCCCGTTAAACTTATCTGGATAGGCATAAACAATCCGGTTAGCATTTCACCTGTTCGCATTGTAGAATCCCGCTCGTCCGCGCGCATCTTGCCCTGAGATCAGCAAAAACCGCGCTGCCGCATCCTGTCCAAACCCCCGCTCGATTGAAAGCTCATTTTATGCCACGCATCGGAATCGAGTTTAATAACGTCTGCAACCTGGATTGCGCGCATTGCTTCCGCAGCATCTACAGGGGCGGCGCCGAAAACAATAAAGACCTCTTTCTGCCGCTCGACGTCCTGGAAAAAATCTTGATCGAGGCGAAACCGCTCGGATACGCGCACGTCGCGATCACGGGCGGCGAGCCGCCGATGCATCCGCGCTTCGGCGAAGCGCTGGACATCATCGCCGAACACGGTTACAGCTACCATTTCCTGACCAACGCGCGCAATTTCCAGAAGACGCTCAAAGCCGTGAGCGCGCAGCCGCTGCGTCGCGCCAAGCTCGCCGGCATTTCGTTCAGCCTGGATGGAGCGACCGAAGCGACGCACGATAAGATTCGCGGCAAAGGCTCTTACCGCGAAGTGGTCACGGCCATCGCCATGTGCCAGGCGCTGGGTATCGAGGCTTCGATCATCACCACGATCAACAAAGCCAATCGCCACGAGATTGATCAACTCGCCCTGCTAGGCGCGCACCTCAAGGTCAAACGCCAGATTTTCGGCCATCAAAATCCGACTGAGCACAACCTGGGCGCCGATCTGATTCTGCCGCTCAGCGAATGGCGCGCGGTCGAGCGCGATGTGGCGCGAGTGATGACCGGATTCCGTCACGACATCTCGATGGCTGTAGGTTTTTACACCGATTATTACCTGCCGCGATGCGCGCCGCTCACGCATGATGATTTGAACATTGATTATCGCGGACGGCTGACGCTGTGCTGCCAGCTTTCAAACTATCGCGATGGAGACAAAGACGGCGAGGATGTGGTCGGCGATTTGAAGAAAGAAAGTCTGGCCGTAGCCTTAGGCAAGCTGATGAATCTGGTCAACAAAGTTCATCGGGAACGGCTGGCGATGGCGGCTGATCCGCGCCAGAAAGAGAAGCTGCATTATCCGTGCCTGGTTTGCATCGAGCGTTTTGGCAAGACGAGCGGAGAACCGATGCTGGTGCAAATGACGGGAGCAGAGAGACGGAGGGACAGAGAGACGGAGAGATAGAGCAAGGACTTCTCTCTATCTCTCCGTCCTTTCTCAGCTTTTCACTTCGCGCTAACCGTGATCGGCACTTCCAACGTTTTCACATTGGAATTGTTTGTCTCGATTCTGATCTTGCCGGTATGAGTTCCCTTCGGAGGTTTTTCGCTGAAGCCCACGCGCAAGGTGACCGACGCGCCGTCCATCATCTCAATCTTCGCTTTGACAAACGGCAGGTCGGAAGTGATTGATTTGATCTCAAGCCCTGCGCCGCGCCCAGCGCGCACCCACAGGAATTTGCTGACCAGAGAAATCTCCGCTTCAGGATCGGAAACCGGCACGTTATCGAAAGCCAGGCTGGTCGGATTAACTATCACAGCGGGAGAAACCACGACTTCGAGCCGCAATTCAAGCTCCGGCATGTCCTTGCTGTCGGTGGTGAGCTTGAGGGTCTGTTTGTGACCGCCAACCGGCAACGTCGTCGAACTGACGAAGCCCACCGAATACCGTTTACCGTCTTCCAGAATTTGTAGGCTTGCGGCGAAGGCCGCCCCGTTCGGGTCGAGTTTAGTAATCCTGATCGGTTGCTGTGTAGTGTTCGTGATGGTGATCAAGCCGTTGACGCTCGATCCCTGCGGCGTGTTGCTGCCCCATTCGTTCGTCGGCCCGATAATAAAAGGCCCGACCTGCCGCCCGCGCGGGGCTTCATCACCGACGACGACCATGCTCATCATCAACGTGAATTGCGGACGTTCGGGATCGTTCGTGTAAACCTCGGCGTGCTTGGTGACCGCGCCGTTGTACCCCGTGCTGTTGAACGTCAATGTGATTTTGCCCTCCTGACCAGGAGAGACGACTTTCGTGAAGTCGCTTGCCGTGCACCCTCAACTCGGAGCGACGTTCCTGATTTGCAGATCGGCTTTCCCTTCATTTTTGAATGTGAAGGTGTGGTCGGCCACTGCGCCTTTCTTGATTTCGCCAAAGCTGTATTCCAATTGTTTGATGACGATTTTCGGCGCGGCCTGGCCGGTCTGGCTGGACTGGCTGGACTGGCTGGCTTGATTATTCGGGCCGTTCTGCGCCAGCGCCACAACCGATAAAGCCAGCGACACGACGGCTAACGCTAAAGCTCCTGCGCCTCGTGGATAAAATTTGTTTTGCATTGTGATTAAACTCCTGAACGCGAATTTGCGGGGGCTGCTCTTTGGCGGACGGAGTTTAGCAGAGCGCCCCCGGTGTGTCAGCAAATTTTCTCCCGGTCTCACCTCGGAAACAGATCGGGATTGTCAGTGAACATCGCGTCAACGCCGTAAACAAACAGGAACTGGCGCATCTCTTCGCGCGCGTCTTTGTACCGCCCGGTCGAAGCCGATCTGAAGGTGTAAGGCGTGACCGTCAAACCCGCCTCGTGCGCCCATTTCACGACTTCAGGGTTGCGCTCGATCAATCCCTTCGCCGGGCCGATGCCATCGGCGAATTCCTTCACCTTCTTCATTCCTTCAACCGAAAGCCACTTGTTTTGCGGGTCGAACCCGATCAGGAACGTGAGCGTCAGCTTCGATTTCAAATCGAACCTCATTTTGCGCAGGCTCTCGGCGCTGAACGATTGGATAACGACTGGCGTTTTCGGATCGGCGCCCGGCTTGTCCAATTTGTTCTTCTTCAGGATTCCGATCACGAGTTTTTCCATGTCGAAGCCGCGCTTGCCGTAAACTTCCGGCGCTTTGGTTTCGGGATACAGTCCCGCTTTGCCGCGCACCAGATCAATCGCTTCCTGAAATGTGGGGACGCGCGCGCCCTTGAACTTCGTATTGAACCAGGATCCGGCGTCGAGTTGTTTGATTTCTTTCAACGTGAAGTCAGAAACGTACCAGTGTTTCGCGGGCTGGCTGTTGGGCGGTTGGTCTTCGTTGACATCGGCGCGAAAGCGATCCGGGAAAACATCTTCGACGTTGGTCGTTCGTTCGAGCGTCAGATCGTGCAGGCAAACCAGCGCGCCGTCTTTCGTGATTTGTAAATCCTGCTCGACGAAATCGGCGCCCTGCCCGATGGCCAGTTTGTAAGCTTCGATTGTGTGTTCGGGCGCGTAGCCGGACGCGCCGCGATGCGCAATCAGAATCTTCTTGTTCGACTGGGCCGGACCCAAAATCACCGCGCAGAAAACCACAACGGCGGCGATTGCCAGCCGGCTCACATAAGCATTTTTCATATCAGCGTTCTCCTCTTCAAAAAATATCATCTTCACAAAAAATTGCCGCTTGGCATAAAACCAGAATGTGTTATTTTCTCTATCTCAATCCCCACACATTACGGTCGCGGCAGGAAAGAGATTTTCGATGAGCATTTCAATGAATAACGGGATCGTCATACGTCTGGCCGGGGCGCCACATCCCGCAACCAGAATCTTTCACCAGGAAGTCGTCAGCGTCGGTACCGCGCCCGATTGCGACGTGGTAATTGATGGTGAAGGTTTCTCGCTCCCGCCGGAATCCGTCTTCCTGACGCTGCGCTGGAAAGACAGCGCTTATCGGATCACAACTGTTGACCCGATGGTCGGCGTCACGCGCGACGGTGAAGCGGTGGCCATCGGCGACGCCATTCATGACGGCGACACATTCTACTTCGGCGCGACCGGCATCCGGCTGCGCGCCTTCGCCCTGACCGACCCCGAAGGCATCACCGAATCGCTGCGCCTGGGCACAGCCGTATTGGCCAATGCGCGACCGGCTTCACTGACCACGACGACGACGACCAGCCTGGCCAAAAGACGGCGCGCGATGCCGCGCACCGACGTCGCGCTTGTATTTGTCAAACAACTCCTGCGCGAACTGGTGAACGAAATTCCGCGACGTGTGCTATACGCGGTCGCCGGCCTGGCCGCTTTCATTCTGCTCACAATCATCTACTTCAACACGCTCGGTTTTCTCGAAGGCCGCCGCAACAACAAAGCGATCAACGAACTTCAACAAACGATGGTCGCCACGCGCGGCGAAATAGACAAACTCCGCACAGCCTTGCAGGAAGCGCGCGACGAAGCCAGCGACATCCGCAGTTCGCTCTCGCTTCCTGAGAAAGTCGTCCGCAGTTACGGACAGGGCGTTTGCCTGATTTACGGCACTTACGTCTTCGTTGATCCGCGCGCAGGCGGCGAGATCAAATTCAAAGAGATGAGCGGAACCGAAAACCCAATCGGCCCTGACGGCAACATCAACCTGAGCATTGACGGCAACGGGCGCGTTTACGAAGTCGAATTCATGGGCACCGGCTTTCTCGCCGCCAAGGGCTTCGTGCTCACCAATCGCCACGTCATTCAGGCCTGGGACGAAGACGACCTGGCCAGCCTGATCAAGATGCGCGGTTTCCGCCCGAGACTGAAAGAGTTGCTGGCCTACTTCCCGCAGACCGCTCAACCGTTCAAACTGACTCCCATCGAAATCTCGTCCGACCAGGATGTCGCGCTCTGTTCGTTCGACCAGGGAATGACGGAACTGCCGTTGTTGCCGCTCGATGAAACCGGCGAAGGCGTCGCCAGCGGCCAATCGGTCGTGCTGCTCGGTTATCCGGCGGGACTCGATGGATTGATCGCTCGAACCGAAAATATCAGCAAGGCCAATCGGCGGATTTACGGCAATCTCTCTTATCGAACCCAACTCAACGAACTGGCGGCTAATTCAAAGATCCGCCCGCAATCAACGCAAGGCCACATCAGCGACGTTTCGCCGCAACTGGTTTACGACGCGCGCACAGACGAAGGCGGTTCAGGCGGCCCCGTGTTCGGCGCCAATGGCAAGGTGATCGGCGTCAATCAGGCCATTTTGATGAACCCGCAGTCAACCGCCAGCTTCGGCGTTCCGATACGTTACGGCCTGAAACTTCTGAAAAAACATTATCAACCGGATGTCGCTCAAGGATAGCCCACAATAAACAGAGAGCGGGAAGAGAGTACGGAAAAGACGGAAATAACGGAACAGACGGAAGAAGAAATGGTGGTTTGAAGCATTCCGTCCGTTCCGTTATTTCCGTCTTTTCCGTGCTCTCTTCTTCTTCAATTTGATTTGTTCAGCGACATTCGCCTCAGCTTCCGCACGCGCCGCAATGTCGCGGGCGACAAACTCCGCCAGTTGAATTTCTTCATGAGGTCGAACGGCCGGCGCAGATAACTCAGATAGACGCTTCCCCGTTTCGGCTCGCCGTAAAGATGTTCGAGATGCGAGCGCGAAGTGAAGAGCAGCGCAACCAGATTGCCGAGTCTTCTGAACGGGCGTCTGCTGAAATCGAAATATTCAAACAGCCGCGCCGCTTCGGCCATTGCGCCGGGCGATTCCATCAGCGCCGTTTCGAGCAGCAACGCGACCTCGCCATCCTGCGCCGTTTCGTCGAGTTGATTCATCGTTCCCTCTTCCAACAACCGCAAGACACGAACCGCCGATTGCGCCGCGCCCGCAAAACCGAATCGTCGCGCCCGCTCTTCCATCTCCTCGCGGGCTTGCGGCTCGCGCGCGAAGATGAAATGCAGATCGGCCAGCGCGCGCAGAATCGCGTGCGAGCTTTGCAAATCAACAATCGTGTGGTGAACGAGGTGTAGAGCCAGATCAGGGGGCGCGGGCAAAAGCAGCGAGGGTAAATCATCACGCTGGCGGCGGATCGCGCGCGCGAGTAATTCATCAAATCCCAGGTCGCGCCCGCCTTTGGCGAAATGAAAAGCGCGGTGGTGGAGTTCCAGAATCAATCCGCCTGGCCCGCGTCGGGGCCAACTGTGATTGCGTTCGTTCTCCAGCCGCTGCCGGGGCCGCACGTCCCGCCGTCCGGGAATTTCAGCGTAACCGCAATCCTGCGCGACCTGCTCGGCCAGCGCCAGCCACTCAGGATCAACCAGCAGGTCAATATCCAATGCGGCGCGCAACCCGGCTTGAGGATAATAACCGCCGAGCATCAACGCCGCGCCTTTCAGCGGCAAAGCCACAATTCCGGCGTCGCCCAAAGCTGCGACCAACCGGGCCGTTTCGCTGACGTAAGCCAGATGGCGCGCCGCCCACACGCGACTGATTTCATCAATCTCGGATCGAAACTGTGATGGGAGAGCGTCAGCCAAACCTGCCATCGCAAAATTGAACCGGGCCAGCGCGGACGTGTGATGAAAATTCGCCCGTCGCGCAAACGCGTCCCAGTCAATTTCAGACTCGCGCTCGGCGATCAATCGGCGCGTTCGTTCCCTGCTCGCTTCGGTCGGCAGCAGGGCGCTCAACAACAATTTGTCGGTCGGATTTAAAAGCACCGGAGGACCTGGGGACGCGCGCTTCCAGCGTGCGCCCCAAAAACAAAAACGGGTTAAAGCCGCGCTCAGCGATTCCGTCTCAAGACGAACTGCCGCAACTTTAACCCGCCGCAATCGAAAGTTGAAACCCTTCAGTTGTTATCAGGTCTGCCCGGTGGATTCGGCTGGATGCCCATTCGCCGCTGCATCTGCTGTCGAAGCGCAGGATTGTTTATTGGACGACGCCCCGGCAAGACCATCTCGCGCACCAATTCGCGGAAGACATAAAACTGGTCGGGCGTCAGAATCTGCCGCAACTGCGATTCGATTTCCGTCTGCATCTTCATCACCTCCGACCGCTTCTCCGCGACCTGATTGGTAAGCTCCCTGACCTTCGCCGGATCGTAATTGTCGAGGCTTGCGGGATCGGCGTTGCCATAGATCGCTTCTTCCAGTTGCGTTTCGAGCAAACTCAGGTCACGACGCGCCAGTCGCAGCCGATCACCCATCTGCCGCCTGATGTCTCTGATCTTAACTTTCTGTTCAGGACTCAGGTCGAGCTGACGAAAAACTATCAACAACGCCGCTTGCGAATTGCCGAAGCCTGGGATCATCAGGCTCGCCTCTTCCCGCGTGAAGAATGTGCGAAGACCGCGTTCTCTGATTCCGTCCAGGCTGTGACCCGCCGGCTTAGGCGCCGTCTCAGGCTGATTCGACGCGCGGGTTTCTCCGTTATTCGCGGGCGCCAGCTTATCAGGATTACCAGCGGGCTGATTCAGCTTCTTGTCAATCTTCTTCTGAATCCGCATCTGCCTGCGCAGATTTTGAGCCGAGCCCGCGTTCGCGCAAAAAACCATCACGCAGGCAGCGGCCAGCAGCGTCGCGGTCAAAGCCGGAATCTTCGCGCGCAATCCCGACCGATGGTTCACGGTTTGAGGGGCCTTCACTTTCATCTCACATCTCCCCACGGATCGTTGGAGTCATCCATAGCGAAGAACGAACGGATCGAGGCGTTCTGCCGATTGGCTCTCTGAATCTCGCGCTTCAACTCCGCCTGCACGGCTTTGAGCTTCTCCTGATGATCGGCGCTCGCGGCCTGCAATTTCGCCTGATGCTCCGCGCTGAGTTGATCCTTGAAGCTTGCCAGTTGAACGCTGTATTGCCGCTCGATCCGATCGCGCTCACTGGCTATCGCGTTTTGAACCAGTCTCTCGACCTGCTCAGCCTCAACCGCCGGAGCGCCGGTCGCGGCATTCTCAGCCTTGCCGAAACTGATGGCGAAATCGCCGTTCTTCAGGCTGACGCGCGCGCCCGCGATTGACAACGCTACCAGCAACATCGCCGCCGCCGCTCCCGCCAACGCCGCGCCGCGAACCCAGACCGGGAACATCCCAATCAGTTCACGCAAAACATCCCATCGGCTTCGCGGCAACGCGACTTCGACGCGCGGCGCAAATGGCGCTTGCCACGCGCTCAATTCGTCGCGCACACGTCCGAAAGCCGCCAGTTCATTGCGGCACGCCGCGCAACCGTCCAGGTGGCGCTCGAACGAAGCGCGCTCGGCCACGCCCGCTTCGTCGTACAAATAAGCCACCAGATCTTCCTTGCGTCCGCAATCGTTTGGGGCATTGAGTCTATTCTTTTCGCTGTTCATGGTTTTGGCCTCCGAAGCCATTCTGATTTCTCTCGTCCTTACAACGCGCCGCGCATTTTTTCCAAGCGGGCGCGCATCTGCTGCAATCCGGTGTAGACCCGCGATTTCACTGTGCTGACCGGAATCTGCAAGACCTCGGCGATTTCGACGAAGGTCAACTCCTCGTATTCCTTCATCACGATCACCTGCCGCATTTCGGGGGGCAGCGCCTGCAAAGCCTTCCTCACAAGTTCCGCGCGCCGGTCGCGATGCAGCCTGTCGGGCAAATTTTCCGCGCCTGTGTCGGCCAGCTCGAATTTGCGCCCATCGTCGTCTTCCTGATCAATTGATTGTTCGTATAACCCATTCTGTTTCCGCAGCCGCGAATGGCAGGCGTTGAGCGCGATCCGGTAAAGCCACGAAGAAAACTTGGCGTCGCCGCGGAATTTACGCAGGTTCCGAAACGCCGCCAGAAAAGTCTCCTGGCAAACGTCGCGCGCGTCCTCATCGCGTCCGAGCATGCGCAAGCTGAGGCCATAGATAGGCCTCTCCCATCTTCGCACCAGCAGGCTAAATGCGTCGGTCTCACCGGCGAGTGTCCGCTCGATGATCTGATCGTCGCTGATTTCCATAACTCGAATTTGAATCAGATCCGCTTTCTCTCGTCTCGTCGTTTTATCGGGCCGCTCTGGTCAAATTGAGGGGTTGGGCGCGGCCATCAGCTTGCTTTTTCCTGGCGATTCTACCCACCGCTGACTTAGACGGGAAGCTCATAGATAAAGTCGAAAAAATTCCCGCGAGATTGGGAAGGAAAATCATCGCTGCTCTTGTGCTTCCCCATGCCCCCGTGCCCCCGTGCCCCCGTGCCCCCGTGCCCACCTTTCCCTGTGGTTAGTCAGGTTTTGCAGCGCACTGATTTGAAATTTGATCTAAATGGCAGATTTTGCCGGCGCGCCCGCTGCATTGATCTTCGGACTGCCGCGCATGAACTTGCGGACACCATACGCCATTAGCAGGCCGACACAAAGATAAACCAGCGAACTCGCGCTCAGGCAGGCGCTCATCCCGTATGACTGCGAAGCGTAGGCGATCACCGTTGGCGCGACCGCAGCGCCCAGCCATGCGATCGAATTCATCAAGCCCAGCGCAGTCGCGCGCCGCTCCGGTTTGACTACATCGTAAAGCGTCGCCCAGATGTTGGCGTCATACAGTCCCTTGAAAAACCCGAAGCCGATCATCGCCCCGATCAGGATCGGGATCGAAAGCGTCCACCCCGTCAGAAAAATGAATGCGACGCCGCCCAGCAATCCGATGCATTGCGTCACCGCCCTGCCGCCGAAATAACGTCTCGACAACCGGTCGGCCAACAAGCCTCCAACCACCACGCCGGTCATCGAAGCGAGTTGCGCGGGTGTCGTCGCGCTCGCCCCAGCCAGCGACAGACTCATTTTGAATTTATCGAAGAGGAATTTCGGCATCCACGTGAGAAAGATCGAGGCCACGAAATTCGCGCCAACGAAGACCACAATCAGAATCCGGACCATCGGCGCGCCGAGAATTTCCCGAATGTCCGCCCACAGATTCGCTCGCTTCAGATCGAGCGTGGCGTGCGCGTGAGCTTCTACGTCAGCCGATTTGCTGCGCAGCGGCTCTTTCAGCGCCAGCAGCAGAACGAAGCCGAGCAGCAAGCCAAGCGAGCCGAACAGATAAAAGCCCGACCGCCAGCCGTAATGCTGCCCCATAAAACCCGCGACCGCGCCGCCCGCAATCGTCCCGGCGTAAACGCTCGATTGATGAATGCCCATCGCGCGCGATTTCGTTTCCGGGCCGTGATAATCGCTGATCAGCGACATCGAAGCCGGAAAATAAAACGCCTCGCCGAAGCCTTCGAGCGCGCGGAACAACACCAGATGCCAGTAATCGGTTGACAGCGCCGTCGCGATTGTCACCGCCGACCAGAAGATCAACCCGGAGATAATCAGGAATTTGCGATTGAGCCGGTCGCCGATCACACCCGCAATCGGCCCGATCAACGCATAGACATACATAAACGACGCGCCGACGAAGCTGAGTTGCACGTTGCTCAGCCCCATCTCCTCCTGCAACTTTGGAAAGACCGAAAAGATCGCCTGCCGGTCGGCGTAATTGAAAAAACAGACGAACCAGAGCAGCGCCACGACCAGCCATTTGTAATTTGATTTCATCGCCGGTTTCAGAAATTCCCTCGCCTCTCGAATTCTATGATGGGGTATGGGCGGAGAATACCCGCCCATCAAGTGTGGTTGTAGTTAATTTCCAAACGCCATAATTCATCACTCCGTGGATGCCTTTCCGCGGAGCCGGAATTAGCCCTTCAGTTACCGCCTGAGTCACCACTCCCGCTATCGGCCTTCTGACCAAAACGAGCCTCTATAGTATATGCCCCTTGAATCCGGGTATAGGGCCGGGGGATATTTTCGCTCGTCTTGTTCAGCCGACTTGCGTGGTCTTTGCCATCCCGGTGTTTTCACGGACGGTGGGCAGTGTGAAGGTGATGGTCGTGCCGAGTCCGACTTCCGACCGAGCGCTGATTTGTCCGCCATGAGCCTCGGTCAGCCGCTTCGATATTGAGGAGCGCATAGCGCGGCGAGACTTCGCCCGATTCGAGGCGCGACAAATCGGCCAGGTCGCGCATCAGCCTTTCAAGACGCTCACTGTCTTCGCGGCAGGCGTAAAGGATGTCTTTCTGTTTGCCGGTCAACTCTCCTATCGTGCGCCTTCGCCGTCTGGTCTTGCGCCACCTGGCGCAGCGCCAGTTCACGCAACTCCGAGAGATTGCCCTTGCGGGAAAAATTGTTGAGCGCCTGCTCTATCTTTTCGACGTTGTAGATTTTGCCCTGCCGCAACCGCGTGCGCTGCGTGTCAACCGAAACGTCAACGTTGACCACCTCGTCGGCGCGGCGCAGGAATCTGTCGGGCACCGTCTCGCGAACGCGCACGCCGGTCGTGCGCGCCACCATGTCATTGAGCGATTCCAGATGCTGGACGTTGAAAGTGGTGATGACCGAAACGCCCGCGTCGAGCAATTCAAGCACGTCCTCGTAGCGTTTGTGACGCTTCGAGCCAGGCGCGTTCGTATGAGCCAGTTCATCAACGATGGCGATTTCAGGGCGGCGGGTGATGACGGCGTCAACGTCCATCTCCTGAAGCGTGACGCCGCGATATTCGATCTTCCGCATCGGCGCGCGCTCCAGATCGCCGATCATCGCCTCGGTCTCGGCGCGTCCGTGCGTTTCGACAATGGCCACGACTATGCCCACACCCTGTTTTTTGAAATGATGAGCGTCTTCGAGCATCTGGTAAGTTTTACCGGCGCCCGGCGCCGCGCCGATGTAAACGCGCAGATTCGCCCGCTCGCTCTCTTTGAGTTTGGCGAGTAGTGATTCGGGCGACGGTCTGTGAGTCGTCACAAGATCAACCGGCACGGGCTTGCCGGGATTTTCAGCTTTCATCTTTTCCGTGTCGGCCTTGACGCGGTCAATCAGCTTCCTGTTCGTCGGCCCCAGACTCGATCTCGAAGCCGCGCCCGCGTCGTAACCCACAGATCCCGCCGTTGAAGGCTGCGAGCGAAAATAGCGGGGCGACGAGAAGGGTTACCCGGCGATCCGCGAGCCGACGATCTGGCCGTTGCGCTCGATCAATTGCCCGTTGACCTTGTCGGGAAAAATTACCTGCGCAATGCCAGTGATCACGAGCGGATAAATCAATCCCAGCAAAATTGGCGTCACGACAGTCATCAAAATTGCAGTAACGAAGTTCTTCATAAATTCAATCTCCAATCTCGAATCTTCACGCCAACCCCAGCGCCATGATGATCACGTCAATGAGCTTGACGCCGATGAACGGCACGATCGCGTCGCGCGATGCCGCGAATGAACGCGATGACCAGCGCGATGCCAACACCCGCCGAAACGAAATTGTGGTGAGCCAATCCCGCCATCTGCGTCAGATAGTTCATCGTCACTTCGAGAACGTAGCTCTGCCAGTTGGTGTTGGTCGTGAACGACGCCGCTGTGTTGAAAGCCGAACTCGGCTCGATGCCCGCGAACTTCTGCGGGTTGATCGGCAGCCACGCCTGCATCCGGTGCAACAGGTACAGCGCGACCATCGAGACGACGCTGAAGAGCAGCATCGCTAGAGAATTGTTGCAGCCAGAAAAATCAGATCGAGCATGATTGTCTCCTTCCGTTTACCAACTTCCCTGCTTGCGTCCGAACCACCAGACCAGGCCGAGCGTCGCCGTGTTCTGCTCCTTCTTCAACACGCCGGGTGCGGCGGTCAGGAAGAAGGGCCGGTTGGACCAATCGCGCCGATATTCGCCACGCAGCAAAAAGCCTTCGCCGAATTTATATTCCGCCGTCATTGTGATTTCTTTCAGCGCTTGATCGAGGCCGCTGAACAACGATTCGCCGCGATCCGACAGGCGATCCGACAGATACTCGAACCGGCTAGCCAGCGCGAAGCCCGGCGAGAATTGATAACGCGCGTAAGCCGCGCCACCCCACACACGCGATGGTGGCGAGTTTTGGAAAACCCGGTTGATTACGTAATCGCCTTGGAATCCGAACGTCAGCCTGTCGGTCGCGTTGAGCGTGGCGTAGGCGTCGAGGATGTGTGTGCGCCCGTCAGGCTCGGGCCTGATCTCGATGGGGGAAAGTCCTGGCTGCGTCGGCAAAACAGGAAAAGTCGGATTGAGTATCGAAGTGCGCACTCGTCCCTCCTGGCCGTTGAAATAATTCGCCTGCGCGGTGATGCGGCTCGTCGGCTTGAAGGTCAGCAACACGGCCTGCGACTTCCAGGCGTTGAAATCCTCCGATTGGTTAATGCCGTTGATCAGATAATAGGTCGCCGTGAGTTTTTCATTGACCGGGTAAGCCGCGCGGAAGCCGAGGTGATAAAACGGCAGGAAGAGGAACCAGTATGACCGCGAGTAATTGAAATTGTCTTTGGTGTAATTCGTCTCGTAACCGAGCGCGCTGGCGAACTTGCCGAAATCAACTTTCAACCCGTTACCGGCAGGCGCGACATAACTCCCATACGCCTGCCAGACGTGGCGATAAACCTGCGGACGCAGTTCGTTGACCGCGCTGCCCTGCAAGGTTTCGGTCGCCTGGCCGAACATCAGGTCGAGGCGCGCGCCGAATCTGCGGCCTTCTTCAGGCTCCGGCGTCTGCTCGAGGATCACGCCCGCCTGATTCAGGCTGAAACTGTTGCTCAGCACGTCGTAAGCGCGCAGCAGGTTGATGCCGCCGAGCGGGCGATTGAAGTTGTAGCCGTAATAACCGTCAACAACCACGTTGACCGTCGTGTCGCGCCAGAAATCGAGCGCGTCGCGATCACCTGCGGACAGCGTGGGGGCTTGGAGAGAGGTTGGCTGCGCCGCAGGATCATTGCTCAGAGTCAGGTCCTGGCCACTCGGCGCGTTGATTTGGCTCTGACTTTGGGAATTGGTTGAGATCCGGCGCGTCTCGCTGACCGGCGCCGTCTTCACGCTGGCCGCGCTCTTTTCCGCTTCGAGTTGGCTGATGCGCGCCTCCTGCCGTTCGATCAACTGGCGCATCTGCTCCATTAACTGGCGCATCTGGCGCATCTCTTCCAGGAGGGACGGCATACTCTCCTGGTCCTTCTTCGCCCCGGGTTCCTTTTTGTTGTTTTCAACCAGCTTGTTTTCGTTTTCGGCGGAGGACAACTGCGCTTGCGTCGTTTGCCCTGCTATCGGCGCTTGCGCAATCGCCGCAGCGCATAATGTCAAACTCAGCGGCAAAGACGCCAGAAGAGGTAATAGCCACGCGAAATTCATTGATCATCATCCTCATCTTCGTAACGAACAATTTTGGCAATTTTGGCAATTTGGACACGACGTTGTGACTCGCCTTTTTCTATCCAGTCCAGACAATAGCCGCCTAAGATGAGCAGCGGGATTGTCAGAAAGACTGGACGTTTGAACGGTCCCGCAATCACCGTTCCGATCAGAAAATAATTCCTGATTTGCGTTCCGGGAATTTGTCATCAACGCCGTCAGCTTATGATGGCGCGCGTAAGGATGGCGTAAGTGGTTTATAAAAAATTCGTAAAGACGGAGAGAGCCAACATCAATCTTCAGGATTGAAGCGGTGGCCAAAGAAGTTTTAAAAAGAATCGCCACAAAACTGCCGCTCAGGAGAGCGGCAATTTTGTGGCCTTGAACTCGTAAGCCATTGATTGGCACGATGGCGGCGTCCGGACTCGAACCGGAGACCTAGGGGTTATGAATCCCTCGCTCTAACCAACTGAGCTACGCCGCCAACAAAACTCTATTTTCGTTGACCGTTTTCCTTGACCTGTCCAAATGAAGGCCGCCAATTTAGCATAGCGACTCATTTCGGGCTAGTGGCTCCGCCTAAAATTTCGCTCGCCGATTCAAACTCAATCGCGTGTTGTTCACGCAACGGCAAAGCTTCCGGCGGCAACGCCGAAGCCACAATGGCTTGCAGATGTTCCGCCTGCGCTCGCATGTATTCCTTCATTTGCGCTTCATTTTCCGGAGGCGTCAGCCTGATCGGGTCGTGGTAAATGATTTTCACTTTATACGGGCGCGGGAAGAGGTGATGCGGCGAAAATGCTCGATAGCCTCCGATGATCGTTACCGGCACGATTGGCGCGCCGGTCTCCAGCGCCAATCGGATCACGCCGGGTTTGAACGGCATCAAGCGGCCTGTGCGCGTGCGCCCGCCTTCGGGAAAGATCATCAATCCCCCGTCCTGACGCAAACGCTCCAGCGAGCAGCGCAACGCCGCGCGGTCTCCTTTTTCGATGTTGACCGGGAACGCGCCGTAAGCCTGCATCAATCGTCCGAGCAGCGGCAGCCGCGTCAACCTGTCCCAGGTCATGTACCGCAGCGGCCTGTTGATCGGGATCGAAACCCAGAACGGGTCCAGATAACTGACGTGGTTCGGCGCCACGATCATTGCGCCTTCCTTTGGCGTCCGATCCGCGCCTTCAATTTCGATGCGAAAGTAAAGGCCGCAAATCACGTGAACCAGCCACCTCGAGAATTGGAATACCCAGAGTTTATTCATTTGAAGCGGTATGAATCTTTCCGAATTTGCCAAACCTGCCAAAGCTCTCTGAGACAACATCGAGCTTTCTGAAGGTCTCGCATCCTATCACAATCAGCTTTGGTAGTTGAGGCGTGAGCCATCAATCAATTG
>JAJVID010000110.1:0-6324 GCA_022072205.1 Acidobacteriota bacterium
CAAATGCATCATCTGCTCGAACAATCTCAGGAAGGAAGAATTATGTCCAAGCTTTCCATACGCGACCTCGACTTGGCGGGGAAGAGAGTTTTCATCCGTGTTGATTTCAACGTTCCGCTCGAAAACGGCAAAGTCGCCGACGACACGCGCATCACGGCTGCGATTCCGACGATTCAATATGCGATTGATAAAGGCGCGCGCGTGATTCTGACCTCGCATCTGGGCCGGCCCAAAGGCCAACGCAATCCGAAGTATTCGCTCAAACCGGTGGCCGAACATCTGTCGAAACTGCTCGGCAAGCCCGTCGCGTTCGCCAACGATTGCGTCGGCGAAGAAGCCGCGAAAGTCGTGGGAGCGATGAAAGACGGCGACATCGCGCTGCTCGAAAACCTGCGTTTTCATCCCGAAGAAGAAGCCAACGATCCGAAGTTCGCCGAACAACTCGCGTCGCTCTGCGACGTTTACGTCAACGACGCTTTCGGCGCGGCTCACCGCGCGCACGCTTCGACCGAAGGCATTACAAAATTCGTCAAACAGTCCGCCGCAGGTTTCCTGATGGAGAGAGAGCTTCGCTATCTGCTCGAAGCCTTGAGCAAGCCGCGACGCCCGTTTGTCGTGATCCTCGGCGGCGCGAAAGTTTCGGACAAGATTCAAGTCATCGAAAACCTGCTGAAATCAGCCGACGCCGTGTTGATCGGCGGCGCGATGGCTTACACGTTTCTGAAAGCTCGCGGACTCGAAACCGGCAAGTCGCTGGTCGAAGCCGACAAGACCGAACTCGCCAGCCAACTCGAAGCGAAAGCCAAAGAGCGCGGCGTCAATCTGCAACTGCCCGTTGATCACGTCGTGGCGGCCAATCCCGACGACGGCGCGAACGCGAAGACCGTCAGCGTCGAGGCCACGCCAGCCGACAAGATGGGATTGGACATCGGCGAGGCCACGCGGAAGGCTTACAGCGACATCATCGCTTCGGCGCAGACGATCATCTGGAACGGGCCGATGGGAATGTTCGAGAAGCCGCCATTTGATCGCGGCACTCGCGCCGTCGCGCAAGCCGTCGCCGAAGCTTCAGAGAAGAACAACGCGACTTCGATCATCGGCGGTGGCGACAGTGTCGCGGCGATTCATGAGTCTGGACTGGCCGACAAGATCACGCATATCTCGACCGGCGGCGGCGCGACGCTTGAATTGTTGGCGGGAGATACGCTGCCGGGCGTGGCGGCGTTAAGTGACAAATAAAAAGGATGAACAAAATTAAGGCAGGATTTGTGATCATCTTGCTCAATCCTGTAAATCCTGTCTAAACCAAAACAAAAATGAGAAAACCAGTAATTGCCGGAAATTGGAAAATGTATAAATTGATCGGCGACGCGGTGGCTACGGTCACCGCGCTCAAGCCGCTGGTCGCCAACGCCAATCATTGCGAAATCGTTGTCGCGCCGCCTTACACCGCGATCAAATCTGTCGCTGACCGCCTGGAAGGATCGAACATCAGGATCGCCGGGCAGGATGTCGCCACCGAAACGAAACAGGGCGCGCACACGGGCGAAATATGCGGCGATATGTTGAGAGACGCGGGCGCTTCGCACGCCATCATCGGCCATTCCGAGCGGCGCGCGATGTACGGAGACACCGACGAACCGGTCAATCGCAAGATTCGCGCGGCTCTGCATTTCAATCTCACTCCGATTGTCTGCATCGGCGAGACGCTCGAAGAGCGCAAAGCGGGGCGCGAAGAAGAGGTTGTGGCGACGCAGCTTGCGCGGAGTTTGGCTGAGTTGACAGCCAATGACCTGATCCGTATTATCGCCGCTTACGAACCGGTCTGGGCGATAGGTACCGGACACACAGCGACGCCCGAACAGGCTCAACGAATGCACGCATTCATTCGCCAGTGGATTTCAAAACACTTCGATCAATCAACTGCCGATGGCTTGCGGATTCTTTACGGGGGCAGCGTCAAACCGGATAACATCTCCGATCTGATGCGTCAGGCAGACATTGACGGGGCGCTGGTAGGCGGCGCGAGTCTCGACGCCGAGAGCTTCGCAAAGGTAGTCAACTACGACCGGTAATCATTTTCGGAGTAATTGAGGAAGGTAATTAGCCTTGATCATCGTTCTTAAAGCAATTTTCGTTCTGGTCTGCATCTTTCTGATCCTGGTTATTCTTTTGCAATCGGGCAAGGGAGGAGATGTCGCGGCGGCGTTCGGCGGATCGGGCAGCCAGACGGCTTTCGGCCCGCGCGGCGCGCAGAAGCCGCTTGAAAAAGCGACTGTAGTTTCGGCGCTGATCTTTATGTTCCTGGCGCTGATGTTTTCAGTCCCCGGCTTCGGGACGTTTTCAGTGGTCAAGGAAGGCGCGGCGCCTGCGACGACGCCCGCTCCGGCCTCGAACCCGGCGGCGATTCCTCCGGCGACTCCGGAGTCCTCGCCTGCGGCTGCTGCAAGCCCCGACGCTTCGGCAAGCCCTGCGGCGAGCGGCGCTGGGACGAAGGCTTCTCCTGAAGCCAAAGCTTCTCCGGCCGCATCACCGGCGAAGAAGTAGCGAGTTCTTTACAAGCTCGGATGGCGGAACTGGTAGACGCGCACGTTTGAGGGGCGTGTGGGGCAACCCGTGCGAGTTCGATTCTCGCTCCGAGCACCATTTCAAGAAAGGCCGCTGATGACGAGGAAGTCATCAGCGGCCTTTCGATTTTGGCAATGACTCAATTGTTCCGATAGTTCGTCCGTTCTTCATTCGCTTTACTTTCTACCCAATCCTTTTCGCTACTCGCAGGCTTTGGTAATGCGCACGAGCGTTCTCCCGTCCCAGCGGGAAATACATCCGTAGAATTGAATAAAAACATTGTCACGCAGCAGAAGCGTTCGGCATAGAAATTGAAAGATCAGTTATTGGTCGTGTCCTTTTTTTTGACGTGGGCACGGCGATGATCCAATAAGTCATTAACGATCCGACTGCTATTGAAGTAGAATGAGTGTGTGGAACCATTCCATTCACAGTTTCCGACGAGATTTCCAGTGGCGCGTTACTGTGCGCTTGCTGTTACTTTCTTTGCTTTTGCCGCAATTTCTACCGCTCATAGCCATTCGTCGGAGTTCAAGGAGCAAACGGCAAAGCCAGTTGATGGCTCCTCACCAAGTGATATTTACCGCGTCGAGATTGATCTCGACTACCAAAAGGCGACTTTCACTGGGCGCGAATTTATTCGATTTACTAACACTATTCGAGAAGACTTGGATTTTCTCAACTTTTATCTGTATCCCAACTTCGGCTTATCTGAATCTGATGAGCCTTCATTGGCAGTGCAAAAGATATCAGCGAGTGGGAGAGATTTGTATTTCAGCCTGCGCTCTCGGAATGCGCTGCTCAGGGTAGATCTGCCGCAGAAACTGCAGCTTGGCCAGAGTATTGAAATAATCCTGGATTTCAACGCGCGAATTCCTCGTGTACAGCGTGAGGAGACCAGTCTGCTTGCTCATTTCTTGCAGGAAATCAGCGACGCTCTCAACGACGAGCGGCAACCTAAAGATGCGCGAGACATTTTTTTCGCCGGTGAAGAAGCCACATTGCTGGGATATTTCTTCCCGATGCTCGCGCCTCGACAGCAGCAGTCAATCGAGCAGAATCTGGCAGTCAGTGTGAGCAATCTGGTCAATGGCGAAGTCGCGGATTACGAAGTCACTGTCAAGACCGATGAAAGATTGACACTGATCGCGTCTGGAGAACGCGTTCAATCATTGACGCTTCGATCCGAATCAGGCGCGCCCAACGCGGCGGGCAAACGCCAGTCGCAAACATTTCGCGGCGAACGATTACGAGGATTCGCCATCGCGGTCGTTGAACGAATGAAGAGCGTGGAGCAGAAAGCAGGCTCTGCGCGCGCAATCTCCTACTTCCGCGAGAGCGACGAACGCGTCGGCAAACGTACGCTGAACTTTGCGGCAAACGCGATTGAGGTATACGAGAAATCATTCGGTGATTATCCGTACCCATTGTTGCAGGTCGTCGAAATGCCATTGGCCGCAGGATACAGCAACATACAATTTCCCGGATTGGTGATCATTGCGCAGGCTTATTACGTTGATTTCGATACCCCAGAGGCCGCGCGGCTACCAGGTGTTTTGCGTGAACAGGCCGACATCATCAAGTCAACCTTCGAGTTCACGATCGCGCATGGCGTCGCTAAGCAGTGGTGGGGCGAAGCTGTCGGCAGCGATTCCGAACGCTTCCCCTACTTGGATGAAGCGCTGGCCAATTTTTCCGCCGCTTACTATCACGAAGCCGTCTATGGCGAGAAACTGGGTAATCTGATCATTGACCAGCAACTGCGTGGAGCCTATCAGGCTTATCGAATGCTGGGCGGTGTGGACGTGGAGGTTGACAAGCCCATTAAAGATTTTCGCAACTCGTTGCAGTACACCGCGATTGTACAAGCCAAAGGCGGACTGCTCTTCGTCGCTTTGCGCAAGGAATTAGGCGATGAGCGATTTTTCGACGCTTTGCGGCAATACTTTTCAAGAAACAGTTTTCGTGTCGCCACCCCTGAGCGCCTGCGCAACACGTTCATCGCCAAGTCGGACAACCCGCGAGCGGCGCGAGCCGCTTTTCAGCGTTGGTTGAAGGAAAAGCATGGTGACGAAGACATCGGCGCGCCGGATATGACTCTCGTGCCGCCGCCGGTTTCAAAGATACGCGCGCTCGGTCGGGTTTTTGTGAAAATTGGGAAGACTGCCGCGAGACCATTCTGAATTGCTCTCAGTGTTACCAGATTTACGTAGAGGGTGAAATGAATAGACCGAATTCGATAATCGAGCCTTATGGCGCATCGCGTGAGATATTGGAACGCGAGGAGAGGGAGGGGATCGAAGATTTGGAGCGCCTCGCGCGCATTCTTGACGACTTTATACGAATTCCAATTCTCAATATCCGCATTGGCCTCGATCCAATCTTGGGCCTGGTTCCCTGGGCGGGCGATACGTTGTCTGCGCTTCTCTCTCTTTACCTGATCGGCAGCGCGATACAATATGGGCTGCCAAAAATTATCATTCTGCGGATGGCGATGAATGTGGCCTTCGACTACCTGATCGGCGTTATCCCATTCGTCGGCGACGCATCGGATTTCTTTGTCAAGTCGAACCGATGGAATCTGAACTTGTTGCGCAAGCACGCGCAGGAACGCCGCAAGCCGAGCTTCTCCGATTATCTGTTCGTGATTGTCGTGATCGGCGCGCTCTTATCGTTGATCGCTGGGGGCATCGCGTTGGTCTTCTATTCGCTCAAGGCCGCCGGCAGATTGTGGTGAAACCCTCCCGTTCGGTTCAGCCCGGAGGCCAGCCGAGTTCACGACCGCCGAGCAGATGGACGTGAATATGCCAGACGCTTTGTCCCGCTCCAGCGCCCGTGTTGATCACCGTGCGGTAACCGCCCGCGCTGACGCTGAGTTGATCCGCGAGCTTTGCAGCGACCAGCGTCAGATGACCCAGCAGCGCTTGATCAATCTTTGAGGCTTCAGTGAGTGACGTGATGTGTTTTTTGGGAATGATCAGAACGTGTGTGGGAGCTTGCGGATTGATGTCGTGGAAGGCGAACGCCAGATCATCCTCGTAAACTTTGTTTGAAGGAATTTCACCGGCGATGATCCGGCAGAACAGACAGTTATTTTCTGACATTGATCCTCCTGTAATTGAACCGAAATCCTGATGGTAATCGCGCCACGCCGAACACTTTCAATTTTCGGCGCGACTCTCATCACTGAAATTTACACCGAGGCGCCTTAATGCTCAATTCAAAGTCACTCTTTTGTATCGCGTTGCTCCTGACTTTTTCCGCTTGCAGCCGCAGCGCTGTTTCATCACAAGCTGAAACTCAACAACCTACTCAAATGACAGTTCCCGCCAGAGTTCCAACTTACACTTATGAAGTGATCAACACCTACCCGCACGACCCCGGCGCTTTCACTCAAGGGCTGGTCTTTAATCAAGGACTGCTATACGAAAGCACCGGGTTGAACGGCGCATCCTCCCTCCGGCGGGTTGAGCTTGAGACCGGGAAGGTTTTGATGAAGATTGATGTGCCCGCCGTCTTCTTCGCTGAAGGATTGGCGCTGTTCAATGACCGTCTTTATCAACTGACCTGGCAGACACAGCAGGGATTCGTTTACGACCTCGATTCCTTCAACATGATTCGCGGCTTCAGCTACACCGGCGAAGGCTGGGGGCTGACGCACGACAGCCATTCGTTGATCCTCAGCGACGGCACAAACCAGATTCGATTCCTCAATCCTGACACGTTTGAGGTTCAGCGCGTTATCGCAGTTCAGGA
>JAJVID010000110.1:6424-18284 GCA_022072205.1 Acidobacteriota bacterium
GCTACACCGGCGAAGGCTGGGGGCTGACGCACGACAGCCATTCGTTGATCCTCAGCGACGGCACAAACCAGATTCGATTCCTCAATCCTGACACGTTTGAGGTTCAGCGCGTTATCGCAGTTCAGGATAACGGGCGCGATATAACTCAACTCAACGAACTCGAATACATCAAAGGCGAAATCTACGCCAACATCTGGCAGACCGATCGCATCGCGCGCATAGACCCGCAAAGCGGCAGAGTGACGGCCTGGATCAACCTCTCAGGGCTGCTTTCGCCTGAAGACCGCGCCCGCCCGGTGGATGTGCTCAATGGCATCGCCTATGACGCAGCCTCAGACAGGCTCTTTGTGACCGGCAAACTCTGGCCGAAATTGTTCGAGATCAGGTTGAAGCAGCGGCGGAATGACGTCAGCCGATAGGAGTGGGGAGTGGGGAGTGGGGAGTGGGGAATGGGGAATAGGAAGTGTGAGGGGATTTGTATTCGATCCCACTCCCTACTTCCCATTCCCCACTCCCCACTTTTTTTCTGGAACTTTCAGGGCGGAAAATCTGAATCACCAGCGTCGGCAGGTTTAAAGCGAACTCGAACGATAAGGCGATGCATTCAACGTTAAGCGATGACGAATTGTTGGGGCTGTTGCGCGCGGGTGATGAGAACGCGTTTGTGACGCTTTATCGCAGGCGGCAGGGCGGCATCTATCGTTTCGCTTTGCGGATGAGCGGATCGGAAAGCATCGCCGAGGATGTCGCCCAGGAAGTCTTTATGATCCTGATGCGCGGCGACGGCCATTACGATCCGTCGCGCGGATCTTTTTCGGCTTATCTTTTCGGCGTCGCGCGCAACCAGGTCTTGCGGCGTTTGGAGAAAGACCGCTTTCTTTCGCCGATATATGACAACGAGGAAGATCAGGAGTACTCACTGGCGGACGGATTGATTAACCTGACCGATCCGCTGGGCGATCTGACCCGGAAAGAGATGATTATTTCTGTTCGGCAGGCGGTGCTGGCGCTGCCCGCGCATTACCGCGAAGTCGTCGTGCTGTGCGACCTGCACGAGATGAGTTACGCCGACGCCTCCGCCGCGTTGGGGTGCGCAGTGGGAACCGTCAGGTCGCGGCTGCACCGCGCTCGCGCGCTGCTCGTTGAAAAGTTGCGCGCGCATCAGGAAGCGGAAGCCAGACAAACAAACGCCGCCAATTGTTTTGTGTGAAAGTATGAACTGCAGGGAATTTGAATACATCGTCAACGATCTTGCCCGCGCGAAAATGATCAACGCTGAGGCGCGCGTGATCGGACTGGCTCACGCCGAGATTTGCGAGCGTTGCGCATCCCGACTGGCGGACGAACGCGCATTGACTGCCGGATTGAAATCTCTGGCTGCGAGCGACGAGAGAAAAGTTGCGCCAGACAGCGCCGAAGCCGCATTGCTCAGCGCTTTTCGCGCGCAGACAGCAAATCCGATCACGCGGCGTTCGGCCATTCGATCAGGAAGTTGGCCGCGCTGGGCTTTAGCCGCTGCGGCGGCGATTCTCGTCGCATTCGGGTTCGCCGTTTATCGCTCGGTTCAAAATGAATCTCGAAAGAGTGATGTGGTAGAGACTCCCACTCCGCAGCCTTCTGTCAAACGTGAAGACCGGGTTGCGCAAGATAACATTGAATCCGAGCCGCGCCGCGAATCGCGCGCGCCGCGTCCTCGCCGAAGTAATCGGTCACAGCCCAACAAGTTTTTCATTCGCGACAGCATCACGGCTTACGCCAACGACAGTGAGTACCTGACCGATTTCTACCCGCTCAGTTACGGCGACGCTCAAAAACCTATGGAGAGCGGTGAAGTGATCCGAGTCCAGATGCCGCGCGCGGCTCTGGTCAGATTCGGCTTGCCGGTCAATGTCGAACGCGCCAACGTGCCGGTCAAAGCCGATCTGCTCATCGGCGAAGATGGGTTGGCTCACGCCATTCGTTTTGTTCGGTGATTATCAACTCAGCGCTGGTGGCGCGCGCTTCCAGCGTGCGCTCCCAATAACAACAGCAAGGAGAGACAGTTATGAAAAGTATCGGAAAGAAACTTTTATCATCCGTTTGCGCGCTGGCGCTTGCCTCCAACGGCGTCGCTGGTGTGATGGCGCAGGACAAAAAGCAGGAAAAAACGGCGCAAACGCAAAATGGAGAACGAACATTCGTTTATCAAACTGAAGGCAAAACACTCACCGTTCAAACTGGCGACGGCCAGACCTCCACATTTAACATCCGCACGCCTGATCCGACCGGCGCTGTTTGGGTCGCGGGAGCGCAATCGGGCGGCGACAACGTCTTCCAGTTCTTCTCGCAGGAGATGAGCTTCGATAATCGGTTGGTCAAAGGCGCGCCGTTTTCAGCCGATATTGTTTCCGAAACGATTCAGACTCTGTCGGACGGAAACCGCATCGTTCAGCGCTCCGAAGGCCACATCTACCGCGACAGCCAGGGGCGCACTCGCAACGAGCGGTCATTCCAGGTAGGTGGATCGAGCGAGCAGAAGCAGACGATCAACATCTTCGATCCAGTCGCTAACGTGAGTTACATTCTCGAACCGGAAACAAGAATCGCTCGCAAAATGAATTTTTTTCTGAGGGTTGCGCCGTCTACCGCCCCGGCGTTTACCCCAACCACGCAAGCGAATGCGGAAGCGCCAAAGAAGATAACGGTATCAGGTGGAGTATTGCAGAACAGCGCGACCAAGAAGGTACAACCTCCGTATCCACAAGTCGCCAAGGCTGCAGGAGCTTCAGGCGCTGTCCAGGTTCAAATACTCGTTAGCGAAACCGGAGAGGTGATTGAAACGAACGTCATCAGCGGGCATCTGCTGCTACGCGACGCGGCGGTCGAAGCCGCTCGTCAGTGGCAGTTCAGGCCGACCGAGCTTCAAGGCAAGCCGGTTAAAGTCCGAGGTGTCCTGACCTTCAACTTCACTCTGGCAAACAAAGAGAATGCAGCGCCGGTTGAGGCCGCAAGGCGCGTCATGAAATTCTCGACCAACACCGAACAACTCGGAAAGCAGATGATCGAAGGCGTTGAATGCGAAGGCACGCGCGCTGTCACGACAATTCCCACTGGCGCGATCGGAAATGAGCGCCCGATTGAAACGGTGCGCGAAAGCTGGTTCTCGCCGGAATTGAAGATGATTATTCTGACTAAACAGAGCGACCCGCGCTTCGGTGAATCGAACTATCGCGTGACCAACATCAGCCGCGCTGAACCCGACGGTTCGCTTTTCGAGGTTCCGTCAGACTACACGGTGAAAGAAGGTGGATACGGCTTTGGCGCGTCCACCCGGCAGGCCATCGAGCTAAAGGCGGCAGAAGAGATGAGGCAAAGAGAATTGCTGAAGATGGAAGAGAAGGTGCGAAAGCCGGACAATCAATAGCGCCAGACTGAAAAACTGTCGCAAATGCCGGAGGCGAGGTGGGAATACCACTTCGCCTCTTTGTGTTTATAAACTGATTGATGGATCATCTTCCGGCCAATAACACCAACTTTCCTCGACGAGGTGATCAGTCATGCGTAACAGGCCGAGATTGTCGTTGACCATTGTCTTCGTCATTTGCCTTTGCCATCCCGCCTTCGCTCAACAACCGGAGACCGGCGTAGCTACATCGCCGGATGAAGCTGCGTTGCGCGCGCTGGTCGTCAGATATTTTGACGCCTACGCTAAGAAGGATCAGGACGCGCTCGCGGCCTTGTGGAGCAGGGAGGCGCCAGGCGCCGCCAATCGCCGCGACCTGATGCGGCGCATGTTCGCCATTGAGGATTACAAGTTTTCGGAACCAGCGACCTCGCGGATCAGAATCGAGGGCGTTAGCGCCTCGGCGCGCGTAGTCATCGGGCGAGAGGCTGTGAGCGCCAATGGCTCGTCCGTTTCGATTCGCAAAAGCACGGTTCGCGCCGATTTCTTGTTCGTCAGAGAAAGCGGCGAATGGAAATTCTGGAGCGAGACGCCAGCGGTTGTCAGTCTGGCGAACGCGCTGGCCGCGACAAAGACCGACGCTGAGCGCGAGGCGTTGTTTGCGAGCGATCAGGAATTGATCAACCGCGAATTGCTGCTGATTCTCACCAGCCAGAGCGATCGCGCTTATGTTCAAGCTGACTATTCGCGCGCGCTTTCGCTCCTGATCAGTTTGCGTCTGATAGCGGAAAGGCTCGGCGAGAAGAGGGACGCCTCTCACGCCTGGATGAACACGGGCATCATTCATTTCGTGCAAAAGCGCTATCAGCAGGCGCTCGACGCCTACCAAAAAGGCTTGGCGATTGAAGAAGAGCTTGGCCGCAAGTCCGAAACAGCGAGTTTTCTGATTAGCGTCGGTCTGGCTCAATCCGCCCTGGGCAGGCCGCAGCAGGCGATTGAATATTTTCAGCGCGGACTCGCGATTCACGAAGAGTTGAATGAAAACGCCGCCGCCGCGCAGGCGCTGGAAAACATCGGCAACGTTCATTACGAACAGGGCGATTACGCGCTCGCTTCCGATTTTTATCAGCGAAGTTTGAAATGGCTTGAAGCAGCCGGGGCGAAAACGACCTATGCCGGGCGGTTGCTGAAAATAGCGAAGACCGAGTACGAGCAGGGCAACGACGCGGCTGCGATTGATTTTTACACCGAAGCTGCGAGCAGGTTTGAATCGGCGGGAGACAAACGCAGCATCGGCTACGCGCTGCACAACATCGCCAACATCCATTACTCGCAGGGCGATTACGCGCGAGCGATGAATTTTTATCGCCGCAGCCTCGAAGCCGAAAGGGAAGCAGGCACGCGGCAGGGCGTGGCGAGCGCGCTGCTGGGGATCGGTTTGATTCATTCGCTCGATGGAAGCTACGCGCTCGCGCTCGAAGCGTACAGCGAAAACCTGAGCGTCGCCGAATCGCTCGGCGACAAGGCGGGCATCGCCGCCGCGTGGCAAAAAGTCGGCTCCACGCATTTCAGCCTGGGGCAGTTGGATCAGGCGCTGGAAGATTTCAAACAGGCGCTGGCGCTGCGCGAACAGGCGTCAGACCTTGAAGAGACGGCCAACGCGCTGATTGATCTCGGCGTGACTTACGCCGCGAAAACCGATTACGCCAGCGCGCTCGATGCTTATGCGAAAAGCAAAGCCCTGTACGAATCGGTGAACAATCAGTCCGGCGTCGCGGCGGTGTTGTTGAACGAGAGTTTGATCAGCTACGAGCAGAAAGATTACGCGCGGACGATTGAGCAGGCTGAGAAGGCGGCGTCGCTGGCGAAACAGGTTCAAGACACCGATCTCTTCTGGCAGGCGCGTTATCGCCTGGGCAAGGCGCAATACCGAAACTCGAAACTCGACCTCGCGCGCCAGGCGTTCATCGAAGCGATTGCGACGGTTGAGACGCTGCGTCCGCGTCAGAACAGGGGAACGCAGCCGCGATTTTACGAGAGCAAGCTGGCGCCTTATCTGGCGATGGTTGACGTGGCGATCAGCGAGGGCAAAGGCCTTGAGGCTTTCGATTTCGCCGAGCGAGCCAAATCGCGCGTGCTGCTGGGCGTGTTGCAAAGCGCCAAAGTGTGGATCAACAAAACGATGACGCCGCGCGAACGCGAGCAGGAGCGCAAATTCCTGACGGAGCTTGCGACGCTTGCCACGCAAATTCAACGCGAGCAGGAACGGCAAAACCCGAACAAGGCGCGTCTCAGCGACCTGACTGAAAAGCGGCGAAAGACGCAACAGGATTACGCTGCGTTCCGCGACAGGCTTTTCGCTCGGCGCCCGCAACTGAAGACGCTGCGCGGCGAAGCGAAGCCGCTCAACGCCACGCAAACAGCGGCTCTGCTCACGGATGCGAAGACTGCGCTGCTTGAATTCGTCGAGACGGATGAAAACGCGTACCTGTTCGCTTTCACGAAGAATCGAGCGACTGCGAAACCGGCAAAGCCCATCTCCCCGCTCAGAATTTACGTGCTCGGCGCGGGTCGCGCAGAGTTGTACGCTCTCGTCTCGAAATTTGAGGAAGCCACCGCCAGCCGCGATGCGAACGCGCAGGCGCTGGCGCGTGAACTTTACGACCTGTTGATCAAACCCGCGTGGGAGCAGTTGGCCTCGCGAAAACATCTGGTCATCGCGCCCGACGCCGTCTTGTGGAATCTGCCTTTTCAGGCTTTGCGAACAGAAGATGACCGTTACCTGATCGAGAGCCACGCGATCTCTTACGCGCCTTCGCTGACCGCGCTCGCCGCGATTTCCAAACTGCGCGCTCGCCCGGCGTTCCGCGCCACAAGTTCGTCCGCGCTGCTCGCTTTTGTGAACCCGGCGTTGGCTCCGGCGACAGAGGATCGAATCAGAACGAAAAAGTCTTTTCTGTCTGCCGAACAGGCTGATCAATCGCCAGATGCGCATGGCGATGCGCGAAATGAAGCCGAAGAATTGAGCGTGATTTATGGCAAACGGCGGAGCGTTATTTTCGCAGGCGTCGCCGCGAGCGAAGATCGAATGAAGTCCGAAGCGGGCAAACATTCGCTGCTGCATCTGGCTGTGCCGGGGATGCTGAATGAAACCGCGCCGCTCTTTTCGTTCGCGGCCTTTTCATCGAACGAGGAAGCGAAAGCCGACGGGTTGCTCGAAGCCAGGGAGATTCTCGACCTCGATCTGAAATCCGCACTGGTCCTGATGCCGGCGGCGGAGCTTGCCTTGCCGAAGGCCGGGGCGATCAGGGCGATGACCGGATTGACGTGGGCCTGGTTCGTCGCGGGCTGCCCGGTTACAGTCGTGAGCCGCTGGCGCAGTGAAGGATCGTCCGACCTGATGCTCGAATTCCATCGCCGGATCAGAACGTCCGGGAGCAGAGAATCAAAGGCCGGAGCGTGGCAAGCGGCGGTGCAACAACTGCTCAAGCGCGAAGAGTATCGCCGACCGTATTACTGGGCCGGATTTTCGGTGCTGGGAGACGCGCGATAGACGCGATAGAATTGATGCGAAGATTGAAAACCGATTTGATCCAGCTTCGCGTATTCTTGGGAGCGCGCTGGAAGCGTACGCTCTCAGAAATCATTCGAGGAGGAAACAATGAAAAGAACACTGTTCATCGCGTTCACGATTATGGCGCTGGCGTTCGTCCCGGTTTCTTCATCCGCCGCTCCAACGCCGCAGAAGAAAAGCAAGAGATCGAAGCTTGAATCGAAACCGCGCGCCGAAAGCGAGGCGGGCAATCTGGCCTATCTGACCAAAGCGATTCGCAAAGAGCTTGTCACGCTTCCGTTTTTCAGCGTCTTCGACTGGCTCGAAGGCAACGTCCAGCCTGACGGCACGGTCTATCTGCGCGGACAGGTGACCCGGCCTACGTTGAAGAAAGACGCGCAGAGGCGCGTTGAAAGAGTCGAAGGTGTGGACAGGGTGATCAACCAGATAGAGGTTCTGCCGCTCTCAAACTCCGACGATCGATTGCGCAGGGCCGTCTTCCGCGAACTTTTCAACGGCAATTCGCCGCTTTTCCGTTACGGCCAGCAGCCCATTCCGCCAATTCACATCATCATCAATCGCGGGAGGCTGACGTTGAAAGGCGTTGTGGCGAACAAAGGCGACAGCGACATCGCCAACATCAAAGCCAATGGCGTTCCGGGATTGTTTGAGGTGAAGAATGAGTTGCGAATCGAGAAGGACGAGAAATAATCCCGCAAATTGAGCTTTGGATAAGCGAACAAGAGAGATTACGGAATAGACGGAAATAACGGAATGAACGGAAAAGACCCAGGAAATTCTTTCCGTTCATTCCGTTATTTCCGTCTATTCCGTAATCTCTCTTCTCCTGTCCGCATCAGGCTTTCAAGCTGCAACAGCAGCACGCCGCCGAGTACCGCCGCGCCTCCGGCCATCTGAGCCGGCGTCATCTCTTCGCCCAGCCACATCCACGCGACCGACGAGGCTACGACCGGTTCGAGCATCGAAGTCAGAGAGGTTCGGCTCGCTTCCAGATAACGCAGGCTGGCCGAATAGAGCGCGAACGGCAGGATTGTCGCCACAGTGGCCAGGTAAATGAAGAAGAGCCACATCGAAAGATCAATGCTCGCCCAATCAATCTTCCAGGGCTGGCGAATCGTCAGCCACACCACGCCCGCCATCAGAAACGCATACGTGATCATCGTGCGCGGATCGTGCTTTTTCAGAACCTGTTTGCCGAACGCGGTGTAGAAAGCGAAACAGACGCCCGACCCGATGGCGCACAACGTCCCGGCAAGCGACACGCGCGCGATCCCGCCCTGTTGACCAGCCACCATCAAAACACAGCCGCAGATCGCCGTGAACGCCGCCATCAGCTTGCCGCCGGTCATCCGCTCGGTTTTCGACAGCACGCCGTAAATCATCAAATGCACCGGCGCGAGGTATTGCAGCAACAGCGAATATCCGACGCTGACCATCGTCAGCGACAAGTAGTAGAAACCCTGATTCGCAGCCAGCCCGATTGCGCCGAGCAGAATCAGCGCGGGAAGATCGGCGCGGCGAATTTTCAATAGGTGTGGCGATCTGAAGCCGAGCCAGACGAACAAAATCAGCGCCGCGAGCGTCGTTCGGAAGATCAGCAACTCATCGGGGCGCATCTGCTGTCGAAGCAAATACTTCGTCACCACGCCGGAAAAGCCCCATAGCGCCGCTGCCCCCGCCGCAAACAGATAACCGCGCAGATGATTGCGCGCCTTGCTCGCATTCACTTCGATTCGTTGCGGACTCGCTTTGCTCACTGATTCTGCGCCGGATTTTCAAAAAGGATTTTAGCGATGAGGTTTTTGATTTGCGGCGCGCCGTAATGATCGCAGTTGACCAGCGCGGCGATGATCAGCCCCTTTTCCGGATATTTCGTCAGGATCGAAGTCGCGCCCACCGAGCCGCCCGAATGCTCCACGCGCCGTTTGCCCTGATCGTCGGCTATCGCCCAACCGAGGCCATAGGCGGTCGGTTTGCCGTCGCGCAGTTTTTGCGCGGTGAACATCTGCGCGATGGTCGCAGGTCTGGCCAGTTGCGAGCCGTCGTAAGCCGCCCCGTATCTGATCAAATCCTCAACGGTCGAGAGCAATCCGCCGCCGCCCCATTTGTTGCTCTGGTCAACCTGCGGAGCGTTTTCGACGGGCTGATCTTTTCGCTTCGTGTAATATCGCGCGCGATTCGCCACAAGGCGCGATTGTTCATCAAAGAAAGTCTGTTTCAATCCGATTGGAGCGAAGATGTGTTTTTGCAGGTAATCGTTGAAGCGTTCGCCCGACGCTGTTTCCACGACGCGGCTGAGCAGGTTGTAGCCGTAGGTTGTGTAGGTGAATTTCTCTCCGGGTTCGTGCAATAGCGGATCGTCCTTGAAAATCGCCAGCGCGGATTCGACGTCGTTGTAACGCTTCGCGCTCAAAAACTCGTCGCCTTTGTAATGCCGGATACCGGTTTGATGGCAGAGCAGTTGGCGGATGGTGATCGGCGATTGTTTTCTGGGAAACGTCGGCGCGTAGGTTTGAACCTCGGCGTCGAGGTTGATCTTGCCCTGTTCGACAAGCTGCATGACGGCCAGCGCGGTGAAGGTTTTCGAGATCGAGCCGATGCGTGAAACTGTCTGCGGCGTGAACGGGATTTTGTTTTCCAGGTCGGCGTAACCGAAGCCTTTCGCATAGACGATTCGCCCGTCTTTGGCGATGGCTACAGCGACGCCGGGGATGGACGCTTTCCGCATCTCTTCCGCGATCATCTTCTCGATGAGCGGAACGCGTTTTTCGATCTCGATTTGTTGAGCGAACGCCGCCGCAGCGACGACGGCCAGCAGCGCAAATGACAGCAAGGCGCGGCGCAAGGTTTTCATGGGAATCCTCACTTGTTTTGAATCAGATTTTGATGTTGTAGACCTTGATCTTACTGTTGAGGGTAGTGTTGTTCATTCCCAGCAGCTTCGCGGCGCGGCTCTGATGCCCGCCGGTGATTTCCAGCGCGCGCCGGATCAATTCGATCTCGAAGCGCGAGACTTCGTCGTAGAACGAAATGCCGCGCGTGATGTCCAGCGAGGCCGCCGTCTCCGTCACGTTCGCGGCGTCGCCGGATGGCGCCTGCTGGCTGACGATCTCTTCGCGCAGGCAATCGAGCGTGATTTCATCGCCGCGCGCGACGATCACCGCGCGCTCAATCGCCGTCTCAAGCTCGCGCACGTTGCCGGGCCAGGAATAGCTTTCGAGCTTCATCAGAACTTCGGGCGCTATCTGATCGGTGATCGCTCGCTGGTTTTCATCGTTATACTTGCGAATGAAATGCTGGGCCAACGGAAGGATGTCTTCCTTGCGGTTGCGCAGCGGCGGCAGGTGAATATTGATCACGTTCAACCGGTAGAACAGATCTTCGCGGAAATCTCCCGATTTGACCGCGCGCTGCAAATCGGTGTTGGTCGCCGCGATGATTCGCGTGTCAACCTTGTGCGGCTGAGTGTCGCCGAGCGGAGTGAACTCGCGCTCCTGAATCACGCGCAGCAATCGCGCCTGGGTCTCAGGCGGGATCGTGCTGATCTCATCCAGAAAGATCGAGCCGTTGTCGGCGACTTCAAACAAACCTTTTTTCGCAGCGACTGCGCCGGTGAACGCGCCTTTCGTGTGGCCGAAAAGCTCCGATTCCAGAAGCTCCGACGGGATGTTGCTGCAATTGACCGCGACGAACTGCCCCGTCTCGGCGCGCGGGCTGGAGAAGTGAATCGCGCGCGCGACGACTTCTTTGCCGGTGCCTGATTCGCCGGTGATCAAGACGGTCGAACGCGCGGGCGCGACTTGCTCGATCAAATCGTAAACCTCGCGCATCGCGGCGGAATTGCCGACGATCTGTTTGCGGTCGGCTGATTCGCGCAGCGTGCGCCGCAAAACGCGGCGTTCTTCGTCGCCACGCCGCCGCGAGATGCCCGCCGCGACAGTCTTCAAAATCTGTTCGTTGTCGAAAGGCTTGCGGATGCAGTTGAACGCGCCCAACTGCCACGCGGCTATCGCCGTGTCGAACGTGGCGTAGGCCGTGATCATGATCACTACCGCCTCGCGGTCGAGCTTCAACATCTCTTCCAGCGTGCGCAACCCGCCGATGCCGGGCATCGAAACGTCGAGCAGCGCGGCGTCATACGCGCGTTCGCCGAAACGCGCCAGGCCTTCCTCGCCGGTCCTGGCCAGATCAACGCGATAGCCGTCCTGCGAGAGCAGGCTCTCCAGCACGTCGCGCATTACTTCTTCGTCGTCTACAACTAAAACGTTACCTTTTTTTGCCATGGTTATTCTTGCAGCAAAGCATTAATGGCGTTTTTGAGAGTGGCAAATCCTGATCAACGATATTCCAGATTTGCTCCGAGTCGAGGCCCATGTAATCGTGAACCACGACATTACGAAACGCCGCGATGCTCCGCCATTCTACTTCCGGGCGGGTGGCTTTGACGGTTTCGGAAAGTCGGCGTGTGGATTCGGCCAGGGTTTGCAGATTACGAATGACGGCATCTTGAACCATATCGTCCGCGAAAAACGTTTCCCTGCCTCCCGCCACATACCTCTCAATTTTTGTCAGGCATTCGCTGATGTGCGCCAGGTAGGCCTGATCATCTTTCATAGCGGCAATGCCTCCTCGATAACCCGATCTCGGATGTGCCAACTGAAGAATCTCCTCGCGTTTGTATTGTAACAGTTCTTTGATGCCCATAGCTCGCCTCTGCTTTTCGGACTTATCCTGACGGCGCGGGCGGAAGCTTGTCAAGCGCGCCTGGGTTTCGCCCGCGCAAGCATACAACGGCGTGCGCGAATTGTCCTTGTCTGGTAGTATGCCGCGCGATTCGCATCGGAAACACAACACAAACGTAAACCATGACGACGAAACTCTATTGGGAAGACTCACACCTGACG
>JAJVID010000110.1:18384-26775 GCA_022072205.1 Acidobacteriota bacterium
GCGCAAGCATACAACGGCGTGCGCGAATTGTCCTTGTCTGGTAGTATGCCGCGCGATTCGCATCGGAAACACAACACAAACGTAAACCATGACGACGAAACTCTATTGGGAAGACTCACACCTGACGCGCTTCACCGCGCGTGTCACCGACTCCTGGTTGCAGGATGGTCATCAAATTATCGCGCTCGACCAATCGGCCTTTTATCCAACCGGAGGCGGACAGCCATGCGACACTGGCTCGATCAAGACATCCGAAAAAGAGGGGCGCGTGATTGATGTCGAGATAACTGACGACGAGCGAATACTGCATCGGCTGGACACCGACATTCCGCTTGCCGTCGGCGACGAAGTCTCCTGCGAGATTGATTGGAACCGCCGCCGCGAGATGATGCAGCAACACACCGGCCAGCACATTCTCTCGCAGGCTTTCTTTCAGCTTTTCGGCGCCGAAACGAAAGGCTTCCGCATCACCGACCGCTCGACGGAAATTGACCTGACGCTTGAAGCGCAGCCGGACGAGGTCGAGCAGGCGATTGCGCGCGCCGAAGAGTTGGCCAACAGCGTGGTCTTCGATAACCGCGAGATTCGTGTTCACAACGTGACGCCGGAAGAATCGGCGAAGCTGCCGCTGCGAAAAGAGAGTTTCATCGCCGATTGCATCCGCGTCATCGAAATCAGCGATTACGATTGGTCGCCGTGTGGCGGCACGCACGCGAAGCGAACGGGCGAAGTCGGCTTGATAGCCGTGCGCGGTTGGGAGCGGGCGAAGAAGATGACGCGCGCGCATTTCGTTTGCGGCTCGCGGCTGCTCGATGATTACCACGCGGCCAACAAAACCGCTGAGGCGATTGCGCGCAAATTCAGCGCAGGCAGAGATGAAGCTGAAGCCGCCGTGTCGAGATCGCTCGACGAAAACAAACGTCTGTCGCGGCGCGTGCGAGAATTGGCTGAACTGGCCACAAAAGCTGAGGCGCGGCAGTTGATTGAATCGGTCGGAGTGTCGAACGGGAGGCGAGTCATCTCCAGGGTTTTTGACGACCGCGATTTTGAAGAGTTGAAACTGCTGGCGCATCGCCTGGTGGACGGCGACGGAGTGATTGCGCTGCTGGCGGTGAAAGAAAGCGGAATGGCGCGATTGGTTTTCGCCAGTTCAAGCGATGTCTCAGCCGATATGAACGCGGCGATGAAAATCGCCTGTGAAAAGCTTGGCGGACGCGGTGGCGGCAAGTCAGATTTTGCGCAAGGCGGCGGGGCGGAAGTGGCTGAGCTAAACGCTGCGCTCGAAGCTTCCAGAGCAGTCATCGAAAAATCCTGATGGCGGCACGGAGTTTGCGACTTCTCTACTTCGTAACTTGTCGTTCGCGTGCGAGCGACATCTTGAAACGATGAAAGGTTATGGTGGGACAATTTGGCAAATTGTTCCATCTTTTCGGAGGAGGAGAGAAGATGGATTTCATTCATAATATCCAGGAAATACGTGAGCGCGCGCGCCAGCAGATCGCCAATGGCGCAGTCACCCGGAATTACGAACTTGATCCGGAACAAGCCATCGGCGTTCTCAATGAGGCTCTCGCTACTGAGATTGTCTGCACGCTGCGCTACTGGTTTCATTACTACATGGCGACCGGCATTCATTCGCAGGCTGTCAAGGAAGAATTCGGGGAACACGCCAGAGAGGAACAGGCGCATGCCGGACGCATTGCGGAACGCATCAAGCAGTTGGGCGGCAAACCCGACATGAATCCTGCGCTCATTACCGACCGGAGTCACAGCGAGTACAAAGAAGGCGTTTCGCTCGCTGATATGATCCGCGAAGACCTGATCGCCGAACGAATCGCTATTGAGACGTATCGCGAGATGGTCAGGCACTTCGGCGATAAAGACCCGACTTCGCGCATTATGATGGAAGAGATTTTGGCCAAAGAGGAAGAGCACGCTGATGAAATGTCCGATCTGCTTTTCGCCGTCGAACCGCAAGCCGGCGAGGCTGCGCGCCGTCTCTATTTCAAAGACGAAATTCCGCAGATCTCGAACGCCGGAAGCCCGATCACCGAGCGGAAGCAGGGAAGCGAACAGCAGCCGACAGGCAATCAAAGCAAAAGCGCCGGGCGGTGATTATTCTATCGTTTGTGTTTTGCCCCGCGCTTTTTGTGCTTCATCAGATTTCGTGATTTTGTGATCAACTGACCGTACATCGTTCGCCGATTTTCATTTTTTCAGGGCGCCGTCGAACGTTCCAGCGCCGCGCGATCCCATTTGCCCAGATCAGCCGCCGCCTCGTAAACGCTTTGCAGAAAATGGATCAGCGTTCGATCCGGCTCTTTTGCCCGGCGCACGACTTCGTAAGGCAGAATGAACTCTTTCATCTCCGGGCTGTAGTAAGCCTCATCGGGTTGCGCGCGCCAACCGCCGAAGCCTTCCGGTTCCGGGTAAGCGTAGGAATAGAAGACCGGCACGGGAGCGGCTGCGCTGCCCGGCCAGAACCCGGCGCTGCTGACTTCGTGCGAGTAGGCTTCGCGCACGATGAAATCCGGGGTGTTCGGCACGCTCGAATGTTCAGGCGCGCGCCGTCCGGAAAATCGAGTAACAGCCAGATCGAAGCCACCCCAGAAAAAATGAACCGGGCTGCATTTGCCGATGAACCGCGAGCGGAATTGCTGAAACACGCGATCGGCCTGCGTCAGCGCGAGCCAGAAATGATGCGCCTGCTCCGGGTCGTAAGCCGCGTGTTCGTGATCCTGATCGAACGGGATCGGATTTTCGATTTCGACCGGCCTGGTATTGATGTTGACTTCGATGCCGAGTGAGCGCAGCGCCGCCATGAATTCCTGGTAGAAATCAGCCACCGATTGCGGGCGCAACGGAAACGAGTGAGTCGCGCCGTCGCTCGTGTTAATGCAAAGCTCGTGGTCAATGAAATCGAAATCTATTTGAAAAGCGCGCTCGTCATAAGGCATCGCTGAAGTCGTCAAACCGCGCGAGCTGATGTACAAAGGCGTCTGCCACCAGTGATTGATCATCGGCGCCTGAGCGAGCCGCACCTTGCCGACGATCTGCGTCCACATATGCAACGTCTCGCACGTCTCCTGCCATTCGATGAAAGGCAAACTCGGCCAGGCCACATCCACCGGGGCTTTCCGGCGAACGGTTTTCGCTGCCATCATTCACTCTCCCTTCCCGTTCGTAAGCTTCAAACGCGTCCTCCGGCGCTGCGTGGGACAGGCTGATCTTCCCAACTGATTTGATCAACATAACAGTAGTCCCAGTTCTCGCCCGGCTCGAAGGATTTGATGATCGGATGCTGGGTCGAGTGGAAATGCTTAGTCGCATGTTTGTTCTTGCTCGAATCGCAGCAGCCGACGTGGCCACAAGTGCGGCAAAGGCGCAAATGCACCCAGGTGTCGCCCATCTGCAAACATTCCTCGCAACCGGGCGCGCTCGGTGTGACTTCGCGGATTTGATCGAGATGCGTACAAACCGGATTCATAACGATCTTCCTTTCTGTTTACTGAGTGTGGCGGGCGCCGTGCCTTCTTCGATCTCAGATTGCGAAGAGCGGCCCCGCTTATTTAAGACATACAACTGATGTGCCGCTCCAAAGCGCGCGCGCCGCGCCGCTCCGAAGCGCGCGTCCTGACTGGCGCGCATTCACTTTTGAAATTGCAGATAAGCCGGATGGGAATGTCGTGCCGACGTGGGCACGTCTTTCTTTTTCCTATTTGATTGTGATCGTGACCTTGTTGCTGGAAACTCCGGCGCGCGTGATCACGAGTTGGTGGCTGCCGGAAGCCATTCCCGCCAGAAGCGTTACGTTCACCTGGTTCAAACCGGCGAATCCGGGCGCGCGCCCGGCGTATGTGATCTGCGCCGGTTGGCCGTCAATCGTGGCTTGAACGTCCGCTGACGCGTTGGCGTCAATGTCGGTGGCGTCTGCGCCCAGCCCCGTCCCGAAAACGGCGATGATGTTGGGCAATCCGCCAGCGCGCGTGGCATTGAACGGCTCGGGGCTAAAAGTGAACGCGTCGAGCGCCGCAGCCTCTCCCGCGCCGCTCGTGTTTGTCGTAAAGATCGAAGGCGAGCTTGATGCGATGATTGTCGAACCGAAGGAAGTCTGACCGGAGCCGCTGTTGAATTTGATCAGCGCGGGGCCGAGCGCCGTTCCGGCGGGTATCTGATAATTTATCTGATTCGGTGAAATGAAAAACAACGGCGCGGGTCGTTCGGCGCCGGCGCTGTCCTGCACGGTGATCGAAGTTCCGGCGATGGCCGTTGGCAACGGTGTTGACGACGCAGCCTGCGTCACCGGGGCGAGATTCGATCCGAAGGCCGCGACTATCGCTTTGGGCGCGATGGCCGAGATTTTGTAACTCGCCGATGAAACCGTGCGCGGGCCGGTGACCGCGGCGGTCGAGTCAACGATGAGCAATCCGCCATCCATATCGCTCAGCAGCACGCGGTCGAAGCCCGAAAACGGGTAGACGCCCCAACAGCCTCTGAATCCGCTGGTCGTTCCTGAGTACGTATCGTATGAACCCGCGAGGCGCGGCTGCGCCGGGTTGGTGATGTCAATCACCACCACGCCAGCCTGATACCACGAGACGAAGAGCAGGGCGCCGACGATGTATGGATTGTGCGGAGAGAAGGCTTCAATGCCGAGCGACTGGGCGGTGATGGTCGAGATCGGCGTGGCGTTGGGCAGATTGGATATGTCGAAAAGCCGAACGTCACCATTCGGCGTCTCACGAGCGACCGCCAGAATCTTTCCGTCGTTACTCACCCAACTGCTGTGCGAGCCTGCGCCGGAATCAATCGTGCCCAGATGCGTGGGTTGTTCCGTCAAAACGCGCCGCACGTCGTAAATATCGGTCTTGCCGCCCAGCCCTGAAGTGAAAAGCCGTCCGTTGATGGCTATGGCGGCGTGGACGCGCGGGTCGTTGGCGTCAATGTCGCGGACGAACACCGGCGCGCGCGGATCGCGCACATCGAAGACTTTGACGCGGTTGGTGCGCGAATCGGCTTCGTACAGCACGCCGTCGGCGACGGATATTTCGTGGACATTCGGATGCCCGTTCTTGTCGGTGTTGATCGCGCTGAGCAGAACTGGTTTGGCCGGATCGCGCACGTCAACGATGTGAAGGCCGCCGCGAAATGTGTCGCTCGAAAAATATCCTATGCCATTGATGACCACCACATCACGAAAACTGCCAACGTCCGGCGGATTGTAAAAGCCGGCTAGTTTCGGATTTGCCGGATCAGAGACATCAATGATCATCACGCCTGTGCCGGTGTATGAAGACAGGTAAGCGTAATTGCCTTCGCCCCAAACATCGCCGTAGCGAATCTCGCCCTCGAAAGGATCGAGTTGACCGAGAAGTTTCAGCGTGGCTTGAGCCTGGGCGACCGCAGCGAGCGCCAGCGAGAGCAGCGAAGCGACAGCTATGGCGTGAATCCGGAGCCTGTGTTTCTTCGACATTCAATGTCGTCCCTGAAATAAGGATTGCGGATGGACAACGCGCCATCAGCTTACCTTGCGCAGGCGCGAACGACAAACCGGCGGCGTATTTCTCCGGCCAACGAGATCATCTGTTTATCTTTTGATGTTCAGAGGCTCAGGCTCCCAGCTTGATGGTTCTGCGGAACTGATTCATCAACGTCAAAACGGTCACGATCAGCGAGACCAGCGCCAGCGCGAAGCGGTGAGCCGTCATCCTTCCCAAAGTCAGGGCCACGAATAACAGCGCGATCACTGCGCCATAACCCACCAGCTTGATTTGAGCCTTGAGCGCGGGCAGCGCGAGCCGCTCTCCAACTTCCGAATTGTCCGAAATGGATAATTCAGTTGGAAGCCCGGATGGAGCCGGCGATTGGCCTGGGGCAATCGGCTGATCGCTTTTTTCCTTGCTGGTTTCCGCTTCGAGCCTATGCTTGAATTTTTCAAGCTCCGCTTCAGCGCGGAGAAGCTTGTCTTTGGTGACGCGCAGCTTGGTTTCAGCTTTGCGAGCTTTGGATTCCGCTTCGGCCAGTTTGCGCGCGGCTCCATCGCTGGATGTTGCGATTGCCTCCGGCGCCGCGCCGCCTGCTTCCGCGAATTTGCGTTCAGTCTCTGCTTTGGCCACGTGCGCATCTATCAACGCGGCTTCCATTGCAGCTTCCGTTTCGGCAATTCTCCGTTCGGCCTCATCGTTGATTCTGATCTTTTCCTCTACCGCGTTGGCTTCCGCTTCGATGAGTTTTCTTTCGGCGCTGGCGCGAGCCTCGGCTTCTGCTCTGGCTTTTGCTTCGGCTTTGCCGCGAGCCTGTTCCGTTGCGATCCGCGCCTGCCGCTCCGCATCAGCTTGAGCCAGAAGTCGCCGGATTACTTCTTCAAGTTCCTGGCGAACCTGGTCGGCGCTGGCTTTGGCGATGGCCTCTTCTCTGGCTTTTATGGTGGCTTCGGCCAATTCGATGTCGGCCTCGAATTTGGCCCATTCCTGTTCTATGTCGCTTTTGAATTCGCGTTCGAGGGATTGAACCTTCTGCTCGGCTGCTTTCCGAGTCTCGACCTCGTTCCGTATTCTGGTCTCCAAAGCTCTGCGCTTTTCTTCGGAGTTTTTGGTCTGCGCCTCGGCTTCGCGCATCAGCGATTCCATTTTGCGCGCGACCTCTTCAGCGGCGGCGGCTCTCTCTTCGGCGGCGCGGGTTGCGGCGCCCAATTCGGCGATGCGCGCTTCGGATTCTTCGAGAGCGAGCGCGGCTGATTGAGCTTCGATCCCGGCTTCGGCTTTGGCCTGAGCCAGCGCGGCTTCGGCCATCGCGCGCGCTTCGGCCTCCTGTTTAATTCTGGCTTCTGCGTCTTCAAGGATCAGTTCCAGTTCGAGACGCGAGAAATCCGCCGCCTGAGCCGCTGCGCGTTGCCGGTTGTATTCATCCCTGATTTCTTCAACGCGTTGCTCGGCCAACAGCCGCAGCGCCTGCTCCTGTTTGAAACCGGCCTCCGCCTGTTTGTATCTCTCCTCGGCCTCTCGCGCCCGCGCTTCAGCTTCGCGCGCTTTGGTGATGACCTCAGTCCGCAATCGTTCCGATCCGGGAAGCGATAATTCGCCGGTATTGCCGGACGGCCTGATCGGTTCGGGCCTGATCTGATCGGATTGGACTGGCGTTTTGTCATTCCCCATAAATTTCAAAGCGGATGGCGGATGCGCCGCCGGATCATTCGCCTTCGACATAACTTCCGCCCCGCCTCCTTCGTGCGCCGGACGGTCAAGGGGAACCACATTGCCGGGTTTTCTGGCGAGCGCGGCGCTCCTGCTCCTTTCAAAGGGCTTTTCAAACGAGTGGATCGAGGAGCGGTTCGAGTAGTCGGCCTTCGACTTGTTGACCTTGTCGGTGGGTATCATTTTTTCTCCTGGCGTTCGGAGATGAGATCGGCTGGTCGCCGAGCATTTCATCCCCCATGCTTTTGGCGCTTCATCATCATCTGTGCAAAGCGGCGCCCATCCCCGGCTGAAACCAGACGGAGTGTCGCGATGTCCGATTGCCGATGACGAGCGGCGTCAAGCGCCGAAGCGGGCGCGCCCGATGAAGCGGCAGTTCAACAAGATTGCGCAAACAGACGGGTGTTCGCCTGAATAGCAAAATGTCTCACGGTCAGCGTGATCTTATGAGGATCGCCAATCAGGGAGCTGGCGATTAGGGCATGGGGGAAAACAGAGCTGTCTTCAGTTTAATGAGCGGTTTGTTGGCGGGGCATCGAGCGTTTGCTACAACAATTTATTCACTGATCATTTGTTGATGAGATGACGCATTAAACACAGAAACCTCGGTCAGAGTCAACATTTAACCTGACCTGCGCGGCAAATTTTTTAAAGGGGTACCTGAAGCGAGCTGGTTTTATTTCCTGATTTGCCTGATGGTATTGCGAATAAAGCCCTGTTTGGGAGGCTCGTATTCGCCGCTCTCTTCGGCTTTGATGATCGCGCCGGCTTCGGCTCCGACTGCGGCGAAGAACTGCCCGGCCATCATCTTCGCTGTTGACTGAACCATGCGCTGGCCGACACTGGCGATGGTTCCGCCGACGCTCACATCGCCGGAGTAATTAACCAGTGTCTCTTCGCCCTGTTCGGTCAGATCAATCGATCCTTCGCCTTTCAGAAATCCGGGCGCGCCTTTGGCGTCAACGATCATCTTGTAATGTTCAGGCTCGCGCGCCTCGTCCAGTTTGATCGAGCCGGCGAAGACACCTTTGATCGAGCCGACGCCGGCTTTCAAAGATATCTTGTAAGAACCGTCATCGGCGACTTCGAGCGATTGGACGCCCGGCACACAGCGTTGCAGGATTTCGGGATCAATCAGGAGTTGATAAAGCAACTCGCGCGGAGCTTTGATCGTGTGAGAGCCTTCGACTTTCATTTC
>JAJVID010000157.1:0-21555 GCA_022072205.1 Acidobacteriota bacterium
GCTACATCAAGACCGATCAGCGGCGCCGCGCGTCGGCTGAAATGATTTATGCGGCGGGAGATGTTTGCCGCCCCGCCAGTTTGAGCGTGGCGACTGCGGTCGGACACGGGGCGATTGCGGCGAAGGACATTGCGATAATAATGCAGGAATAGATTTCGACGCGTTGATCAAATCGGTTTCAGCTTCGATTGGGCGCCAATTCGTTACCGCGATTTTTACGATCTCCCGCGCATCTTCATCAGCGTGGTCCCGATCGCCGAAGTTCAATTCGACCCGGCGAAACGAGAGCGAATCAATACGACGATCTTCAGACAACTGCTCGATCAGCAGGAGCCAAAGACCGCCCTTGTCGCCTGAAGAATGCAATCCTGTCTTTAGAAGGCTGGTTGAGCCGGATCACGCATGTTACTCTGCCTTTGTCATCACAGCCTCGCCTCAGAAGGCGGCTCGGAAAGAGAGGTAAGCGCAAAATGGAACTGACGATCAACATTCAAGACGTATCGAAATTGCAATCGCTATTTGCTCTGCTCAATACCTTCACTCTCAACCAGGGTGTGCGGTTGACAGTCAAATATGCGCATAACGGCGTTTTGTCGTTTCCGGTCAGTGATGAGCAGCGCGCGGCGGCGTGGCTCGACATTCAAGAGGTCGTCGGCCGTAACAAACTCCGGCCAGGCGAGGCCGAGATGTCTCCTGAAGACGAAGAAGATTTTATCCTGCAGGAGATCAAGGCCGCGCGGGCCGAGGAACGCGCATAGGTATGATCGTCGCTGTCCTGGACTCGACCGTTCTGATCAGCGCCTTTCTTTCGCCGCAGGGAGGCGCTGGCGCGTTGGTATTGAATACTCCGCCACTGGCTTTCGGTCTGTACCTTTCCTTTGAGATCGTCGAAGAGACGAAAAGACGTCTTCTCAACCGCGTCAAACTCCGCAAGCGATACAACTACACGAACGGCGATGTTGAACGGTACATTACCGATCTGTACACCGCCGCGCGCTTCGTGGTCGAGTTGCCCACCATTCAAGTTGTCCGCGATCCCAACGACGATTTCGTTTTAGCCACAGCCATCAAAGCCCAGGCCAATTACCTGGTTACGTACGACAATGACCTGCTTGTTCTCAAGAATCACAGTGGGATTGAGATTGTTGCCCCTGGTGATTTCCTGCGCGCGCTCCGCGCGCAACAAAAATAGGACTACCAATGAGCTTAATGACAATCAATTTGCCAGACGACAAAACAGTAAATCTCAACAAAGTCTACGACGCCGTCGTCATCGGTTCCGGCGCGGCGGGCGGGATGGCTGCGCACGTGTTGACCTCGCGCGGGATGAAAGTCCTGCTGCTCGAAGCGGGCCGGAAGATAGACACGACCGAAGAGTTGAAATCCACCGAATGGCCTTACGAGCATCCGCGACGCGGCGATATGCCGCCCGGCAATCACGCGCTCTCGCTGAACGAATACACGATCCGCCGGCCGCCTTACGCCGCCGGGATCAAGGCCAATCACGTTTATTCTTATGTGCAGGGCTGGGGCGGTTCGGATTACAGCAAGAATCTGGTCGTTGATGAAAAAGATCATCCGTACACGGGGACGAATTACGCCTGGGTGCGCTCGCGCGCTCTGGGCGGCAAGACAAACATCTGGGGGCGATTGGCGCTGCGGCTGTCCGATTACGATTTCAAAGCCGCGTCGCGCGATGGTTACGGCGTCAATTGGCCGATTGAGTACAAAGACATCGCGCCGTATTACGACAAGGTTGATCTGCTGCTCGGCATTTCGGGCGTGAAAGAGAATCTGCCTTTTCTGCCCGACAGCATCTTCCAGCGCCCGATCAGATTGAATGAAGCTGAAGTTCATCTGCGCGGATCGCTGGCGAAGATGGGGCGCACGTTGACGCCTTACCGCGCGGGCGTGACGACCGACGGCGTGAAGAACAAATATCGAATGCGCTGCTACAGTCGCGGCGCGTGCGCTCGCCGCGCGGGCGGATGCGACATTCACGCGGCCTTCGATTCGCCGACGGGATTGATCTTTCCAGCGTTCGACACGGGCAATCTGACGATTCGCACGAACGCGACGGTTAGCGAAATTCTGGTTGACGCGAACACTGGCAAGGCGCGCGGCGTGGCTTTCGTTGACACCGCGACGGGCAAGCGCTACGAGGCGAAAGCGAAAGTCGTCGTGCTGGCCGCTTCGACGCTCGAATCCGCGCGGCTGATGCTGCTGTCGAAATCGCGGATTCACCCGGCGGGCATTGGCAATTCGAGCGGGCAGGTCGGCCACAACTTCTGCGAACACGTGATGGGGCCGAGCGTGCTCGGCATATACAAAAACAAGATCGGCGCGCCGCGTACGCTCGACGACGGGCGGCCCGGAGGTTTTTACGTCCCGCGCTTCCGCAATCTGTCGGAAAAACATCCGAAGTTCATTCGCGCTTACGGCTTTGAAGGCGGCAGCGGGACGACGATGTTTCCCGGCGACGCGATCGGTCAGCCGGGCTTCGGCGCGAGCTATAAAAAACGTGTGCGCGATTACGCCGGGGCGTTCGTCTCGATGGGAGGTTTCGGCGAAGTCCTCTCGCGTTATGAAAATTACGTCGAGATTGATCCTGAAAAGAAAGACCGCTGGGGAATTCCCGTTCTGCGCTTCAACTACAAATTCGGCGACAACGAAAAGCGAATGTGCGAAGACATGGCCGAGACGGCGCAAGAGATGTTTGAAGCCGCTGGAATTGAGATCGTCAGCGTCGAGAAGCAAATGCTGACCGAGGGCTGGTCAATTCACGAACTCGGCACGGCGCGGATGGGCAATGACAAGAAGGCATCCGTGCTCAATCAATTTCAACAATCACACGACGTGAAAAACCTCTTCGTCGTTGACGGCAGCAGCCACGTCAACGCGGCCTGCCAAAATCCGACGTGGACGATTATGGCGCTCGCCTGGCGCTCGTGCGATTACCTGGCTGATGAGTTCAAGAAAGGAAACCTATGAAATTGCGGATTGCGGATTGTGGATTGCGGATTAAAGAAGAAGAGGAAGAGGTGGAATCTCAAATCTCGAATCCTGAATCTCAAATTGCGGATGAGAAGGGAGTGACTCGACGCGAGATGATGAAGCTGGCGGCGGGCGCGATGATCGTTCCGCCATTATTTCAAGCCAAGCCGCGAGCCAGAAAGCCGCAGCCCAAACCCCGGCGGTTCTTCACTGAAGAAGAGTTCGCGATGGTTGACGAACTCGGCGAGTTGATCATTCCCGCCGACGAACATTCGCCGGGCGCCCGCGCGGCAAAAGCCGCCGAGTACATTGACGCGCGCCTGGCCGAATCATGGGAAGAGGAAACAAAGCGCGAGTGGCGCGAAGGATTGAAGCTGGTTGATCGAATTTCAAATGAGATGAACGGGCGGTCGTTCATGCAGGCTTCGCCAGAGCAGCGCGTCGCCCTGCTCGAACGCATCGCGCGCAGCGAGGCGAATCCGCAAAAGCCTGAAGAGAAATTCTTCGTCGAACTCAAAACGCGCGTCGCGCACGCTTACTACACTTCGAAGATCGGCATTCACGACGAACTTGAATACAAAGGCAACACTTATTTGAGGGAGTTCGCAGGCGAGGACGTGAGCAAGTAGTGATGACTTGCGCTGGCGCCGGGTATAGAATGCCGCAAAACATTCCATAGACCACTTTTCAGGAGGCGCCACATGTCGAAAGAAGTCACCCGCCGCAAGTTTCTCAAACAAAGCGGCGCAGGCTCGCTCGTTGCGCTGACCGCTTCAAGCCACTTCTCTTCTCTGAGCGTTGGCAGGATTTGGGAAGAGGTTGAAAAAGCGGGCGGCAATCTTCAATCTTCATCCGCACTTTCAGACGCGCATCGCAAGCTGTTGCGCGCCGCAGCGGATGAAATCATCCCTGCCGTTGATGGCGCTCTTGCCGCGACGCAGGCCGGAGCGACCGATTACGTCGAGACACTGATCGGCAAAGTTCCCGACCTGCAAAAGCAGACTCAAGCCGCGCTCACGCGAATCGAAGCCATCACGAAAGCTCGCCACAAACAAACCTTTGATCAATTGAATTCCGCTCAACGCGTCAAACTGCTTCAGGCTTTTGAAAAAGAATCGGCGCGCGGCGGGCCGGCGGAATCGCTTTACGGCGCGGGCAACAATCTGTTCGCGCTGCTGCGCGATCTGGTTTACGAAGGTTATTACACCAGCCCGAAGGTCTGGCCGCAGCTTGGATACGAATTTCATCCGACCAGTAAACACGGCCCTGCGATGCAGCCGTTCGACGAATCAATACTCGCCGAGGCGCGCAAACGTCCGAAGAGCTACCGGGAGGTGAAGTGATGAGACAAGATCGAGCAGATGTGTTGGTGATCGGCTCCGGCGCGGCTGGGGCGGCGATGACGAAACGATTGACTGATCTGGGCGCGAAGGTTGTCTGTCTGGAACAGGGCGATTGGGTCAACCCATCGGCCTATCCTTCGACGCGGCCTGATTGGGAAGTGCAGTTGCGGCGCGGCCCGTGGAATTTCAATCCGAACATTCGCCGCTTGCCCGAAGATTATCCGGTGACGGCGGGCGGCAAACATCCGCCTGAAGTGTTGATGTTCAACGCGGTCGGCGGCAGCACGATTCACTGGACGGGACACTTCCCGCGCTTCCGTCCATCGGATTTCCGCGTGCGCTCGCTGGACGGCGTGGCCGAGGATTGGCCGATCAAATACGAAGACCTTGAGCCGTATTACGAAGCAAACGACCGCGAGATAGGCGTCGCAGGCATCGCGGGCGATCCCGGCAATCCGCCGCGAAAAGAACGACCGACGCCTCCGTTGCCGCTCGGCGTGCTGGGCGAAACGATTGCAAAGACGTTCGACAAACTGGGCTGGGGCTGGTGGGTGTCGGACAACGCGATCATCTCGCGCAATTACGACAACCGCCCGGCCTGCACGCTTCACGGCAAATGCATGTTCGGCTGCCCCATCGGCGCAAAGGCGAGCACGGATGTCAATTACTGGCCGAAGGCGCTCAAGGGCGGCGCGGCGCTGAAGACTCGCGCGCGTGTGCGCGAGATTCTGGTTGACGATCAGGGCCGCGCTCGCGGCGCGGTGTATTACGACAGCGAAGGCAAATTGCACGAAGAGTTGGCGCGCGTCGTCGTGATCTGCTGCAACGGCGTAGGCACGCCGCGATTGCTGCTCAATTCAAAATCAAAACTCTTTCCGAACGGCCTGGCGAATTCATCCGGGCTGGTCGGCAAAAACTTCATGCTCCATCCGTTTCGGATGGTCGAGGGAGTGTTTGAAACGAAGATGGACGGCTGGCTTGGGCCGTTCGGCGTGCCGCTGATGACGCAGCATTTTTACGAGACCGATCTGAAACGCGGCTTCATTCGCGGCTACACGTTTCAGATCGAACGCAGCTTCGGCCCGCTGCATCAGGCGTGGGGAGGATTCGCGGGCAAGGCCGCGCCGTGGGGCCGCGATCATCATCGCGTGATGAAACGGCGATTCGGTCACGTCATCCGCGTGACCTTGCTCGGCGAAGACTTGCCGGACGAAAAGAACCGCGTCGAACTCGATCCGAATGTGAAAGACAGCAACGGCATCCCGGCGGCGCGAGTGATTTATTCGTACAGCGAAAACAGCCTGCGATTGCACGAGCACGCGCGGAAGATGTCCGTCGAGTTGCTGAAAGCGGCAGGCGCGTATGAAATCCTGGACAGCGGCGTCATTCAACCAGCGTTTCACCTGCTCGGCACTGCGCGGATGGGCGACGATCCGAAGCGGTCGGTGGTCAACCGCTGGCATCAGTCGCACGATGTCAAAAACCTGTTCATCGTTGACGGCAGTTCGTTCGTCACAAGCGCGGGCGTCAATCCGACTTCAACGATCGGCGCGCTGGCGTTGCGCGCGGCGGATGGGATTTGGGAGCGGCGGCGCGAGTGGCAATGACGGGTTGCAGGAAATTGTCGAACACTTGCGCGCCGATCTGATGGCCCACTGCCAACCCATTCCGGCAGGAAGATGGGGACGGCGCATTGGACTTGAACTGTAAATGGCTGAACTCCGGGAGATGAAATGAATGATTCGATCTTGCGTCAAAATCTCGTTGAATTGCTGCGCGGCGGGCACGCGCACGTCACTCCGCAGCAGGCTCTGAACGGTCTCGACCCGGCGTTGCGCAACACGCGACCGGCGGATGGTCAGCATTCAATCTGGGAAGAGCTTGAGCACCTGCGCATCGCCCAGGAAGACATTTTGCGCTACACGCTCGACGCTTCGTGGGTCTCGCCCGATTTTCCCGAAGGCTACTGGCCGAAAGCGACTGATGGTCTGACAGGAGAGGTGTGGGCGGCGTCGGTCGCCGCGTTCCTCACCGATCTTGAAGCGGTCATCAGGCTGGTTGAAGATCAGAACCTTGATTTGACGGCTGAGATTCCGCACGGCGAGGGGCGGACATATTTACGTCAGGCGCTGCTGGTCGCGGATCACAACGCTTATCACCTGGGCCAGATCGTGCAGACGCGAAAGGCTCTGGGCAATTGGGCGGGGTAGCTTGATGGCGTATGCGCGGATTCAGACGCCAGGCCGGGCGCCCGAAATTATTTTGCGCGCTTCAGCGCGGCGAGCGCGTCATTCGCCGCCTGTTTCACTTTCTGATCGGGATCGCTGATTGACGCTTCGGTCAAAGCTTCGCCTGCGTTCTCAAATCCTATCTTGCCCATCCATTCCGCCGCCCATCGGCGCAACTCCGGGTTGTGATCGCTTTTCAACATGGCCCGGAATTCTATGGACGCGTTGCGGGTGTTTTTCAGTTCATGAAGCGTCTGGTCGGCCATCTGCCGCGTCGTCGCGTGTTTGCTATTGAGAAAGTTGTACAGGAACAGGATCGCCTTGCGCGTGAATTGAACGTCCTTCATCTGGTTGCAGGTCAGGATGGCCGCGCACCTGACGTGCATATCGTTGATGTCCGAGATGTCCTCGCCGCTCGGATTAGCGATGCCGTTGAGCACTCCGTTTCTGGCGCGGGCGATTTTAAACGACGCCAGCGACCTGATCAGCGCCATCCGCACGCGCCAGTCTTTATCGTTCACAGTCATATCGAGCAGCGGGCCGATCGAATTGTTGTCGCCGAGTTTGCCGAGGGCGGCGACGGCGGCGACGCGGATCATTGGGTCTTCATCTTTCAACAGATCAATCAGCGGTTCGGTGGCGCGCGCGTCACAGGATTTGCCGAGGCGTTCGGCGGCCTGAGCGCGGGCTTGCGGGTCTTTCTCTTTGAGCGAGGCAATCGCTTTGGTCACGTCGTCGCTCGCCGCAGAGCCTTCTTTTGCTAAGGACTCGCATTGATCGTAGGTCGGTTGAGCTTTGGCCACTGGAACCGGCGTTTGCGCTCCGGCGCAGTCCGGGCTGAAGCCGACGATCAGAAACAGGCACAAGGCCGCGAAAAGATTTTTACTACTTCGACTGTCCATATTCATCATTAACTCGCCGTCGTGTCCGGGTTGCCGGGCGTCAGCAGCTTCAGCGCGCGCGCGGCGTGGGCGGTGGCGATTACTATGTCGCTGACGGATTTTGGGTACCAATGCATGAAAGGCCCCAGATCCAATGCGCGCATCCGGACCAGGTTTTCGTAAAGCGCCTGTTCACCGGCCTGCAATCGTTTCTGTTGATCCGGCGTCAGCGTGAAGAGTTTGTGCAAACGGGCGTAGTTGATCGCTTCCATCGCGTGGCCGAGCATCCTGATCTGAAAACGAAGCCGCATCATCTCAACCGTGTTCGGCGGCGGCGCGCCTTTGGTTGTGACTTTGCCTCCCTCCTCCTGCACAGCCAACCGGCTGAGCCATTCCGGCCCCATGCTGCGCGACGCTTCGGCCTCGCGGTCAATCGCCAGCGCGTCGCCCTTCAAACGATACAAGACCGAATCGAGCAGAGCGGCCAGCCGCTTTTGCAGATTGTTTTTGGTATAACCGTGATTCAGGCAGGAGAAGAAACCATAAACCAGGTGCATCCCGGCGCAACTGAATTTCGCTATTTCCTGCCGGAACTCCAGCGACTCATCTTCGCCACGCGCCACCGCTTCGCCGACGCCTGCGCAGCTTGATTCAAAGACAGCCAGGCTGCTGTTGATCGTTTCGTCCAGGTTGATCGTTTCACCGTATGCGTTCGTCCACGTCGGCTGCGAAGGCGGGACGAGAATCGAAAACGCGATCAATCCCCAGGGCAAGTGTTGATGAACCAGCGTGGCGTCGTAGCGGGCCAGGTTTTGGGGATCGCATCGGAACAGCGACTTGGCGCTCTCGCCCAGATCGCGCAGCGTGTATTTGCCGTTTCCATTACCACTGCTGGCCGTGATCGTCTGATCCGCGCTGACGCCCGCTTCGAGCATCGTCTTGAGAAAACTGTTGTCGTGGACTTCGTGTTCGCGCGGAAAATAGACGTAGCGTTTACCGCCGACCTCCCTTTCAGCGGCGAACCGCGCGCAGAGGAAATCAAGCGCCTTCGACCCGTCGTTGAGCGTGAAGTTTTTGCCGAACGCGCGCACGGCGTGGATCAACGAGGACGGATTGTTCAATTCGCGCGCGTAGTGCCTGACAATGTCATCGGCGGCCCGGCTCGCATTTTGATGATCAGCCGGCAGCGTGACGGGCGGAAGCGGCTTACCGGTAGCCAGATTCGCGGACGGTGAAACCAGTGTCGTTGATGCCGCAGGCGTGGAATCGAACCAGCCGGCCTTGTATCCCACGATCCCGGCGACAGCCAGCGCGCTTGCGCCGCCCAATCCCAACGTCAGAAATTTTCTTCTGCCTGCGTTCGTATCGGCGTTCTTGGCGGCGCTTGTGATGTTCTGAGGCTGATGCTTGCTCTGGGCGCGGTTTTGCGAATTGCCGCGATTAGCTTTTGATTTGCTCATGCAGGAAAGTACCTCTGGATAAGTTCGGGGGCTGTCAGGAACGGGTGCGAGGCGACAGCGAGGCCAAATTAGTCGAGCGGTAAGATGATGTCAAGCATATGGCATATTTCAAATGCCATATGAAATATGGCATTTGAAATATGAACCGGAACCTGCCACTACATCTGCCCCTCGTCAGCCGACGGCCCGTAGATCGAAGGCACCGGGACGTCGTTGAGCCGCAGATAAACTGTGAACTGTCCGCGATGGTGGACGATGTGATTCATAACGAAGCTGCGCAGCACGGCGATTTTGGGCAGAGTCATCAGCGTCACGCCGCCCTTGAGCAAAGTCCAGGGTTTGAACAACTCTTCATCGCTCGCGCCTGCGATTGCTGCGCGCGCGGCGGCGACGTTCTTGTCGAAATCCTCCAGAATTTCCTTGCGCGAGGTCTTCGGCTCCAGCCTGAACGGTTCGCCACCCACCGGGGCCAGATCCAAAGAATCCTGGTTGATTGTGAATACCGTCCAGCTCGGCAGATTGGCCAGGTGTGTGGCCAGACCGCCCATCGCCGCCGACTTCTCGTGCGGCTTCCAATCGAACTTATCGTCGGGGACTCGTTCCAGAGCCTTCCGCGTGTTCGCCATTTCCTGATCGAATTCAGGCAGCAGTGATGCGCTGATGGACATATTTCCCTCCTGTTAAATGATTGTCGGTTTACGCCGTCGGCTTGTCAGGCAACGGCGCGGTCGCGTGAAAATCCTGATAGAAACGTTCGGCGTACGAATTGAGCAATTCCTCCACGCGTTTCTGATCCTTCGACGCCACGATCAAACCCGCGTGGTGGTGTTTGTTCATCCGCCAGACGATCTCCGGATCGTCGTAAGCCGACGTGTCGGGCCATTCCTGGCGGGCGAGCGAGATGATGATGCCGGAATAGAGATTTTTCGGCCTGGGCAGTTTGTACGGATGTTTTTTGGTCGAGGTCTCGATCTTCGCCCATTCGGCCCAGAGGTTCAGGCCCGAAGCGGCTTCGACGGTTTCGGCGATGTTGGCGCCGCCGACGCGCGCGGCGATTTCCAGAAAGTAAAATTCGCCGTCCTCATCGGCCTTGATGAATTCGGCGTGCGTGACGCCGCGAACCAGACCCAGCGCTTTCACCAAATCCTTGTTCAGTTTTTGCAGTTCGATTGCGTCTTTCGATTTGCGCCCGATCAATCTTGTGATGAAGACGCCGCCTTCGTGCGCCACTTTCATCGGCGGCGCGCCGTATTTGCTGACAGCCGCGAACAGGACTTCTTTGTCTTCAACTATCGAATCAACGTGGTAGACCTCGCCGGGCACGAATTTTTCGAGCACGTGAAACGACTGATCATCGCCCAGCGCATCCAGAATCGGCCACAGTTCATCCGCCGTGTTGATCTTTCTGATGCCGATGGCCGAAGCCGACGAACGCGGTTTCAAAACCCAGGGGCCAGGCGCGCGCTCCAGGTATTCGCGCAGCTTGTCGTAATTGATGACCGGGCAGAACGCAGGGACGAGGATTCCCTTCTCTTCGGCGCGCAACCGCATGGCCAGCTTGTCGCGGAAATACCGGCTGGTGGTTTCGCCCATCCCCCCGACGCGCAGGTGTTCGCGCAAAGTCGCCGCCATCTCGATGTCGAATTCGTCGAGCGCGACGATGCGGTCAATATTGGCAGTGCGCGCCAGGAAACTGACTGCGTTGATGACGTGGCGGCGCTCGGTCAGATCGGGCATCAGGTAAACTTCGTCAATGTGGTCGCGCGGCCAGTCGGCGTCTTTCAATTTTTCGACGGTCAGCAACAACACGCGCCAGCCTTGCCGCTTGGCTTCGCGGATGAACTCCTGTCCTTTTTCATAGCTGGACATGCACAGAATCGTCATTTGAGGCGAATTCGACATTCCGTTCCTCTCCTTCTGAAAAGTTTGCGCTACATTCCTGACTGACGCCGCAGGCTATCATAAAGCCATCAGGCCGGGCGAGAGCCGCGATATTGAATCACGTGTATGTCTTCAATCGTCACCAGACCTTCGCCGACCATCTCGTCAACGAAGGGCAGCAGCGTCGCGATCTTTTCGGCGCTGTCAACGATCTCGACGATTACCGGCAGGTCTTCCGACAGGCGCAGGATTTTCGCCGTGTGAATCCGGCTCGCCGCGCCGTAGCCCATCATCCCGCGCAGCATCGTCGCGCCCGCAATGTTCAATTCGCGGGCCTTCAGGATGATCGCTTCGTAAAGCGGGACGCCCTCCCACTTGTCCGATTCGCCGATGAAGATTCGCAGCAATTGGCCGTTTTCCGGGACTTTCATAAAGCTCCTGCTCCGCCGGTCAGCGCCGCGAGCGGTAGCGAGCGGAGTTCACAACGGACTCGCTCGCTACCGCTCGCGGCGCTGATGTCAATCACAAACTCTGCGCCAATCGCACGCCCAGCCAGACGGCGGCGAGTCCAAGTAAAACGCTCCCGACGGAGTTGAGCGTCGCGCGCAGCCATTCGCCGTCGCGGATGAGCGAGAAGGTTTCATACGAGAAGCTTGAAAACGTCGTGTAGCCGCCCAGGAATCCTGTCAGCAGCGCCGCGCGGATTGCGGGCGAAACCAGCGCGCGTCCTTCAAAAAGCTCCGCCAGCAAACCGATGGCGAAGCTGCCGGAGACGTTGATGATCAGGTTGGCGTAAGGGAATGTCGGGCGTTCGATGCGCGAATAGATCAATGATGACAGGCCGTACCGGCATCCGGTTCCAATCGCTCCTCCCAACAACACCAGTATTATTTTCAGCATAAGCTCCTCTTGAAATTCGCCGCGCGACTTATGCTACAGCAGCCCTGCTAAACGCGAAAGGCCAGAGCCTTGAAGCTCTGGCCTTGGGGGATGCGCGGTGGGGCCTGAACGCCGAAGCGTCAGGGCTGGTTATGCCGAACTATCGCGGCGGCTCAACAACTCGGGATGAAGACCGGCACGACGATCTCCGCCTTGTCGGTCAGAGTCATCTTGTGCAGATTGTGTCCCTGGTTGTAAGCGTTCGCGTTGGCGTTGGCCGCCGAATTGAAGTTGATAATTGAACCGAACAGCGCCTTCTCGCTGCCGCGACTGTCGTCAACTCCCCAGAATTTCATCCATCCCGTATGCCCCGCGTCAATCACGCGGTTGAACGGGGTGAACGTGCGCGGGAAGGTGTTCGACAAAATCGTGCGGTACTGGCAACTGGACTGGTTCGCCGTGAAGCTGAACGAAGTCTCTTCATCGTTGAATAACAACCCGGTGATGCCGCCGATCAGCGCGCCGCTGAGGGTGAAATTGCCTCCGACGCGATTGATGATCAGCATCGTCGAGTTGCCGTCGACTGCGCTCGGAATGTTGTCGGCGGCCAGGATGCGCGGCAACCGGTTGTAACTCATGCCGTCGAATTTGAGCGTCGCGGACGTGACGTTCGGATCCGTTCCGGCGGGGAACATCATCGTGGCCGCGACTGACTCGGCGTTAAGATTCGCATGGTGCCCCGAAGAGAACTTCACGTATTCGTCACCAATCAGTTCGTTGAACGCCCTCGGCAAACCTGTGTCGTCCTCGACCGCGACAGCGACCAGGTAACCGCTGCTGCCCGGATCGAAGTCGGAAGCCATGAACGACACCGTTTGGTTCGGCGTCAGACAAACGAACGCGTCCAGTATGGCGCAACTGGCGCCGTCCACCGCGAACAGGTGAACCGTCACGCGCTCGGTCGGCGAAGTGTTGGTCATCGAAATGCGCGTGTTCTGCGAGTTGCCGTTAGCCGCATCCGAAGTGTAGATCGGATAGAAAAGGATCGAGCCTTCTTTCTGATCGCTCGCTTCGGACAAGGCCGGATACGGATCGCCCTGATTGAACGGAGGCGGCTTGATGAACGTGCTGGCGGTGGCCGTGTTGTTCTCCAGGTTCGGATCGGGCAGGCAGTTCGTGGTCGAGATAGTGGCCGTGTTGGTCACCGTGATCGTCGGGTGCTTGATCGGCACGCGGGCGACGATGGTGATCACGCCGCTGGTCGGACGCGGCGCGCCGCACTGGTTGGCCGCGCCCAGCACGCCCAGGTTCGCGGTGACCGTCGTCACTCCGTTTGTCGTCGAAATGTTGAATGTCGTGCCCGGAACCGTTGAGACCGGATTGCCAACCACCGTGAAGCCTTTCGGCAACACGTCCACGATCACCGTGCCCGACGAGTTGGACGGGCCGGCGTTCGAGAAGTTGATCGTGTAGGTGATGTTGGACGGGCTGTTGGTCGTGCTGTAGACGGCCTGCGAGGGCGCGCTCTTGCTGATTGACAGGTCGGATTGCGCCTGCACCGTCGTCGTCGCCGACGCAGTGTTGTTTCCGGGATTCGGATCGGTCGTAGCCGAACTGATCGTCGCCGTGTCGGTCAAATTCGGCGTGCACATCTGAGCGTCCGACAGACCGAGAATCTGCTGGAAGTCGGCGCAGACGCGGACGACGATGGTCAGCGTGCGAGTGACTCCCGGCCCGGTCAGGCCAATGGGCGTGCCACCCGCCGCGTCCCAGGTCGCCATGACCGTGCCGTTGGAGTTGACCGCTGGCGTGCTCAGCGTCGCTCCGGGTGAGGCCGATGCTGAGATGAAGACCGTGCCCGTCGGCAGCGGGTCATTGATCTTCAGGTTGAGCGCCGCGCTCGGCCCGGCGTTGTTCGCCGTGATCGTGTAAGTCAGCAGCTTGCCGGCGATCACAGGATCGGGCGTGTCAACCTTCGTCCCCGACAGGTCGGCTCTGAAGATGACATTGACCGTGTCGCAGATGTTCGTGTTGTTGGCTGGAACCGGATCGGTTGACATCGAAGTCGCCGTCACGCAGTTCTGATACGTGGTCGGCGTCGGTTGCGGCGTCAACGCGTCCTGCGTCACGGTGAGTATGAACTTCACCGTGCCCGCCGGATTGACCGTGCCATCCGGCTTCTTGTTGGGCGGCAATTCGGCGGCTGTGCAGGTCACGCTGGTCGTGTTGCCTGGAGACCCGACGGCGGGCGTGGCCGCGCAACTGAAGTTCGGCGCGCCGTTCTGATCCGGCGACTGCTGAATTTGAATGGCCGTCACTTTTTGGAAAGCCGGCAGCGTATCCACGACGTTGACCATCTGGGCCGCGCTCGGGCCGTTGTTGGTCAGGGTGATCGTGTAATCGAAGCTCGTTCCGGCGATGACCGGATCGGGCGCGTGCGTCTTGGTCAGCGCCAGATCGGAGGTCGGCGCGACCGGCGTGGTCAACACCGCCTGCCCCGAGATCGGGCGGTTGAAGTTGTTGATTGTGGCGTCAAAGGTCGCCGTGTCAACCAGGCTGGCCTTCGTGGCCGGGTCAATGAAGACCGTGATGTCAATCGCCGCAGTGTTGTTCGGAGCGTTGGCCGACAGCAACGGCGCCGTGCAAACCACCTGACCGCCGTTCAATTGCGGGTTGTTGGCCGGGTTGACGCCCGATGGCGGCGAGCAGGTGAAGGTCGCGCCCGATGGCACAACCGGATTCGCCGAGACATATTTGGCGCCCAGCACGCGGCCCGGAGGCGATTCAAGACCGGAAGGCAAAACGTCAGTCAGACGGATGTTCGACACATCCGACGGGCCGTTGTTGGTCAGAGTGATGCGGTAGGTCAGGTACGTGCCCGGCAAAACCGCCGTGCCTGTCGTGGCCGTGCCATTCGGAGCCGTCGCCGGGCTGATCGGGCCGTCCTGGTACGGGTTGCTGACCGCCGTCACCGCCGATTGGACGATCTTGGTGATTGACAGGTTCGAGGAAGCGATCACCACGGTTTGAACCGGCAGCGTGGTGTTGTTTGACGGGTTCGGATCGGGCGTGCTGCTGCCCGTGCCGGGGCAGGCCACCGGCGGGAAGGGAGCGCCCGGCCCGGTGTTCGCGCAAAGACCCGAACTGATCGTCGCCGGATTGGCCACGATCGTCCCGCCCGCCACCGATTCGTTGACACGCACAAAGAACCTGACCTCGCCGCTGTAACCGGCCGGCAATGTGCCGTCGGCGATGGAAGGCGAAAGCCCGGTGTTGTTATCGGGCCGGCAATAAAGCTGTTGGTTACCGGCTGCGCCGATGACGCGGCAGGAGAGTCTGATGTTCGGCCCCGGCGTCCCAACGCCGTCCGTATCCTGGGCTTCAATGTTGAAGTTGAAAGGCACGGCGGGCGGCTGCGCTCCCGGAACAAAATTGCCGTTCGCGTTAATCGCGCCGACGAAGGCCGTGTTGCCCGGAATCACGTCATTGAGCATGACGTTGAGCGCATCCGACGGGCCGTTGTTGCCGAAGGGAACTTCGTAGCGGATGTAGCCGCCCGCGTTGACCGAGCCGGGCGGGACATTCGGGCCAACCACCGGCAGCGGCACAGCCGGCAGCGGTCCGCTATCATCCGGGTCAACTACCGGCGTGGCTCGCTTGCTCACCACCAGATCAGCCGAGCCGTTGACGACCGTCGAAGCGCAATCGCTGTTGTTGCCCGGATTGGGATCAACCACGCCCGTGCCTGCGACAGAGGCCATCGCGCAGTTGTTGGCGTTCGTGCCCTGCGGGAAGTTGGCGTTGATGCGCGCCTTGAAGATGATCGTGACCATCCCGCCGACCTGGATGTCGCCCGCCGCGCTGGCGGTGTTCTGGCAGGTCACCTTGTTGTTGAGGGCGTCGTAACTGCACGTGAACGAACCGGGCGGTGTGATAACCAGATTGGTCGCGTTGAACGTCAGCGGCGTTACACCAGCCGGCAGCGTGTCCATAATTATCGCAGTCCCGCCACTGGCGCCGCCGATCACCGTGCTCGGCCCGTTGTTGGTCAGCTTGAGCGTGTAATCAATCACGCCGCCCGCGATGCCCGTCGAGGGCGCGGATTTGTCAAGCGACAGATCGGTGCAACGTTGAATGGTCGTGGTGGCGGTGGCCGGGTTGGTTCCCGTGATTGCCCCTGTGCCCGCCACCAGCGTCGCGGAGTTGGTCAAATTACCGGGCGGCGTGTTGGGCGAGGTCTTTATCGTCAGCAAAATGTTGCTCGTCGTTCTCAAAAACGGCGCGCTGCAAGTGACCTTTTGGGTCGCCGGATTGAAGCTGCATTTGCCAGCAAAATCCTGGCTGCCCACGACCGAAACGAAGCTGGTATTGGCCGGCATCACATCCGTCACGGTGACGTTGATCGCCGAGCTATTGCCCGTTTTGATGACGGCGATGTTGTAGGTGATGTTGTTACCCGCGCAGACCGGCGTGGCCGGCCCGGTCTTCGTGATCGAAAGCCCCGCGTTGTTGACGATGTTCTGCCCCACGCTGTCCGAGTTGTTCCCCGTATTCGGATCGGAGGTGGCCGATGTCACCGTGGCGGTGTTGATGAGCGCGCCAGCGACGGTGTCGGCGTCAACTTGCGCCACAATGCGGATTGTCGCCGTGGTCGGGCCTGGAACCTGTCTGGGGAAATTACCCGTGGTGCAAGTGACCACCCCGTTCGTGCCAACCGGCGGGCCGGTGCAACTGAACGCTCCTACACCCGCCGTCTGCGTCGCGCTGACGAAGTTCACATTCTGAGGCAGCGCGTCGGTGATGACCACGTCCTTGGCGTCGCTGCTATCGCCGTTCATCGTCACGACCAGGTCGTAGGCGAAAACCCCGCCGCCCGCAATCGGGTTCGCGTTGCTCGTCGTCTTGTCAATGCTCAGGTCGGAGGAGGTGATGACCGAGTTCTGCGTGACGTTCGAGAAATTGTTCCCGCCCGCCGAATCGAGCGTGGGGGAGGTGATGCGCGCCTGGTTGCTGATCTGCGTCGCCAGCGGCACGGCGGCGGGGACAGACACGTCGAACTGGATCGTGCCGCCCTGCCCCGGCGCGAGGCTCGCGACCGTGCAGTTAAGCTGTTTGAAAATGCCCAGCGTGAGGACGCTACAATTCGGCGCCGAGCCGCCGCCGGTTCCCGCTGTGGAAATTGAAGGCAAGTCAATGACGGTGTCAGCCGGAATGTCGTCAATAATCGTGACATTGGCGGCAGTGCTCTGCCCGTTGTTCGTGTAAGCCAGGTTGTATCTGATTTCGCCGTTGCCAAGCGGTAGGCCCGGGCCGATAGTGACCGCCCCGCCCGCACGCACGGCGCCAAAAACGAGCGTTGAAGTGAGGGATGTCTTGGTGATCGTCAGATCGGCGTTGGGGCCGATGGCGGTTGAAACAGTCGAACTGTTGTTGGTCGAGTTGAGATCGCCCGACAGCGCCAGCGTCGCGGTGTTGTTCAGGAAAGGATTGGTATTGCCCGGCGCGACAGTCACGCGATAGGTGATCGTGCCCATTGCGCCCGGAGGCAGCGCGGCGCTGTTCGTACAAGTTCCCGCCGCAAGATTGGCCAGCGTGCAGCCGCTGAAATTGGACGATGCGGTGAGCGATCCGCCTACCACGGAGGCGTCGGCGGCGGGAGGCGCCGGGTCGGAAACCGTAATCGCGTTGGCAGGAATCGGGTCACGGCCTGTGTTGACGATGGTCAGCGTGTAATTGATCTGGCTTCCCGCCGTCACAGCGTCCGGCGTCGCCGTTTTCCTTATGGCCGCGTCAAATTGCACGCTCACCGTATGGCCAGCGCTTGTACCTTGCACATCCCCAACCAGCCCCGCGCATCCCAAAACGGTGTCCTGGCCAGTGAGCGCTTGGTATGCCGCTCCAAATGAAATTGTGGTACCGTTGGTTGCGGTCGGAGAAACCTGCACGACCATTCTCACCGTGACAGACTCATTAGCCCCAAAGGTGCCGATAATACTGTTCGGAGCCCACAACACAGCCCCTGTTCCGCCGACGGAAGGTTGAATGACAACCAGCCAATTAATGACGGGCTGATTCACCACTGAAGCTGAGACAAAAGTGGTGTTGGCCGGAACGTTGGCGCCGATAGACGCGCCTGCGTCAATGCAAAATCCATTGTTGACCGTAATGTCATAAGTAATTACCTGCCCGGGCGCGACTGCCGAGCCGCTAGGCGGGTTGGCGATCACACTAATGCCGGCAAACATCGCAGCCGGCGTCACGGTCGCTACGCTGGCATTGTTCGTAACCGTCGCTTCCGACTTCAACGCTTTCCGCACCGAGGCGGGAGCCATTGACAAAATCTTCTCGGCGGCCGGGCTTGCTTTCCACCGCGCAGCCAACGCCTGGCGCGCAGCCGCAAAAGATTGCAGCGGTGTGAGGGCGAAAGCCAGCCCGGCCAGTCCGAGAATCACGCACAGCAGTAACAAAACGCGTGCGCGGGTGAAATTGCGTGTGTGTGAGGTATGCATCGTAATCGCTCCTGTTTCTGAGGCCAGGTTGTCAACAGCGAGGTCGCGGCCTCGCGCGTATCAGTCTTTCAAGAATCCAAAACTAAAAATCTATGTCCCGAAGCCGGGCGCGCGCTGGCGTCCGGCTTCGGTATGGGGTGAGGTGTCCTGACAGTGGTGTGACTGTCGGGTCGTGCAGGTAACTGTTTATTTTGATGATGCGTCCGCGTCACAAGAAAGCAGGCCGCGCGCAATCGCGCCTCGCCGGCAAATGTGGCGTTCAGCCGTCGCGCGCTAAAACATTCGAGGTGGAGGTTGGCGCAAACGATTTTGGGGGCAAACGATGGAAAGCGTTCTTGTTGTGATCCGGATCTCCCGGTTCTCTCGCTGACGAAAGCAAGGCGTAACACACCCGTCTCGCCGTGAGAGCCAGCCAGAGTGTAGAGAATGGCTCCGAAGGCAATATGAATATAGCTAAGGTGTGTGTGTGTAGCTTGTGCGAGTTGCATAAGTGTGTGTAGCTCTGTGTGAGCGCTGCGTAAATAATTCAGGCAACTCTGCGATCTTATTTATAAAGAGCCTTTGCCGGCGCGACGACTCTGACAATCAGCGAAACGCGCCGTGAACAAACATCATGACGGAAAGGCAGATACACTTCGCCTGCTCTCCGGATACTTAATTGTCTCCAGTGATTTTCTGACCTGAACGCGCGTGGAAGTGATGATGCCGGTCACACAACCACAGCGAATGGTACTTCGGATTTCATCTTTTGAGATGATTTAGAGGGATGATCAAGTTCTCTTCAGTTACAAATGAGGGAAGAAAACTCGATCACGGGGCGGGAGTATACGGAAGCCTCTCTGATAGCGCAAGAGATTAAATTGGAACCTGGCAATTAATTTTCAGACTTAACAAAATCCTGTCTCACATCACTGAGCGCCGGGAAACTCCGCCGCCAATCAAGCAGCGGCTGCAGTTCCAATTTTGCTTCGATCCAACCCTCTTCGCTGCCTGCGTCGGCCAACACGCGCCCGTGCGGGTCGTAAATGTGGCTGCGCCCCGAATGATAAAGCTTCGGATCATTGCCGCAGCGGTTGACGCCGACAACGTATGCCAGATTTTCAATCGCCCGCGCTTTGAGCAGCGTCACCCAGTGATCGTCGCGCACGGCGGGCCAACTGGCGATGACGACGATCAGGTTGGCGCCGCGCACGGCCGCCGCGCGAAAGACTTCGGGAAATCGCAGGTCGTAACATATGAACGGCGCCACAGTGAATTCCTGACACTCGAACAGACAAACGCGCTCGCCCGGCGCGTAATTGTCCATCTCGCCGCCGAGCGTGAAAGGCTGGAGCTTACAGTAGCGCGCGACTTCCCTGCCTTCGGGCGAATAGACGACAGCTTCGTTGCGCCCACGCCCGCTCTTGTCTTTCATCACCACGCCGCCCATCAAATAGATTTTGCGTTCGGCAGCCGTGCGCAAGAGAAACGCCTGAGTCTCGCCCGCCTCGTCGTGAATCGCCTCGACGTTCATGCTGAAACCCGACGCGAACATTTCCGGCAGGGCGACCAGCGCGCCCGCTTGCGGTTTGGCTTTATCCAAAAGCGAGAGAACCTTGTCGTGATTAGCCGCCCGGTTCTCCCAAACGCTGTCCAGTTGTAGTCCGATGATTTGCATCTGTTATCCGGGTTTGGAAGTTATCAGGCCGCGAGCAACAACGCTTCAGCCGCTTCAGCCGGGACATCCACGATGATGAAATACGATGCGGGATAGAGGTAATCCTCACCCGTCTCATCCACGACCCTGAGATAATCGCTCCTGGCCGCGGATTCGTCAGGCAAAATTTGATAGACGGTTCTGACCTTCAGCTCGTCAGCGTACCCGTCATTGTTGATGCAGATCGCAAAACCCGGCTCTTTGTTTTCGGCTTCCATAATGAATCAATCGAGATAGCGTTTGATCTTCATTCTCACCTTGCCAACGCCGTGCGCTTCGTACCAGTGAACTTCGGCCAGCCGTATCGTACCATCAGACAGCCGCACATTGGCAACACCTTTCCGCTTTCGCCAGCGGCCCGGGCCGAAACGCGCGCGCAACTCCGGGAGTTCACGAATCGAGCGGCCAACGGCGACGGTTTCCACATCTTTGAATCCCGCCGACTATTTCAAAATCCCGATTCACAAATGATCGAATTCAGCGATTCAATATTTTCCGGATTCCGCGCGCCAGCCGTCCCACGCCTTCAGCCACCGTCTCAGGCTGCAACGCGCCGTAAGCGACGCGCAGATAACATCCGTTTTTCATGCCGAACGCATCGCCCGGAATCGCCGCGACGCCGTGATCTTTGACCAACCGCTCAACCAGTTCAAGCGGCTTCATCCCGGTGTCGAGTTTCAGAAAGAAATAGAACGCGCCGTCGGTGGGCGGAACAACACAACAGTCTTTGAGCGGAGCCAGTTCGTTCAGCGCCAATTCTCGCACCGAGGTCAGACGCTCGACGCGCGCGCGGCAATAACCGGCGCCGACTCGCATCGCCCCCACCGCCGCGAACTGTGACACGACCGGCGGGCAGATCAGGATCGTGTCCTGAATCTTGTTCACGGCCTCAAACAAGTGTTCGGGGATGACCATGAAGCCCATGCGCCAGCTTGCGAAGCCATAAGCCTTCGACAACGAATAAAGCGAGATCGTGTGAGCGGCGGCGCCTTCGATTGATCCAGGCGAAAAATGTTTCGCGCCGCCGTAGGTGAAGTATTCGTAGGCTTCGTCGTGGATGTGATAGACGCCGCGCGTCCGGCAAATCTCGTTCACTTCGCGCAAAGCTGATTCAGAATAAACGGCGCCGGTCGGATTGTTCGGCGAGATAGTCACAACGGCGCGCGTCTTGTCGGTGATGGCCTCGGCGATCAGCTTCGGCTGCAATTGATAATTTTCATCAGTCGGAACGAGCGTGGCGCGGCAATTGGCCATCGTGATCGCCATCTCGTGATTGAAGTAATACGGCGTTTGCAGAATCACTTCGTCGCCCGCATCGGCCACCGCCAACAGCGCGTTGATGAAAGCCATGTTGCCGCCAGCCGTCACCACAACGCGGCTCCCGCGCCTCACGTCAATTCCATTTTCATCGCGCAGTTTCGCTTCGATCAGTTCCAACAACTGCGGGATGCCGTGAACAGCCTGATATTTGTGCAGTTCAGGATTGGCAAGGAAAGCCGCGATCTGATCGAAGGCTTCCTGAGGCGGCGGGTAGGAAACCACGCCCTGGCCGAGCGAGATCGTGCCCGGATGATTGCGGATCAATTCGCCCACCACCGGGATGACCGGCGATTGCACCATCTTCAATCGTAAAGATTCCGTCATCTCAGATTTGAAGAAGAGGAGATTACGGAATAAACGGAAA
>JAJVID010000157.1:21655-26536 GCA_022072205.1 Acidobacteriota bacterium
GATCGTGCCCGGATGATTGCGGATCAATTCGCCCACCACCGGGATGACCGGCGATTGCACCATCTTCAATCGTAAAGATTCCGTCATCTCAGATTTGAAGAAGAGGAGATTACGGAATAAACGGAAAAGACGGAACAAACGGAAATTCTATTTTAAGTTTTTCCGTCTGTTCCGTTATTTCCGTCTTTTCCGTGTTCTCTCTTGTTTATTTGCCGTGAAGCTGTTTCCACGCCTTCACGTAACGTTCAGTCTTCGGATTCGCCTCGTTCCATTTCGGCGCTTCGGCGCTGTCGGCGATTGTCACCAGCGAGAGCGCGACCATCCGGTTGACCTTCGCCAGGTTGGCGTAATCAACCTTCTCCCAATGATCGCCGACGTTGTGATAGTCGGGAAAAATGAACGCGACGCAGAGCGTATGCGCCGGGACGCCTTGATCGGCCAAAGCCTGATTGTCGCTGCGGCCGAAGAATGCGTCGCTGTTCTTCTCGTGCTTGTAAACGTTGACGCCGGTCTTTTCGCCCGCCGCCTTGAAGATCGGGCCGAGATCGGTGAAATCGAATCCGGTCAGCGTCGCGCTGTCCAGTTTCTGGCCTTCGCTGTCGTCGGTGCGGCCCATGTGTTCGAGGTTGACCATCGCGACGGTTTTTTCGAGCGGGAAGATAGGGTGGCGTCCGTAATAGCGCGATCCCTGCAAACCTTTCTCTTCGCCGAACCAGGCGCAGAAGACGATGCTGCGCTTCGGCCTTTGTTTCAAAGACGCAAGAGCCGAGGCCAGTTCGATCACCGAAACCGTGCCGCTGCCGTCGTCGTTCGCGCCGTTGTTGATACGGTCGCCTTCGCCCGCAGGCCGCACGCCGATGTGATCGTAATGCGCCGAGACGATCACGTAGCTGTCTTTCAAAACCGGATCGGAGCCGCGCAACAAACCGACAACGTTGCGCAGCTTGACGACCTGCTTCTCGGAACTGCCCGCCGTCTCGGTCTTCTGTTCAACTTTAACTCCGAGCGCGGCGAGTTGTTCGGGGCGCGCTCGAATCTTCTGTTTGCCGTCATCTACTGACAGTTCGACAAAATTGTTATTGACCGGCCCGACAACCCACTCCGAAGTTTGAAAATAGCTTTCCCCCTTCGCGTCGCCCGCAGGCTCAAGTCCTGCGCGGCGGAACTGCGCGGCGATGTATTCAGCCGCGATGTCCAAACCGCGCGACGGCGTGTTGCGCCCTTCGAGCAAATCAGACGCGATGAACGAAAGATGGCCGCGCAACGAATCAGCCGAGATGCGGTCGAGCGCGGCCCGAACGTCAGGCGCAATCGCCGGAGCTTTTTTCTGAGCCTGCGCCTTGCTCCGCCGCTTTGCGGGTTGGGCCTTGCGCTGCTGTGATAAACCCTGCGGCGCCAGGCAGGCGACCGCTACTGCAAAGATCAAAAAGCCGCGCGTTGCAGCGAAGTAAAAACCGCGACGCGCGGGTCGTGTTGAATTCATTCGATTCGGTTCCTCTCAAAAATCATCGGCCCCATCAGCCACTGATCTCGAAGTTGTCGCTCCAGACATAGGCTTGAATGCAGGCCATCTCGCCTTCTTTGGTTTTGTTGTCTTTGACGCCGTGCTCCATTCCGACCACGCCTTTGAAGCCTTTGCTGTGAATATGCCGGAAGATGTTGCGGTAATTCATCTCGCCCGTCGTCGGCTCTTTGCGTCCGGGGTTGTCGCCGACCTGGAAGTAAGCGATTTCATCCCAGGCAAGATCAATGTTCGGGATGATGTTACCTTCGGTGATCTGCTGGTGGTACATGTCGTAAAGAATTTTGACCGACGGGCTGTTGACCGCGCGGCAGATCGAATATGCCTGGCTGATTTTGTTCAGGAAGAGTTTCGGGTGATCGCGGCGCGTGTTAAGCGGCTCCATCACCATCACCAAACCGGCCTTCTCGCAGATTTCGGCGCAGCGGCGGAACATATCAATCACGCTGGCCGTCTGGTAATCCCAATCCAACCGCTCGTCGTGACAGCCGGGCACGACCGTACACCATTTGGCGTTGACGCGTTTGGCGATCTCAACCGCGTTGCGGATTTCTTTCAGGATCGGCTCGCGCATTTCGGGCTTCCAGGTCGTGACGGCGAAAGTCGGATTATCGAAATCCTTCGTCGCCACGAAAACGCCCATCGTCATTTTCAAATCGGCCAGCGTCCTGCCGATCTTCTCCTGATCGGCGATGGGGCGCGCCGGCAACCCGTTGTCTTCGAGCGCGGTGAAGCCCTGCTCGTGAAAGAACTTCAATTGCGCGACCAGATCGTCGCCCGAATGCAGTTTGAACATGCCGAAGTGCGGCGCGTAGTTGAGCTTGAATTTGCGGACAGGCTCGGCGTTGATCGCGTTGGCGAACGCGGCATTCGGCGCGGCAAGCGCCGATGCGCCAGAGACCAACCCGGCAGCGATAAAATCCCTGCGATTCATCGTGTCCTTCCTTTCGGATCGGGTGTTGTTTCAGAAGTTGAGTGACGGTAACGCGCACTCTCTATAAACCATCCCCGGCAAATATGAAAGTCCCGGCAGGCGCGAGGGCTGAGAATCAGAAGCTGATTTTTCTGCCAGACATCTTTCCGCTCAATCTGGTTTCAACAGAAAAATGTCTGGCAGAAAAATTGTTATTTGATGTTGATCGTCGTCTGATTGGCCTTCTGGTCGTCAGCAAACAGCGTCAGGCCGACATCGCCGCGCCCGGCCAGACTGCGCGGCAATCGTATGTTGAGCTGATCAACGCCTTCCAGTCCGGGCGCCGCTCCCGCGAAGGCTATATCAACAATCCCGCCGCCGATCTCCGCGCGCAAATCGGCGAGAGCTGCGCCGCGCAACCCAGTGGCGAACAAAACCAGAAAGACCTGATCGGTTTCGGCTCCGAGATCAATCGCAGCCGGAACGAATCTGTTCTGCGCCGGATCGAAGCGGAATGCAGGCTCGAATTGTTGCGAGCCGTCGGCTCTGATTCGCAGGGCCAACGCCGCAGGCGCGCCGCGACTGTCTGAGTTGGCCGTGAAGACGCCCGGCGCGACCGTCAACACCTGAGTGTCTTCGAGCGCCGTTTTGCCGTTCGCGTTCCTGATCGTCACCGTCGCCAACCCCGGCGCCATTCCGCGCGGAACCAGATAATTGACCTGAGTCGGAGAAACGAAAAACAGCGGCGCCAGTTGCTCGACGCCCGAACTGTCTTTGATTCTCACCGTCGTTCCGGCCAGCGTCGTCGGAAGCGGCAGCGTCGCCGCTTCAGTCCTGTTCGCCAAATCATCGCCGAACGCGGCCACGATTGATTCTTCGGCAAGTCCCGCTCGACGGTAGCTGGCCGCCGAGAAGCTCTTCACGCCTTCGTTGCAGGCGGGCGCGGGAATCTCTCTGACCAGGCGCGAACCCCACGAACACCACCGGTTGCCCGGCAGCAAAGCCCCGCCGACTTCGTCCAGATGAGTTTCGATGTAGCCCATCGCGCCGTCGCAGACTTCGGTGGCGGTGTCGAAGAATTCGATTGACTGCGGGTCGAGATGATAACTCCACGGCGCGTTGTAACAGGCAGGTTGTTTGACGATGAGGCCGCCAACGCGGCGCCCGCTTGTCTCTTTCCCGCTGATGATGCCGCGCGCTTTCTGAATCTTCGCCGGATCGGTCAGCTTGATGACGAACAGATCCTTGCGCGGCGGAGCGTCGAAGACGAAATAAGCCTCTTCAGCCGCAGCCGCGCGGCTTGCGGGTTGCGACTCTACAGGATTTATCAACAGCAGCAATATCAAAAGCGCCGGAAGCCCGGCGCAGATTCGTAAGCGTTTCATGTGAACTCCTTCTCCTCTCAGATCGTTTCGATAAAGGCCACGAGATCAGCCGCGAAACGTTCAGGCTCTTCCCAGTGAAGCGCGTGCCCGGCGCCGCGATAAACCAGAAGCTTCGATCCTGCGATGGTTTCCGCCAGCGCGTCCTGATCGCCGCGCGTACAGAACACATCCTGATCGCCCCAGACGATCAGCGTCGGCGCTTTGATCTTGCCGAGTTCCCCGGAATGATCGTCTTCCAGAAGCCCTTCGAGCGCGTCTCGCCAAACGCGCGCCGGAACTTTCAGACTCTCTCGCACAACAGCGTCGAGGTAAGTCTGCGAAATCGGTTGCGCGAGCGTGCTCTGCTGAAAATCGAGCGCGAAGGCCGGATCAATCGGATCGGTCAGCGTCGCAACGGTGCCCTGAAATTCCGCCACGCCCGGATTGTTCCGGAAGTCGAAGAACGCCGCCATCAACACAAGCCCCAGCGCGCGATCAGGGTAATCCATTGCGAAGCGTTTGGCGATGTGGCTGCCCATCGAATGACCGGCGATCACCGCGCGATTGAGATTGAGAGCGTCCATAAACGCCGCGACATCAGCCGCGAAATCGCGCGGGTGATAACCCGCCGCCGGGCGCTCCGAATCGCCGTGACCGCGCTGCGACACGGCGAATGCGCGAACGGACGCGGACAGATGCGGCAGCACGGGTTCAAATGAACGCCAGGAGTCGGTGATACCGTGCAGCAGGATCACGGGAACGCCCGAAGAGTCGCCCTGCTCGACGTACTGCAGTTTCACTCGGTTGGGAAGCTCGATGGTTTTGACGCCGTAGCTCGTGATAGTTGTACTCATAGCGGTTTTCCTTTCTTCAATCATTTGATGACCGGTTTTCTTCAGAAATCAGCCACCTTGAGTTGAACTTCGGCATTCTTCCAGGCCGCCTTGAACTCGGCCTCGACCAGGCGCGCGGCCTCGTGATTGCCTTGCGCCTTCAAACTCTCCACCAGACCGAACAGCGAGCGGGCGTTGCGCGGATTCTCCTTGAGGTCTTCGCGGAAGACCTTCTCGGCAGCCGCAGCG
>JAJVID010000161.1:0-23564 GCA_022072205.1 Acidobacteriota bacterium
GTCGAGATCAAACCGGGGATGATGAACTTATCGCGTAAATTGATGATCAGGGCGCCGGCGGGAGGCCGCGTCGTCGAAGCCGGTCCCGCCGCTTCCACTTTGCCATCGCGCACGATCAGTATGGCGTCTTCGATGGCAGGCTTCCCGGCGCCGTCAATCAGACGCGCGCCGACGAATGCTTTCACGCTGGCGGGCGCTCCATTTTGTCCGGAACCGCCGGCGGCGCTAAGCGCCAGCAAGGCCGCGAGTGTTACCAGTATCTTGCTCATATACACACAAGGGAATCGCATCAGGTTTCCTCTGAACGGTCAATGGAATGTTTGATGATGGCGAGGATATTGCGAGAGGATGAGTTTGAAAGCAAGTGTATTTCGACTTCCCACGCCAGAGGCTATAATGCCGATACGGGAGGCAAGCTATGAGTATTACCATCGAAGCCGTTTATGAAGCCGGAATGCTGAAACCGCTCGCGCCGCTCCCCTGGCTTGCCGAACGCAGCCGGGTGCGCGTGACGATTGAACCTGCCGACAAGCCTGCGCCGAAAGTGCGCCGCTCGTCGCGCGGAAGAGTTGACAACTCGCGTGAGAATGAGTGGCTCAGGCAGCATCAGAACGATTATCGCGGTCAATGGGTTGTGCTCGATGGCGACCGTCTTGTTGGCCATGCCACCACCGCTGCCGAAGCGACTGTTTTCGTCGAGCAGGCGCGCGCCGAAGGCGTTTTTGCTCCTTTCGTCACGTTCATCAATGAAAACCCTGAGCCAATCTGGATGATGTGGTTATGAATGTCTTCCCAAACTTACAATCGAGGAGAAATTCTTATGAGCGCGACAATCACATTACCTGCAGAACTTGAGATTTTGCTGACGAAGAAGGCCGCCGTGGAGGGGGTCAACGTTGAACAATATGCGATAGATGCGTTACGGCGTGTGGCCGAGATGCCAACCATCAGCGAGCTTTTTGCCGAGGTCGGCGCAGCCTTTGAAGCAAGCGGAAGAACCGACGAAGAATTACAACACGACATAGAACAGGCGCTCGATGAGGTGAGGGCGGAACGCTCTGCCAAGCAAATTGATGAATAAATACCTCGTCATCTTCGATACGGTGGCGCTGGTTCAAAGTACGATCAATCCGAAAGGGGCGGCCCGGAAGTGTCTGGCGTATTTTGAGCAAGGCAAAATCTCAATCGCCGTCAGCCGCGACACACTGGCCGAGGTCAAGGACGTGTTATCCCGCCCATACATTCGCCAACGGTACGAACACATCACGGATGAAATCGTCGCCGCGCTCACGGAGCTTTTGTCATACAGAGGGATTTATGTGCGCAACATTGGAAAGCATTTCACTTACCCCAGAGACCCTCACGACGAACCCTATCTGAATCTGGCGATAGAAGTTTCGGCGGATTACCTCATCAGCCGGGATAACGACCTGCTTGATCTGATGGACTGGAACCAAGAAGAAGGCAAAGAGTTTCAAAAGCGATTCCGTTTTCTGAAAATTGTCACCCCGGAAGAGTTTTTGCGAGTGATGGAACAGTCTATGCCTTAAAAAGTTCAGGCCTGCCACGCGCACGTTTTCTGATATGAGGAGCCGGTCGGAGGAATGAAAATATGGGTATGCGTAAAATCAAACTCAAGCTACGCGCCATCCCGCCAGCCATCGAGAAGCGGGATGGAGGCTATTACATCACGCAGTCTGATATCTCTTTCGCCGCCGTGATTCTGTGTTTCAAGGAAGGGCTGTCGCCAGAATCTATTCACCGCGACAGCTTCCCGTCTCTGTCACTGGCGAAAATTTACAGCGCCCTCAGTTTCTACCTGAACCATCAGCAGCAGGTCGAAGGTTATCTGAAACAACTCCGGCAGGAAGAAGATGAACTGCAACAGCAACTGCTCAGGCGCCATCCCGAATTCATCAAAACCGCCGAAGAGTTGCGTGAGCGCGTCAGCGCCGCCCCACAAAAATGAAGATCAGATTCCAGGCTAACAACGATAGAGCGCGCGTTCTCTGGCATGGCGCGTCAAGCAAGAATCTTTTCGACTAATTCGCCATGCACATCCGTCAACCGGAAATACCTTCCCTGAAACTTGTACGTCAGCCGTTTGTGATCAACTCCGAGCAGATGCAGCATCGTCGCCTGCAAATCGAAAACGCTGACCGGGTCTGAGACGATGTTGTAGCTGTAATCGTCCGTCTCGCCAATCGCAACGCCTTTCTTCACGCCGCCACCCGCCACCCACATCGCAAAGTTGCGCGGGTGATGATCGCGTCCGTAATTGGCTTCAGTCAGTTTGCCCTGGCAATAGACCGTGCGCCCGAATTCCCCGCCCCAGATGACCAGCGTGTCGTCGAGCAATCCGCGCTGCTTCAAATCCTGAACCAGCGCAGCCGTTGGTTGATCAGTGCCCCGGCATTGCAGCGCCAGATCGCGCGGCAGATCGTTATGCTGATCCCAGCCGCGATGGTAAAGCTGGATGAAGCGCACGCCGCGTTCGGCCAGTCTGCGTGCGAGCAAACAATTTGCCGCGTATGTGCCGGGCTTGCGCGATTCCGGGCCGTACATTTCAAAGACGCTCTCTGGCTCCTTCGATAAATCCATCAGGTCGGGCACTGATGTTTGCATTCTATAAGCCATTTCGTATTGCGAGATGCGCGTCTCGATCTCCGGGTCACCGTAGCTTTCAAACTTCAACTTGTTCAGTTTCACGACCGCGTCGAGCATCTGACGCCGCGTCGTTTTGCTGACGCCCGGCGGATCGTCCAGATAAAGCACCGGCGTCGCGCCGCCGCGCAACCGCACGCCCTGATAATTTGACGGCAGAAAGCCGCTCGACCAGAGGCGCGAAAAAAGCGGCTGGTCGGTGTTGAGCGCGTGCGCGGTCGAAAGCAGCACGATGAATGCAGGCAGGTTTTGATTTTCGCTGCCCAGGCCGTAGCTGACCCACGATCCCGCGCTGGGGCGGCCAGGTTGCTGGAATCCGGTCTGAATGAAGGTGATCGCGGGGTCGTGATTGATCGCGTCGGTAAACATCGTCTTGATGACCGCGATGTCGTCAACGATCTTTGCGGTATGGGGCAGCAACTCGCTCACCCACGTTCCCGATTGCCCGTGCTGTTTAAATTTGAAGAGCGACTTGACGCAGGGGAATGCGCTCTGGCCCGAAGTCATTCCGGTGATGCGCTGGCCGTGACGGATCGAATCGGGCAATTCCGCGCCGTGCAGTTTTTCGAGCGACGGTTTGTAATCGAAGGTCTCGATCTGCGACGGGCCGCCCGATTGATGCAGAAAGATCACGCGCTTCACCTTCGGCGCGTGATGCGGCAATCCGACAAGGCCGCCGGTCTTCGGATCACGATTCGCTTCGTTGTCAGCGAAGGCGAAGCCATCCCGATTGAACAATGCAGCCAGCGCGGCGCCGCCGATGCCTTTCGCGCCGAGTCCGAACAGTTGCCGCCGGGTCAGATGCAGATCGAATTCACGTTTCAGGTTCATCTCTTTTCCTCTCATATTCATTTAGCCGCCGCTTCGGGATCACTCCTTTGTGATCGTCTCATCCAGATTTAAGATCGCGCTCGCCACCATAGTCCACGCGGCCAGTTCCGCCCGATCAACCTTATCGTCCACCGGCGATTCGCCGACGCGCAACAACTCGCCCGCCGCCTTCTTCTCTCTGCGATAATCAGCCAATTGCTGTGACAGCAAACCACGCAGAACTTGCGATTCATGCGCCGATGGTTTGCGCGCCAGCGCCAGTCGAAACGCGAAAACGATGCGGCTTTGCGCGTCCTTGCCGCCTTCCTTCAAAGTTCTTTGCGCCATCGCTCGCGCCGCTTCGACGTAAGTCGGATCGTTGAGCGTGACCAGCGCCTGAAGCGGCGTGTTGGTCACTGCGCGGCGCGCCACGCATTTTTCGCGGTCGGGCGCGTCGAACGTGGAAAACGCGGCGGGCGGCACGGTGCGTTTCCAGAACGTGTACATCGAACGGCGGTACAAATCCTTGCCGTGACTCTGCACATATTCCTGCATCGAGAAGCCATCGCCGAAGGCCATCTCTTCCCACAAACCCGGCGGTTGATACGGCAGGACGCTGCGTCCGCCAATTTCGTCGTTTAGCAATCCGCTGACGGCCAGCGCGTTGTCGCGGATGGTTTCAGCCGGCAAACGATGGCGCGGGCCGCGCGCCAGCAAGCGGTTTTCCGGGTCTTTCTCGCGCAATTCAGGCGTGACTCGTGACGATTGACGATACGCCGCCGAAGTCACGATCAGCTTTTGCATCGCTTTCACGTCCCAGCCCGTGCGAATGAATTCCGTCGCCAGCCAGTCAAGCAGTTCGGGATGGACAGGCGGCTCACCCTGCACGCCGAAATCTTCAACTGTTTTGACAATGCCGTGACCGAAATACATTTGCCAAAAACGATTGACCGCGACGCGCGAGGTCAACGGATGATGCGGATCAACCAGCCATTTGGCCAGCGTCAGCCGGTTGATCTTTTCGTCCTTGGGTAACGGCGGCAGCACGGCGGGAACGCCCGGCGCGACCTTCTCGGTCTTGTTGCGGTAATCGCCGCGCGCGAGGATGAATGTGTCGCGCGGTTTGCCAAGCTCCATCATGACCATCGCACTGGAGATTGCCTTGTCCAGAGCCTGTTTCCGATTTTTGACATCTTTCAATTCGGCGTGCTGGCGCCGCATCTTTTCAGGCGCGACCTCGGTCAGGAAATACTCGCGCAGCCGGTCTTCTTCTTCTTTCGTGCGCTTGCCGCTAACGCCGGAAAGAATCGTTTGAATCGGGTAGCGCAATCCCAAATGCTCGATCTCGCGCTGGCTGAGCGCGCAGGAATAGAGGCGCAGATCATCGAGTCCGCCGCTGAATGCTCTGCCGGTCTGTTTATTGCCGATGATCAACTCCGCGCCAGTTTTGATCGAGCCTCTGAGCGCGTCCTTTACGATTTCGACCTCGGCGGGTTCACCGTTCAGATAGACTTTCAACCCGGCGGCCTTGCCCGATCCGTCGTAAGTGAACGCCAGATGCTTCCACTCGTTGTTGTTGAACGACTCTTTCGTGCGAACGACGATTGCGTTGTCGGGCCAGTTTGAAATCAGCCGGATAGTCAGAGGCGCGGCCCATCGCTGGATGTCAATCAAGTGCGTCTTCTCGAAAATCAATTCGTAACCGCGCCGCGTCTTTTCATCTTCGATCTTTTGAAAAACGTAGTTCCCCACCTTGCCCACACCAGGCCGCATCCAGAGCGCGAACGTGAACAACTCGCCGGTGTCGAATGCGCCGACATCGCCGAAGCTCAACATCGTCTGGCCATCGAGCGAAACCGAGCGGCTGACCATCCCCGCGCCGAACGCCGGATCGCCGTTCAATGTTCGCCCGTGACGGTAACGTCCCGACGAATCGGCCAGGCTGCCATCCAATTCGTAATGCGCCGTGATGTCGTGGACGGGCGCGATGGCCATTTTGCCGGCCAGCGTCTTCTCCCACTCAGCCTCGAGCGGCGCGACGTTCTTGTCCGACAACGCGTCGGTCAAATCCTGAATGCTGCGGGTCAATTCCCGCTGCTTCGCTTTCTGCTCGTCAGTCGGCAGCGGCAGGTAAGGCGCCGCGTTGCCTGTCTTCCCGTCCAGACCTTTCTCCGGCACGCTGTTGAAGAAAGCGTAAAATTGATAGAACTCTTTTTGCGAGATGGGATCGAATTTGTGCGAGTGACAGCGCGCGCAACCCATCGTCAATCCCATCCACGTCGTGGCGGTCGTCTCGACTCGATCAATGACGTATTCGTTCAGATACTCTTCAGGGATTGCGCCGCCCTCGAAATTGATCATGTGGTTGCGATTAAATCCGGTGGCGATCTTCTGATCCTGCGTGGCGTTGGGCAGCAGGTCGCCCGCCAATTGTTCAATCGTGAACTGATCGTATCGTTTGTTGTCGTTGAACGCGCGAATCAGCCAGTCGCGCCAGGGCCACATGTCGCGGTGGCTGTCTATGTGATAACCGTGCGTGTCGGCGTAACGCGCCAGATCGAGCCAGGCCATCGCCATCCGCTCACCGTAATGCGGCGAGGCCAGGAGCTTGTCAACAACCTTCTCGTAAGAGTCCGGCGATTTGTCGGCGAGGAAGGCGTCAACATCGGCCAGCGTCGGGGGCAATCCGGTCAGATCGAGATAAACACGGCGCAACAACGTCGTCTTGTCCGCTTCGGGCTGTGGCTTCAGACCCTCTTTTTCCAAACGCGCGAGGATGAAATTGTCTATGGGCGTGCGAACCCAATTCGCGTTCGTGACCTTTGGAATTTCAGGCCGCTTCGGCGCGACGAAAGCCCAGTGCGCCTCCCACCGCGCGCCTTCGTCAATCCAGCGTTTGATAGTCTCGATCTGCTTTTCGGTCAGCTTGTGACCTGTCGAGACGGGCGGCATCACGCGGTTCTCGTCCTTCGCCGAGATGCGTTGAAAGAGCCGCGATTTCGACGCGTCGCCCGGAGTGATCACGCCCGGTTTGGCGAACGCGCCCTCTTTGGTGTCCAGACGCAGTTTCGCTTTGCGTTGATTTTCGTCCGGCCCGTGACAAGCGAAACAGTTGTCCGACAGTATCGGACGGACCTCGCGATCAAAATCAATTGACGACGTTGAATTGTCCGCTGAAGCCGCCGACAAAAAGAAACCCAGACTGGCAGGGCAAATGGCGAGTGCGAGAATAACGAGTTGAATCTTCCGCCTCACGTCCGAACCTCCGGTTGACGATATTCAAAGCTGAGCCGTCAGCTTTGAGTGATGTTGTTGTTTGACTCTGTTGGTTTGACCAGCCAGCAAAAATATACGCCGAGCCTGGCGTAATCACCAGACTCGGCGTAATGATTTTTGCTCCGATTGAAATTGCCGCAGTCGGAGTCTATACTCCCCACCGTTCCTGCATTACCCAATCTGAAGCAGTTCCCAAATTTCCCCTGGAGCCGAAATACAAAGAGCCAAAATTATGCAAGAACAGACATGTGTCCCGTTTGGAGCGAAGCGACTTCGACAAGAAACCTTGCTCACACAGTCGAAGAAAGAACCCGCCCAGGTCCTCGCCTTTGTCAACCAGAAGGGGGGAACCGGCAAAACGACCACCGCGCAAAATCTGGCCGTCTGCTTTGGCCTGCATCACGACAAACGAGTGTTGTGCGTTGATCTCGACCCGCAGGGAAACCTGGGACATGGGCTGGTCTACGAACAGATAAACACGCCGAAAACCGCCGACCGGTTGCTCGTCGTTCCGAAGGTGAACATCAACGAGTACATCATTCCGGTGCGTCCAACAATTGATCTCATTCACAACAAATTCCAGAAGGAGCAGCGCGAGGCGGTAGACCGGCTTCCGCTCTATCCCAATTTGCTGCGAAAGCAGCTTGGCTCGGCGTTGACGCAATATGACTATGTCATCGTGGATACTCCGGCGGGGTTGTGCCGGTCAACGCAAATCGGGATTGACGCCGCCGATCAGGTCGTTCTCGTCGTCTCCTGCGGGATGTACGGATTGAAGGGAATGGTCGCCGTGATTGACTGGATGGCTGGGATTTACAACCGGCTTGCCAGGCCGATGCCCTCAATCAAGGTGGTGTTGAACAATTACGACGAGCGCCGGCGATTCGACCGGGAATTCAGGCGCGAGATTCTGCACATTTTCGGCGATGACCTGTTCCAAACGCATATCCGAACCAGCACGAGAATCATTGAAGCGGCGGCGCAGGGAATGTCGGTAGTCGAATCCAGCCCACTCTGTTCCGCCGCCGAGGACTTCAAATGGCTGAGCCGGGAAATCCTCGGCCTGCCGCCGGGCGACGAACCGCCCGTCGAGAGTTACAGATTTGCTGAGGAAGAAGTCGTCTTTGAAAGAGCGTTGTTGACAGGGCAACCGCCAAATAAATTCAGGACTCCCTGGGCTTGAAATTGAGAGCCTTGACGACAAAGTTACTTCGCCTTAGTGAATTTCACGGACCTCACATTTCCGTTCCCGTCCAGCAACGCAATCGCCTTATTGCCTGTCGGCAGTTTGCCGTAATCGAGAATCTTCTCTTTGCCAACTGTGCGTTTCTTGTACTTGTCGCCTAAAAAGTTCTCCAGATCGGTCACCGACCAGGCGACCAGCATCTCGACGCTGGTCAGCAGGCGTTCTGGTTTACTGAAAGTCATCGTCAGGCCCCATTGAGAGCTGAGATATTTGATCGTGTACTCTTCGGCGTCATCGCCGTCTTTGGTTTTAATCACGGCGGCGGTTGAAGTCAGATCGGCGACTTCGCGCGTGGTGATGAGGTTGAGTCCTTCGACCAAACGGTAGAAGAGTTTCAGCGCTTCATCGGGCCGCGTGAACATCGGCTCCATCGAATTGCGGCCCAGTTTGCCGCGCACCGCCCCGCTCAACTGGCCGTCAACCTGATCGTCGTCGAGCGGAGAAGCGAGGCTCGGAGAGGGCTTCGCGCTTTCTTTCGGTTTGTCCAGCGGTTGCAGGTCGGCCAGAGTCTTCGTCGCCTGATCGCCGATCATCCCGCGCGCGTAATTGATCGGCACGGCGAAATTGATGTTCTGGCCGCTTTTGAAAAGGTAGGTGATGATGCCGATGACTTCGCCGCTGGAGTTGAAAAGCGCGCCGCCGCTGCTGCCGTTGCTGATTGGCGCTGTGATCTGGAAGACGCGGTGAGTGTCGAACCGGCGAACGCCGCTGATCACGCCGGTCGAGATCGAATTGACCAGACCTTCGGGGCTGCTGATGGCGACGATGGCTTCGCCGACTTCGGCCTTGTCGGAATCGCCGAGCGTGACCGCCGGCAGTTTGAAGCCCTTGATCTTGATGATGGCGATGTCTTTGGCGTCATCCGCGTCAACCAGGTCGGCGGTTTTGTAAGCGTCCCCGCCCGGCAGCTTGACGCGCAAACTGGCCGCGCCCTGCACCACGTGCAGGTTGCTGACGACCGCGCCATTCGGTGTGACGATGAATCCGCTGCCCTGCCCGAGGACGTTGCCGCGTTCGTCCAGAGCTTCGATGATGACGACGGCTTTCGATTGTTCGCGCGCAATCTCGCTCGGCGATTTCAGCGCCGCGCTTTGCGCGAAAACGGCGGTCGAGATGAAGAGTGTTAGAAATACGATTCTTCCAGCAAAACTCATGAGATTTCCTGCTTGAAAATGTTGATCTGTTATTTTGTCGAGGGGGACGGCTGGGATTATAGCCCATCACGGTAGATTTCGATTCCGCACGCATGGCTGTTGCTGGTAAAGCAAGCAGCCTCTCATTTCCGCGACGATGAGTGAGACATTAAATTCACTGGACGACCGGCGCGTTTATTATTTTGACATCAACGCTCCCGAAGCGTCCTTCAGGCCGTTGCGCACTTTTTCCAAATAATCTCCCTGCGGGTTGAGGTCTGAAACTTTAATCGAACTGTCGTAGGAAAACAAAATGAAGCCCTGCGCGCCCACGTCGCGCGCCACCTGAATCTTTTCAATCGCGCCATCGGCGGTCTGTTTGTAAGCCCCGATGCCACCCCAGACCTGGCGGCCTGACGCTTTGCTCATCGCGCTCAGCAACTGTTTGCGGAACATCTCGGTGTCGGGCGTGTAGGCCATCGGGCAAACCACGTCCAGGCAGCCCATTCGCAACCACTCTTTCCAATCCTGAAAACGCGAGCGCGCGGCGTCCTCTTCGTTGGCGAAGACCGCCGCCGAAATGACCGCGTTCGGTTTGATTTTTTTGACGCCTTTGTAAATTCGCTCGACCAGATCGGTCACCTGGTTGCGCTGGAACTGGGCGTAGCGCGGCGCGAACTTCGTCGCGTAAACCAGCGGGTCGTTCTGAAATTCATCCGCCAGCGTCTCGCGCTCATCGTCCGACAGATTGCTTTCCATCTCTTTGCGGAAACGGTCAATCGAATTGCGGCTGTAATCGTATTGCGGGTTCGGATATCGAACGTAATCGAAATGCAGCCCGTCAACATTGTAACGCGTGGCGACCTCCATCCAGATATTGAGCAGGTTCTCTTTGACTCCGGGATGGGCGGGCGAGACGAACAGTCCTTCTAGTTGGTCGCGATTGCCGCGTGTGTGTTCGATGATCCGGTCGAGGTATTCGGGCGAGTTGGGCGCCACAGCGTAAAGCTCGGCCGCGACATCGCGCGGAACCATCACCCATTCGGGATGTTTGTAGATCAGGTGCTCTCTCGACCTCGGCAGCGATTCGACGCCAGCGACCAGATAGATGTTGATCCAGGCGTGGACTTTGATCCCGAAGCGATGCGCTTCATCAATCGTCATCGCCAGCGGATCGAAATCGGCGGGCTGACCGGCCAGGTCATCCGCGCGAGGTTCGATGTGCGAATCGTAGTACGCGTCGCCGCGCCCGCGCACCTGCACGATCAGATCGGTGAAGCCATTCTCTTTCGCGCGCCGCACCAGATCACGAACCGATTCGGGCGAGGTCATTGTCGTCCGCACCACCCACAACGCGCGCGTTTCAGGCCGCGTAGTTACTCTTTCAGCGACAGGAGTCTTAACGGCGAGTGGCGTGGGCAGCTTCGGTGAAGGCGCGGCGATCTGTTGCAAAGGCAGAATCGCGATCAACAGCAAGACCACGTAAAAACAGATGATGGCTACAGCTCGTTTCATAACCGGGTGGGAGCGGGGAGTAGGGAGTAGGGAATGGGGAGTGGGAAACAGTCTCTTTTCCCCACTCCCTATTCCCTACTCCCTATTCCCGTCAATACAACAGATATTTCCTTCTGATCGCCCGAAAACCATCAAGCTCCGTTTGCCATACCTGGCGCATCGCGCGAGCGTCTGCGCCCTGACGGAAAGCGTCGAAGGTTTTCTGGTTGACCAGAAGACGGTTGAACCTCTCTATCGAGAAATCTTTCGGGAATAGTTTTTTCAACTGGGCGGCCATTTCGAGTCCGGTGATGACAGGCTCGAACGCATTGCGGTCGGTGACGACGATGTTGACGCCGCCGCATTCGGCGTCTTTGTGAACGCTCGATTTCGGAGTGAAACGCACGGGCACGAAGCGCACTCCTTGCAGTTTGGCGCTGTTCAAAGCCTCGGCCAGCTTGCGCCCGTCAATCCACGGCGCGCCGATCACTTCAAACGGCGTGTCGGTTCCGCGACCGACCGAAACGTTGGTCGGTTCGAGCAGGCAAACGCCGGGATAGAGCGTCGCTTCGGTCAGGCTGCGCATGTTCGGCGATGGATTGACCCAGGTCAGCCCTGTCGAATCGAACCATTGCGCGCGTTTCCAGTCTTCGACGCGCACGACTTGCAGGTCTGCGTTGATCCCGCGCTCCCGGTTGAAGAGTTGCGCCAGTTCGCCGATGGTCATTCCGTGACGAACCGGTATCGGGTGATGCGCGATGAACGAGAGTTTGTCGAGATCGGCCAGCGGCCCTTCGACAGCTTCGCCGTTGATCGGATTGACGCGGTCGAGCACGATGAAAGACTTTTTGTTCTTCGCCGCAGCCTCCAACGCCAGACCCATCGTCGAGGTGTAGGTGTAAAACCTCGCGCCCACGTCCTGAATGTCGAAGACCAGCGCATCAATGTCTTTGAGCATCTCGTCCGTCGGCTTGCGCGTGTCGCCGTAGAGGCTGAAGACCGGCAGCCCCGTCTTCTCGTCGGTCGTGTTTGAAATGTTCTCCTGATCGAGCGCGCCCCGGATGCCGTGTTCTGGCGAAAAGAGCGCAACGAGTTTCACGTCGGGAGCTTTGTGCAGCAAATCAATCGTGCTGTTTCCGTCGCGGTCGCGGCCGGTGTGGTTGGTGATCAGGCCGATGCGTTTGCCTTTGAGCAACGCGAAGTTGTCGCGCTTCAAAACATCAATGCCATTCAGGGAGTGGGGAGTAGGTAGTGGGGAGTGGGAAGCGTATTTCGCGGCGAGCGCCTCCTCTCGATTCCCCACTCCCCATTCCCCACTCCCTACTCCCCCACTCTTCGCGAACGGTGGCGCGGTGATCGAAGCCGCGACAACCGAGGCCACGCGCCCGCGCAGCGACGACACATCAGCAGGCTGCTTCGGATCGAGTTTCGGATGAACGCGATTGCTCAGGAAGACGACGAAAGTTTGACTCGCCGGATCAATCCAGAGGCCAGTGCCGGTGAACCCAGTGTGGCCGAAGCTGCCGACCGGGAACAGATCGCCGCGATTGGCCGAAAACCCCGTGAAGATGTCCCAGCCGATGCCGCGCGCCGCGCCATCAATCGCGTTTCCGCCCGTCGGTCGCGCTTCGGTCATTCGCGCTACGCCCATCGGACTCAAAATCCGCGCGCCCTGAAATTCGCCGTGATTCAAAATCATCTGGCAATAGATCGCCAGATCGTCAGCCGTCGAAAACAATCCCGCGTGACCGGCCACGCCGCCGAGCAAATAAGATCGCGGATCGTGGACTTCGCCGCGCATCCAGTGTTCTTCGCCCGACGCTTTTTCGCCCGTGCTTTCGACTTTCGCGCCTCCGCCGCGTTTTTCGGTCGGGGCGATGCGCGGTTTCAAAGCGGCGGCGGGTTTGAAGCCGGTGTCTTTCATTCCGAGCGGGCGGAAGACGTTTTCCGCCGCGAATTCGTCAACCGGTTTGCCGCTCACGCGCTTCACCAGTTCGGCGAGCACGATGTAATTCACATCGGAGTAGATGAACTTCGATCCGGCTTCGGCCAGCGGCGCGAGTTTCCAGATGTTTTGCATCGCGGCTTCAGGCCCCTGCTCGTAATCTTTGATGTCGTTGTCGGGAATCAGACCGGAGCGATGCGTGAGCAGTTGTTCGACGGTGATGTTCTTCTTGCCCATCTCGGCGAATTCGGGGATGTAGCGCGAGACTGGATCGCCGAGCCTGACCACCCCGCGTTCGACCAGAATCATCATCGAAGTCGCGGTGGCCACGACTTTCGTCAGCGAAGCAAGATCGAAGATCGTGTCAACAGTCATCGGTTCAGGCTGTGGCTCGATTGCGCGATTGCCGTATGCGCGGCGCCAGACGATCTTGCCCTGCCGCCCGACGATGACGACTGCGCCGGGCAATTGCTTCTTCCCGATTTCGGCCTCGATGATTTCGTCCAGGTGGGCGAGTTGTGCCGGCGACATGCCGACAGCAGTCGGCGCGGATGTCGGCAGCGATTTTTGCGCGAAATCCTGAAACGTCCGAGCCGGGACAATAAGAGTTGACTGGCTCAACAACGAAAAGGCCAGCAGCGTTGCGATCAATCGAACGTGTTTATTCTGCATGCTCAAGATGACACCGGTTTGATCAGGTTTTCAGGGCCTGCCGGTTTTTCGGAGATTTTCAGCCAAATGGGGCGACAGATGGATCGGTGTGAGGAACGCATTTTTCCATATACCCGTCCCAAAAGAAACCCAAAAATTAGTGACGGGGAAAGTTCTCTCGGCGTGATTTTCTGTGCGGAACGAAACGCTCAGATTTATTCAGGCTCGATCCCCAATTCGCGCAGTTTGGCGGCCAACCGGTCGGCGCGGTCTTCGGCCTGCGCGGCGCGGTCTTCAGCCTGAGTGGCGCGTTCGCGACCGGTCAGGATCAGATCGCCCTGTTCATTGCGCCAGCGCAGCCAGAGGTTGTCGCTGTCTTCAAAGCGCCCCTCCCACAAGGTCAAACTCAAACCGACCTCCGGCAGGTGGTAATCTTCGCGCCGCCGGTAGCGTTTACCGAAGATCAGTTCGTGGACGATCAGAATCTCGCCGTCCATCTCTTCGCGCAATGCGTGAAACGGATCGAAGACAACGTAGTAAGTCACGCCCATCCGCGCATAGTCTTTGAGTTTGCTCCCAAGTTCGTTTCCCCGGCGGTCGGAGACGATTTCGATGACGACTTCCGGCGCCTTGCCGTGTTCCCACATAAAATACGAACGCTGATCGGTCGCGCGCAGGTCAGCGGGCGCTGTGACATCCAGACTCAGGAAAACATCCGGCGCAATTCCGGGCAGGTGAACGGAGCGGAAGATGCCGACGTTAGCCGATGCCCAGAACAGGCGTGGCTTTTCAGGCGCGTCTTCATCTGGCGGAGGAGTCCAACTCTCGTAGAGAGATTCGACCAGCAGGCGCTGCTGTTTCTCGGAAAGGATATTGTCCACAGGCTCATCGTCCTCCGTTACCAGATTCCTGACGATCTCGCTCAAGTCGAAAGGGGTTTCAGGCATTATGCTCGACATCGCTTTTACCTCGCTTGTCTCACTTGTTTTGATTGGGCCACCGCAATCGCCGCCTTGCGATTGCAGTCTAAATCAGTCTCTCATTAACCTTCAACGTTGATGGGGGGGGCCGCGAAAAGAAGAGGCGAAGGCGGAATATCCTTTCCGCCTTCGCCTCTTCTTTTCGCCTTCGCCTTTGAACGTTATCCGACGACCACTCGTGTGCCGTCGAACTTCGTCAACTTGAAGCCGTCGAAGCGTTCGTTGTAGCAGCCCTTGAAATCCTGCAGGATGCTAATCGCCACCGCCTCGCCGAGCTTGAGCGATTCCCATCCGTCCGCGCGCCAATGCACGCCCGCTGCGTTGCGTCCGAAGGCCACATTGGTAGCCAGCTTATCAAGCTCGCCGCCGACGGTCAGACTGGAGCCTTTGTAAGGCGCTAGCGTCAGGCCGTCAGGCGATGGGACGACCGGGTCCGGAATGACCCAGCTCTCATCGAACCAGGCTTTGAGAATCGTCACGCAGGCTCCGGCCACTGTGGCGTGCCCTGCGCCGTATGACGGGTGCGTCGGGCAGCCCTCCGGGAAAGCCTGCGGCAACAGGAAGGAATCGTATTTACGATGTATCTCTACCACCGCCCCCGAATTGAGAATGTCGGGATGGATCGGGTAAGTGGCGGCGCGAGTGAGATGGTTGTGAATGCGCCCGGCGAACTCTTCAGGACGCAGCCGGCGATGTACCATCCACTTCTGATACCAAACCGCCTTCAGCGCAGCCGTAGGCACGCCGCAAAGCAGCGCGGCGATGTGCGGCGGGCCAAAGGTCGCAAAACCATCCTGATTGTGCGATCTCTTGTACGGGTTGTTATCATCATACGGCGCGCCAATTCCCAGCAGAATCAGCATGGCGTTGAAATACGCCTGGAAGAGCACGTCAATATGCACCCACTCGGTCAGGTCGCGCAGGTTGCGAATGTAGCGCGGCGTGGGGTCGAAGGGGTAAGCGAACTGCGCGTTCCCATTCTGCGTCACCAGCCAATCGCTGTAATTGGTCAGGTAATCCACACCGGGCTGCACTGTTCTTATCTTCTGGCTGATGGTCTGCGCGCCATAGCGAATCTCTTTCCATAGGAACTGGGAAATGTAGGGGCCGACCAGGTCTCCGGCGGCGTTGGTTCGGAAGAGAGTGGATGGAGTAACACGCCCCATCTGGCTTGTTCGGCGAGGCACGGAGCCGGCCTGAGGTTCGACTACCGCCTGCGATGAATTCACGGACTGTGTTTCGACTTGCGCCTGCGCTGTGGCTTCATCCTGCGGTTCAGCGTCAGGTTGCCGCGAACCGAGCGGGCTGCGGCGCAAATTCGCGCGCGGAAATTTCGGGCCGCGAAAGTCCGAGAATTTCGATAAGTCTTCCGCAGCGGCGATGGTGATCGGGTGGTTTTCGTAATCGAGAAAGAAAACATCACGCGCCAGAGCCATCCAGTAATTCTCCGCAATCTCGGCGGCCTCTTCGGCGCTGGCGAAAGCGGGAGCGGGTTGTTGATAAATGTGGCCAGGATCGGCGCCCTGCATGTCGTAAGCCAGCCCGGACTGCGGGTTGGTCAGTTTGAGCGGCCCGCTTGTGGCGATGGCGTCGAAATCCCTTGGGTCACCGCTCGTGACGGCTTTCAACAAGGTGTCATAGGCGTTGCGGTCAACTTCGCCGAGCTGATTGTGCGGCAGCCCCTTGCTGTAATTGCCGATCCGATTGCCGTACAAATCTTCGTCGCCGTTGTTTGGGTGATCAGGCAGCGGAGCGATCTTTTGAAAGAGCGCGGCTTGCACGCGCGTGTTGTACGCCTTTTCAACGCGCGCCGGCCCGGTCTGGCCACCAACATCCAGATCGTCAGCGCGGGCGGCTGATTCCAGGCCTGGCATTCCGGCGACGCCTGCAGCCAGAGTCGCGGCGGTGAGGCCGCCGACATCACCCAGGAATTTGCGCCGGCTTTGCGCTTTAACGTTTCGTGATTTGCCGACCGGTTTATCAGACGCGAGCGGAGATTCGGCAAGGCGATCTTCTCCACGATCCGTCTGGGGGTCACCAGTTTTGGTAAATGTGTTAGGGACGTGTGTGGGATTCTTATCTTTCACAATTTTCTCCTTGCATCAACTCGACAGCTATTGACCGGCAATCGCCAGCTACGGCAATCAACCTGATGATTACTGACAAAGAAATATCAACCGGCAGTTTCAAGTCAGGACGTGAACCCAATCAGGAGATAGACGCGGAGCGAACGTCTTTGAAATCGAGGGCGCGCTCGGCCGCTTTATGGACAACGAAATGGGTCAGGGTCGGAAAGTCTCAAGCCGGATAGGGGTAAAATAACTGATCTCCTGGTTGCCGGTGAGACTTTAATAACGCTCACCAGCAGTGTCAATAAATTATTTTGGACAAAAGTCATTCAGTCAGGCTGGCCGGCCCGCAGTCCGCTAAAAATCTCCAGGAAAACCGCCGCGCCTCAACCTCCGACTTGACTAACGGTGATACGTGGCTACTATGAGGCAATCATCCGTTCTTCTTTTTAAAAGCGCGCCTCCAATTTGGGGCGTAAAGTTCGTAACGGGTATGCCAACCATGGTGTGAAGAGGAGTAAGCAGTGAAAAAAGAGTCACAGAAATTTTTGACTTTGGTTTTCCTGGCGCTGATCGCGCTCTGCGGGACTGTGATGTTACCGATTGTTTCGGCGCAGGATTCCCAGGCGCAATCGAAACTGTCCAGCGATTACGAAAAGGCGAGTAACATTATCCGCCAGAATTACGTTACCGAACTCGACCAGGAGACTCTCACCAAAGCCGCGATCCAGGGCATGCTCAAGACACTCGATCCGCATTCGGATTACATGGATCGCAAAGCCTTCCAGGAATTCAACGAGAAACAACACAGCCAGTATTTCGGCATCGGTTCGCAGATCGGCACCCGCAATCGCGTGACCTACATCCTGGAGCCGTTCAAAGACAGCCCCGCGTCGCGCGCCGGGCTGCGTTACGGCGACCAGATCGTCGCCGTCAACGGACAGGACACCAGTTCCTGGCCTTCAGATCGCGTGCGCAACCTGCTGCTTGGGCCTCGCGGCACTCAGGTCACGATCAGCGTAAAACGGCTCGGGGTGGCCGAGCCGATCACTTCGACGATCACTCGCGACGGCATCTGGCTGCCTTCGATCCCGAATTTCTACATGGTCAAACCCGGCATCGGTTACATCGGCCTGACGCGCAACTTCCAGGCGACGACCAGCGCTGAATTGACCAAAGCGATGGCCGCGCTGCGCGAGAAAGGCGCGGAAAGCTTCATCCTCGATCTGCGCGGCAATGGCGGAGGTTATCTGGAACAGGCGATTCGCGTCGCCGACAGCTTTCTCCAGCGTGGGCAGACGATTGTCACCGTGCGCGGACGTCCGGGGCGCAATTTCGATCAGGATGCTATCGCAGAATCGGGCGCGACCGAGAATTTCCCGCTCGTGGTTTTGACTGACCGCTCGACCGCTTCGGCTTCGGAGATCGTCGCGGGAGCGATTCAGGATCACGACCGGGGATTGATCATCGGCGAACCCAGCTTCGGCAAGGGCCTGGTTCAACGCATCTTCCCGCTGTCGAGCGGCGGCGCGTTGACGCTGACCATCGCTCACTACTACACGCCGAGCGGACGCCTGATTCAGCGCGACTACTCGAACGGGTCGTTATTTGAATACTACTACCGCCGCAGCGCGAACGGCGACGCAGCGGCCCCTCCGAAGAAATCTTCCGACGAGAAGAAGACCGACCTGGGCCGCACGGTTTACGGCGGTGGCGGCATCGAACCGGACATCAAAGTTGACTCGGCGGATTTCTTCACAGTCGCACAGAGCCGGCTCTTTCACGGAGTCTTCCTGTTCGCGCGCGAACTGGTCAGCGGACAAATCGCGGCGCATCCGCAGTTCAAACTCAACGGACTCGAATACGATCACAAACTCAAACCGAACGAGTTCATGATCACCGACGACGTGCTGAAATCGTTCCGCGCATTCGCCACCAAGTTTTACAAGGACAATCCCGATTACGGCATAACTCCGGCGATGATTGAGGAAAACATCGTCTGGGTTCGCAAACAGATTCGGCAGGAAGTGTTGGTCGCCGCTTATGGCAGTGACAAAGCGCAACAGGGACAGGCCGATCTCGATCTGCCACTGCAACGCGCGATAACCGAAATGCCAACCGCCGCCGATCTGGCCCAGCGCTCGTGGCGGCGCAATTCCGCGAACGCCAGACCCGGCCAGCGATAACTTTTCATCAAAAGACTCGACAATCGAGCAAAGGCGGCTGATCATATCAGCCGCCTTTCTTCTTTTCTGAAACAATCACCGGGAGCGAATCAGCGTGATGACTATGCAAATTATTGACACTCATCAACACCTCTGGGATCTGGAGCAATTTCCTTATTCGTGGACTGCCAGAAGCCCCGCGTTCAACCGCAGCTTCAGGCTGAACGATTATTACGAGGCGACGCGCGGCCTGAACGTCACGAAGACGGTTCACGTCGAAGCCGACATTGACGAAGATTTCATGTTGCAGGAGACGCTGAGCGTTCTTTCGCTGGCTCGCAGCGGCGATAATCCCATCGCGGGCGTTGTCGCGGCAGCCCGCCCCGAATATGACAACTTCCGCGAGTACATAAATCAGATCGCGGGGAGCCGCCACCTGAAAGGCATTCGCCGCATACTTCATACCGAACCCGACGAACTTTCGACAACCACCACTTTCGTCGAGAATGTGAAATCGCTCGAAGAGTATGGCCTGACCTTCGACATTTGCGTGCTGGCGCGTCAACTGCCTCTGGCCATCAATCTGGTCAAAGAGTGCCCGAACGTCAACTTCATTCTCGATCATTGCGGCAACCCGAACCTGCGTTCGGACGCGGACGAGCGCGAGTTCGACGAGTGGCGCGAGCGGTTGCAGGATATCGCCGGCTTCCCAAACGTCGCCTGCAAAATCTCCGGCATCGCGGTCAACACCGATCTGACCTACTGGAACGCAGAGACGCTGCGCCCAGCGGTCGAAGGTGTGATCGCCTGTTTCGGTTGGGATCGCGTCATGTTCGGCAGCGATTGGCCGGTCTGCACGCTGGCGGCGAGCCTCAGACAGTGGGCTGAGACGTTGATGACTCTAACCAAAGATTCCGGCGAAGAGAATCAACAAAAATTGTTTTACGGGAACGCTCAGCGAGTTTACAGATTGAACTGATTATCCATTCAGTTTTCTCACCGCCTCGTCAATCCGCCGCCTGGCCAATTCGACTGCGGCGGTCGCTTCCACGTCCTCCGATGTTTTGAGCGAGCGGTCGTAAAATTCGACCTTGCCCTCTTTCAGCTTCTTGGCGCCGACCCTGATCTGGAATGGGAAGCCGACCAGATCGGCGTCGTTCAGCTTCACGCCCGCGCGTTCATCGCGGTCATCGTACAAAACTTCGACGCCAGCCTTGCTCAACTCGTCGTAGATGCGATCAGCCGTCGCCTTCAGTTCCGCGTCTTTGATGTTGAGCGGCGTGACGACGATCTGGAACGGCGCGATGGTGATTGGGAAGATAATCCCGGCGTCGTCGTGATAAAGCTCAATCGCCGAAGCGAGCACGCGTTCGACGCCGATGCCGTAGCTGCCCATCACGATCGGGACCTCCTTGCCTTCGGCGTTCAAGACCGTCGCGCCCATCGAGACGCTATATTTCGTTCCGAGCTTGAAGATGTGGCCCACTTCCAGAGCCTTCGCCACGCGCAACACGCCATCGCATCTCGGACAGCCTTCGCCTTCGGCCACAGTGCGCAAATCAACCCATTGAGCGTTCTTGATGTCGCGCGCGATGTTGACTCCGCGCAGGTGGTGATCGTCAACGTTCGCGCCGGTGGTCATGTTGGCGCGCCCTTGCAGCGCGTTGTCGGCGAGGGTTTTGTATCTGACCACGCCGACCGCGCCGAGCGATCCAGGGTTTGCGCCCATCGCTTCCAGAATCTCTTCGGGATGCGCGGGGCGCAACTGTGTCAGTTCGGCTCCTTCCGCCCGCAACATTGCGCCAACCGCTGAAGCGATCTTGGCGTCGTTGAGCGGATGATCGCCGCGCAGCAGCGCCAGAACGATCTCACCTGACTCCTGCTTCCCTTTCACCGAAACAGCCACGTAAACCAGGGTCTTGATCTGCCGCTCAGCCGATGCCCCGCCTGGAAAAGTCGTCAGGTCTTCGATGGTGCGTACGCCCGGCGTCGGGAACTTCTCGAACGGCGCGTCGGCATCCTCGTCAACGATGGCGGGAATGCGCGATTGCGCCTTTTCGAGGTTCGCCGCGTACCCGCACTTCGGGCAACTGGCGACCATATCCTCGCCGGCGTTGGTGTAAACCATGAACTCGTTCGACGCCGAGCCGCCCATCGCACCGGTGTCAGCTTCGACGATCACGTACTGCAATCCGCAGCGGTCGTAGATGCGGCAATAGGCGCGGCGCTGATCTTCAAACGCCTTATCCAGGCCCGCGAAATCAATGTCGAAGGTGTAAGCGTCCTTCATCGTGAACTGGCGCACGCGCAGCAATCCCGATTTCGGGCGAGGTTCGTCGCGGAACTTGGTTTGAATCTGATACCAAACCTGCGGCAGTTGTTTGTACGAGCGCAATTCGTGGCGCGCGATGTCGGTGAAGATTTCTTCGTGCGTCATGCCCAGACAGAGGTCGGCGCCTTTGCGGTCTTTCAACCGAAACATGTTCTCGCCCATCACCGTCCACCGGCCCGACTCCTTCCAGATTTCAGCCGGGTTGAGCGCTGGCAGGTAAAACTCCTGTCCGCCGATGGCGTTCATCTCCTGGCGGATGATCTCGCTGATCTTCAGGATCGAACGCTGCGCCAGCGGCAGATATGAATAAATCCCCGCGCCGAGTTGCCGAATGAATCCGGCGCGCAAAAGCAGTTTGTGGCTGACGACCTCGGCGTCCGCCGGATCTTCGCGTAAAGTAGGAATGAAAAATTGTGACCAACGCATAATTTCAGGTTTCAGGTTTCAGGTTTCAGGGGTCAGGTTTCAGGTGTGAACACTAGCGTCGGGTAGCACGACCTGACACCTGACACCTGACACCTATTTCTGTGCAATCGCAATCAGCGACAGGCCGCACGGCGGGCCAATCAATCGTTCGAGCTTGAGTAGGGGCACGAGACGGTTCGCCAGATTCGCCTGTCCCGTCGGCAGGTAATTGCGCTTCAGCAAACGCCCGTTGATGAACCAGGGGAGCGCGGCGGCGAGGCTGAAAAATTTCATTTCACGAACAGAGAAGCCGGTCTTTTCAAACTTGTTCGCCAGTTCGCGTTTTTCGTAACGGCGGAAATGACCGACAGCGCGGTCGAAGGCGCCGAAAAGAAATTGGTGCGCCGGGACCAGCAGCGCCAGTTTCCCGCCCGGCGCGAGCGAGTCGCGCATCTGCGACAGCGCGAAGACATCGTTTTCGATATGTTCGAGCACGTTCAAACAAACGATTGAATCGAACGGCTCAGCGACGAACGCTTCCGGCGCCTCTGCGTTCAGATCGAACTTTCCAATTTGGACGTTCGGATTGTTTTTGAACAATCGCTCAAGCTCGTTGCGGTAACTCGGCACGATGTCCGTAGCCATCACATCGCGCCCATCGGCGCAGAGGAATTGCGTGATGTTGCCCGTGCCCGATCCGACTTCGAGCACGCGGCGGCCAAGCGCGGGCGCAATTTGTTCATAGATCCAGTGGTTATAACGATCAAGTTCGGCAAGCTTATTGAGCGTTGCCGTCAACGCCAGACTCTCTTCTGCCATAGCTCCTCATTTTGGGGGGCATTGATGCGAGCGAGGATTCACGCTCGAAATAAGGTGGACGATAATGCCCGCTGGCCGTGTTGAAGTCAACCACAACCCCGGATTGCGGATTGCGGATTGCGGATTGCGGATTTATGACGCAGCATACTTCTCGACTCCACAACAAGGACAGATCAGATTCGCCGCAACCAAAATGAAATCGCCGCTCGTCAACCGTCTTCAATCCGCAATCCGCAATCCGCAATCCGCAATTATTCCGCTCTTCGCCATAATGCTTCTGGCTTCCTGGCAGCGATGGACGCAGCCGCTGCTCGATCATGGGCGCGAGATGAATCTGCCCGCGCGAATCCTGGCGGGCGAACGGTTGTATAGCGACGTCCAGTTTCTTTACGGGCCGTTCGCGCCGTATTTCAATGCGGCGCTTTACTGGTTGTTCGGCGTTCATCTCTCGGTCTTGAAAGCGAGCGGCGCGGTCTGCGCGATTCTGATTCTGCTGTTGATCTACCGATTGGCCAGAGCGTTGATGGGCGAGTGGGAATCGTTTCTGGCCTCCGTGCTGGTTCTGGTCATCTGCGCGCTGAAATCAACGGCGAACTACATTCAGCCTTACGCCTACTCGGCGCTTTACGGCCTGGTCTTCGCGTTGTGTTCGCTGGCTGCGACTGTGTGTTACATCAAACAGCGTTCAGAGCGCCGCCTTATCGTCTTTGAACAAATACAACGTAGGGGCGGGTTTTCCCCGCCCGCATCCGCTGCCGAAGAGTCTGGGCGGGGAAAACCCGCCCCTACGTTGTTATGGATATTTACCGCCGGTCTGTTCGCCGGTCTGTCGCTGGTCTCGAAGCCGGAGATCGCGCTGGCGGCAATGGCAGCGGGCTTCACGGCGTTGGTCATCGAGAGCCTTGCTGATCGCAAGCCGCTCTGGGGCGATGCGGCGCTGTTCGTCCTGCCTGTAATCGTCATCGCCGCTGCGGCCTACGGCTTCATTCTCAGCCGCACGCCGCTGCGGGTTCTGCTCGAAGATAATCACGTGCTCTTCACGGCGATGCCTGAGCAACTGGTATATTTCAACCAGCACATCAGCGGATTGGCCCAGTGGCCGTCGTCGCTGTGGTTCAGTTTGGCCGGGATCGGGGTCTTCGCATTGTGGGCTGGATTGTGCGCAATGATCGGCGCGATTTTCTCTCAGAGAGAACCCGAATGGCGCGGTGTGTTCAAAACGGGATTGATCGTGGCGATTATCGGCGCAGCGTGGCGCGAATCGGCCATCAGGGTCTTCGGCGTTCCGAGCGACGTTACGCCGTTCGCTTCAGCCATGTTCGTATTGCCGGCGATGGTCGGATTGATTGGCCTGGCTTACCCATTCGGCAAAAATCCATTTCACCGCAGAGGCGCAGAGGAAGAAGGAACTCTGCGGCGCCTCTGCGCCTCTCTGCGCCTCTGCGGTGAAGCCTCTTCCCTTCAATCTCACATCCTGCTCGTCATCGCGGTCTTCAGCCTCGTTTCGATTCTGCGCGCGTTTTTGAACGTCACGACCACCGGCCCCTACACGCCTTTTTTCATCCCGGCGCTGAT
>JAJVID010000161.1:23664-25971 GCA_022072205.1 Acidobacteriota bacterium
AAGCCTCTTCCCTTCAATCTCACATCCTGCTCGTCATCGCGGTCTTCAGCCTCGTTTCGATTCTGCGCGCGTTTTTGAACGTCACGACCACCGGCCCCTACACGCCTTTTTTCATCCCGGCGCTGATCGTCGTCTATCTTTATCTGCTTTTTCGAGTCGCGCCTACGCTGATGGCGAGCGGCGAACAAGCGCGAGCCAACATCCGGCGCGTGGCGATGCTGCTGATTGCGCTGCTGATCGTCGGAATGGGCGTTAATTCGGCGAAGCGGTTTCATCGGCTCAACACGTTCACTGTCAGTTCGCCTCGCGGCGGCTTCGTCACGACTCCCGAAATCGGCGAACCGTTGCAGGCCGCGATTCGCTACGTCGAAGAGCGAACCGCGCCCGGCGACTACGTTCTCGCCTTGCCCGTCGCAACGACAATCAATTTCCTGGCCTCCCGCCGCTACCCGCTGCGCGAAGAGATCGTTCATCCGGGCTTCCTGACGGGTGAAAAAGAGATAGACGCAATCGAGCGAATCAAAATCCGCAACACGCCGTTGATTCTGATCGCCAACCTGGACACTTCCGAATTCCGCGACAGGGCTTTCGGCGTTGATTACAACCAGCGATTGATGCGATGGATCAACGAGAATTATCACGTCGCTGCGCGCTTCGATTCGCCGAGCAGCAGCAATGCGAAACTCGGCGACAAACCATTCTTCATCCTGGCCTACGAAAGAAATAGATAACGGAACAAACGGAGAAGACGGAACAAACGGAAGGTTTCAGCTACATTCTGTCCTTTCCGTCTGTTCCGTCTGTTCCGTTATCTCTCCTGCCTCTTCATCAGAAGCTGAGCTTCAACGCGAACTGAATCTGGCGCGCAGGCGCTGTGCTGCGCACCAGACCGAACGAGCCGCCGTTGGTCAGCTTCCCGGTTGCGTCAAACACGATTCCGTTCGCGCTCCCGTTCGGCGTTCCGAAGTTGGTCTTGTTGAGCAGATTGAAAAACTCCGCCCGGAACTCCAGCTTCGAGACTTCGTTGATGAACGGCAGCGCGAAATTCTTCTGCAATCCGAAATCGAATTGATAGAAGGAATCGCCGCGCCCGATGTTGCGCCCGGCGTTGCCGAACGGTTGGTTGACGCTCGGAATCCGGATAGCTTCGGTGTTGAAGTAGCGGTTGATCGTCCGTTCGTCTTTCGGCAGGATCGGATTGCCGACCAAATTCGGCCTGAGCGCCACGCCGCCGATGAACGAAGGCAGATTGGCCGTCACCGGCGCCGGCGTGTAGCGGAAATTGACCACCTGTCCACTGACCATCGTGTTGATGCCGGTCACCGTCCAACCGCCCACAAACGCGTCCAGCGCGTATGGCATATCACTCCAGAACGCGCGGCCCTTGCCGAACGGCAGTTCCCAAACCAGGCTGGTAGTGTTGTTGAACGGCTGGTCGTAAGCCGATAGTCCGCGATCCGCCGCCAGGTCGTACAAGTTCTGCGGACGCCCTTCGTTGCCTCCCGGCTCTTCCAGCACCTGGCTGACGTTATCAATCGCCTTCGACCAGGTGAACGAATTCAGAATGTACACGCCTTTTGAAAACCGGCGCTCGAACTTCACCTGCAGCGCGTGATAGTTCGAGAAGGCCGCCGGCAACACCGCCGAAATCGAGCGGAAGCCCGGTATCGGACGGCGCGCGTCGAGCGGCAGATTCTCGCCGACATTGTTCGGACGAGCCTGATTCAGATCGGCCAGCATGATCAATTTGACCGCGTGATTGCCGACGTAGGCCACGTCCAGCAGCATGCTCGACGTCAGTTCACGTTGAATCGAAAGCTGCCAGTTCTGGATGTAAGCCGTGCGCTGATCGCGCGGGATGTGCAGCACGACGTTGTTCGGCAACCCGGTCGGATAGCCGTCCTGTGTCGGGCGGAAGCAGCCTTCCGCGAAGGCCGTCCCCGTGCAACGCGGCGAAGTCGGGCTTTGCGTGACGTTGGCGCGAGTGATCTGCGGGAAGTTGGTCGCTAGCAGGTCAGCGCTGCCGATGCGGTTGAAGTGCACGTAGCCGATGCCGTAGCCGCCGCGAATGACCGTCTTATCGAGCACGTTGTAGGCGAAGCCGATGCGCGGCGCCCAGTTGTTGTAATCGGGATCAACCAGCGAACGGTCATAAAGCGAACCATCTTTCGCCTGAATGATCGAATTGGTCTTCGGGTCGTAATTCGACAGCCGGTTCTGCGCTTCGTAATACGGCGTTGCGAATTCGTAGCGCACGCCGAGATTCAGCGTCAGCTTCTGACTGACCTTGAAATCATCCTGCGCGTA
>JAJVID010000120.1:0-6021 GCA_022072205.1 Acidobacteriota bacterium
CTGATCTGTTTAACTGAAATCACGTGCGGCGATTTCGACAGTTCGTTGAGCGTCGCCGCGTCGAGCGCGCTGTCAACCTGATAAACCGACATCGCCACACCGCCCGCCTTGTTGCGGCTCAGATAAAGCTGCGCGATGTTGATGCCGTGATCGCCGAGAAAAGTTCCCACGCGACCGACGACGCCCGGCTGGTCGCCGTTGCGCACGATGAGCATGTTGCCTTGCGGCGCCGCTTCCAGGCGGTACGAATCAATCGTTACGATGCGTTGTTCGCCGCGACCGAAGAGCGTGCCCGCGACTTTGCTCTCGTTTTTTTCGTTGCGGACGACGACTTCGATCAGCGTGGTGAAATCCTGCGCGGCGCGGGCTTTCGATTCGGTCACGCGCAGTCCGCGCTCTTCGGCGATCACCGAGGCGTTGACCTGATTGACGCGGGCGCTGACCTGTTTGAGCAATCCGGTCAAAACAGCCTGAGTGATCGGGCGCACGTCGAGATCGGCCACTTCGCCGCTGTAACTGATTTGAACTTCGCTGACCGGCTGGTTGAAGAACTGGGATTGGAAATCGCCGAGCTTTTCACCGAGCGTCAGATAAGGCTGCATCGTTTCGAGCGCTTCAGCGGAAACCGCCGGGACGTTGACCGCGCCTGCGATTGCGCCAGTCAGCAGGAAGTTCGCCACCGTCTCAGAGATCGTAACGGCGACCGATTCCTGAGCCTCGTGCGTCGAAGCGCCCAGGTGCGGCGTGACGATCACTTCGTCGAGCGTCAACAGCGGATGATCCGCCGGCACAGGCTCCTGCTCGAAAACATCGAGCGCGGCTCCCGCGACCTTGCCCGATTTGATCGCGTCGTAGAGCGCCTGTTCGTCAACCAAACCGCCGCGCGCGCAGTTGATGACGCGCACGCCGCTTTTCATTTTAGCGAAGGCCGCCTGACCGATGACGCCGCGCGTTTCTTCGGTCAGCGGCGTGTGAACGGTGACGAAATCAGACCGCTCGAAGACTTCGTCGAGCGTGGCAAGTTCGATGCCCGCGCGCGAGGCGACATCTTTGGTGATGAACGGATCGTAAGCGATGACCTTCATCGCCAACCCCTGGGCGCGCGAGGCGACGATCTTGCCGATGTTGCCGAGTCCGATCACGCCCAGAGTTTTTCCGGCGAGTTCGGCGCCCATGAAACTTTTCTTGTCCCATTTGCCGGCTTTGAGTTTCGAGTGGGCCTGCGGGATTTTGCGCGCGAGCGACATCATCAATGAAATGGTGTGTTCGGCGGTGGTCACGCTGTTGCCGCCTGCGGCGTTCATCACGACGATGCCGCGCGCAGTTGCGGCGGGAACGTCAATGTTATCCACGCCAGTGCCAGCGCGGCCAATGACTTTCAGGTTATTCGCCGCGCCGATGATTTCGGCGGTAACTTTGGTTTCGCTGCGGACGATCAGGGCGTCGTAACCGCCGATGATCTTTTTCAATTCTTCAGGCTTCAAACCGGTGTTGACGTCAACCTGGAACTGCTCGTGCCGCCTGAGCAGGTCTACACCGACTTTGGAAAGATTATCGCTGATCAGAATTTTCATGCTGTTATGAAACCAGCCTTTCTAGTTTATGAATGATTGGAAACTGATTTGAGGTTCGGGGAGCGGCGCTCAATCTTTTACCACGACCAACATGATGGCCAGGACGATGATGACGATGAGCAACGCCAGGAGTGGGCTGAATGACCGGAAGGGCCAAAGAGACTTGATGGCGAATGGAAGCGGGCGTGATGGCGCCGCGCCGCGCAAAACATCAGGTTGTTGTCTCGTTCTCCGGTCATTGACGGTTTCGACTGCTCTGAAATGCGCTCGCGGCAGGGCTGCCCAAGCGAAGGCGTATGATACGTATCGCGTTTGTAAAAAGCAAACGCGGTTTTCCTTGATAAATAATTGACAGGGCCTCGGAGCGCAACTAAAATGCGCCCCGGTTAGCGAGCGTTCCTCACTTCGATGCGCATTTCAAAAAAGCAGTTCCCCTTGAGCCTCGCTGACCGAAAATCACTTCATTGGGCATGTGATGAATCAACTGTAGGCCGGGGCTGGTGGGAAAAATTCAATGCCTTCAGGCCTGCCACCGCAATCACTGGGCGGTGATCTTCCCCCCAATAAATTACGATTCACACAAAAGCAAGCCTCACGTTATTGCTCCGGCTGCGCGCCCTGACGGTTCCGCTTTCACCGCACAATAAAAATTCTGGTCAACAGAAGCTGCCCCGGCATTCGTTCGACGCTGGCTGGCGCTGGCTCTATCTGTTCACTCCCCTGCCACGTCAAGCCAGGTCTGTGATTGCCCTCCGTCGGCCATGACGCAACAAGAATGAGGTTACCGAAAAATGCGACAATTCAACTGGATTTCCCTGCCTCGCCTGCATCGCGCATTCACATCGCCGAAACAACTGAAGAAAAAGAGCGCCTCCACCCGTGTCGCTTTGTTACTCGCCGTGCTATTGGTCTTCGCCGCAGCGGCTATCAGCATGGCGGCGGCGGCGGAAGTCCGAACGACTGCGGGCGGCGCTTTCAATCTGGCCCAGGACCCGGGCGTTCGTCTGGCTGATAGTTCCGTGATCAGCGATCAAAAAGCCGGATCGGTGTTGATCTTTCCCATTTACTCTTCGCTGGTCAGCGCCTCGAATTTGCAGAACACGCGCGTCAACATCACCAACACCGACTCAACGCGTAACGCCTTCGTCCACATGTTTCTGATTGACGGCTCCACTTGCTCGGTCAGCGACGCTTACGTCTGCCTGACGGCCAATCAGACGACCAGTTTTTTGATGTCGGATCTGGATCCCGGCATTACCGGTTACCTGATTGCGGTGGCTGTTAATGCTGACGGATGCCCGGTGGTTTTCAACGAATTGATCGGGGACGAGTACGTCAAGATCGGCGGCATTCACACGGCGAATCTGGGCGCGGTCGCGGTGTCCGCTTTGCCGGGGCTGCTTGAGGAAACGCCCTGCTCAGCGAGTTCCGCCTCGGCGGATCTGAATTTCAACGGCGTGAGTTACAACATGCTGCCGCGAACAGTCGCCGCCGACAATCTGCCCGATCGTGCGAACGGGAACGAGACGATGCTCGTCCTCAATCGCATCGGCGGCAACCTGTTCACCAGCGCGGCGAAACTGGAATCAGTCTTTGGCGTCTTGTTCGATGACGCCGAGAATTTATACAGCTTTTCGTTTAATCCCAACGTCTGCCAGTTTCGAGCGGTTTTATCGAACAATTTCCCGCGCACCACGCCGCGTTACGGCCAGATCATCCCATCCGGGCGCAGCGGATGGCTGAAACTCTGGTCATACAACGACGCGGCGATCATCGGCGCGACGATCAATTTCAATCCGAATCACCTGTCCAGTCCGGGCGCGTTCAATCAGGGCCATAACCTGCATACGCTGACGCTGACCAGTTCCGCGTCCCTGACAATCCCGGTCTTCCCGCCGTCCTGCTGACCTGTGAAAGGGTGATGGGATTCGCCGCTGGCCAAAGCCGCGCGTCTTCTCCTCACCCCGCCCATCACCCTTTCGCTGACGCGGACATCGTTCATTTGCCATCAGCCACGAAACATCAATAGCCGCAGCCCATTCGCCACCACCAGCAGAGTGCTGCCTTCGTGCAGGATCACGGCCTGGCTGATCGGCGCCCAGCCGAAGATCGAAGCGACGATCAGCGCGGCGCTCACTCCCAACGCGATCACCAGGTTCTGAAAGATCACGCCGCTGGCCGTGCGCGACAGTTTCACCGCGAACGGCAGACGGCCCAACCCTTCGCTCATCAGCACCAGGTCGGCTGTTTCGAGCGCGACGTCCGATCCAGCGCCGCCCATCGCGATGCCTACGGAAGCCGCCGCCAGCGCGGGCGCGTCGTTCACTCCGTCGCCGACCATCGCCACGCCGCCTTCTTTGGCCAGTCCGCGCAACGCCGCAACCTTGCCGTCGGGCATCAGCGGAGCGCGAGCTTCATCAATGCCCGCCTGCGCCGCGACGTTTTTTGCGACCAGCAGGTTGTCGCCCGAAAGCATGACGTTGCGCCTGATTCCGATGCGGCGCAGAGCGGACAAAGTCTCTTTGGCTTCAGGGCGCAGCGTATCGGCCACACCCAATACACCCAGAAAACGCTCTCCGCGTTTGACCACCATTGTCGTCTGTCCCGCCGACTCCAACTCTTTTGCTCCAGCAGCGATGTTCTCCGGCGCGTCCTCGCCTTCAAACAATGCCAGGTTGCCGACCGAGACTTGCTCTCCGCCGACGACCGCGCGAAGGCCCTTGCCGTGAACCGCCTGACAGCTTTCGGCGGCCGATGTTTCGATCCCGCGTGCGCGCGCGCCTTCAACCACCGCGACGGCCAGCGGATGCGATGAATGCGATTCGGCGCAGGCGGCTACGGTGAGCAATTCATCCTCGCTCACGCCCGGCGCGGGCGCGACGGTGATCAATCGCGGTTTGCCGACGGTCAGCGTGCCGGTCTTGTCGAACGCCATCGCGGCCACTTTGCCCAATGTTTCCAGATGCGCGCCGCCTTTGATCAACACGCCGCCTCGGGCCGCGCGCGCAACGGCCGAGAGCACAGCCGCTGGCGTCGCAATCGCCAGCGCGCAGGGCGACGCCGCGACCAGCAACGATATTCCACGCAGCAGCGCCGCTTTGAATCCAGCGCCCTGAACCATCAGAAATACGGTCAGCAACGGCGCGGCCACCAGCACCACCGGAACGAAGACTTGTTCAAGCCGTTTGGCGAATCGTTGCGTCGGACTTTTTTGCGCCTCGGCTTCAGCGACCATATCAACTATTCGCGCGAGCACCGATTCGGCTGAAAGTTTCGTGACTTCGATTTCGAGCGCGCCGTCGGTGTTGATCGTTCCGGCGAAGACCGTGTCGCCGGGGCCTTTCGCAACGGGGACTGATTCGCCGGTGATCGCCGCTTGATCCAGCGAGGACTCACCCGCGCGAATCACGCCGTCGAGCGGCACACGGTCGCCGGGTCTGACGATGATGACATTCCCGCGCTCGACTTTCCCGACTGGGATTTCTTTTATTTCATCGCCTGTTTTGACGCGCGCTGTTTCGGGACGCAGCTTGCCGAGCGATTCGATGGCGCGCCGCGCCCGCTCCATCGCGCGGTGTTCGAGCGCGTGCCCCAGGCTGAACAGAAAAAGCAGGAACGCTCCCTCAAACCACGCCCCCGCCAACCCCGCGCCGACCCCGGCCAGCACCATCAACGTTTCGATGTCGGCGATTCCCTGCCGCAGCGAAAGCGCCGCGCCGCGCACGGCGAAAAAACCGCCTGAGATCAAAGCCAGAACGAACAATGCGGTCGGTACGATCTGAGGCAAATCAAACAGCCATCCGGCGAGCAAACCAAGCGCGATCAAGACGCCGGAGACGATTACCAGCGGCATCTCCAATTTTGGCGCCAACCCGCCCGCGTGGGCGTGATGCGAACAGACGTGACCGCGATCAGGCTCTTCGAGTTCGTAACCGATGGCCTTCACTCGCGCTTCGATCTGACGCGGAGTGATCGCTTCGCTGTCGTACTCGATCACCAGCCGCTCCGCTGCGTAAGCGACGTTCGCGGTCAGAATTCCAGGCGTTCGATCCAGCACGTGCTCGATCACGTAAGCGCATTGCGCCGAATCCATCCCGCGCACGAACCAGGATTTTTGCAGGTAGCGTTTCGAGACATCCGCGCCCACCGACTGAACCAGCGACACGACCTGCGCCAGCGCGAGTTGCCGCTGGTCGTAATGAACGCAGAGTTCCGCGTGCCCCGCGTCGCGCCGCACGTGCGCGTCGGTCACGCCAACCCGCGCTTCGACCAATCGCTCCAGCTTCTCGAATCTGCCGAACTCGTCCGTCTCGCCGGGGATCACCGCGTCCAGATCGAATTGGCAGGCGGCGCCGCCATTCTCCGCCGGCCTCGCGCCGATGTAGGCTTCCCGTCGTTTGCGCGGTTGATGATCGTGGTCGTGGTCGTGATCGCAACCGGGGCCGTG
>JAJVID010000120.1:6031-25970 GCA_022072205.1 Acidobacteriota bacterium
TCGCAACCGGGGCCGTGAACGTGTTCGTGCTCGGCTTCGTGTTCGTGATGATGATCGTGGCCGCAGCCTGGGCCGTGCTCGTGATGGTCGTGATGAGCGTGATTGCATTCCGGGCCGTGTTCGTGATCGTGCCCGCATTCGTGGTGATGATCGTGCGATTTTTCCGTTACCTGATGCGATTCGTGACTGGCCATACGACGTTCTCCCGGCTGATTCAGTGGCGATGACGTTTCCCGCGTGGCGGAGGTTCACTATGATGGTCAACATCCTGAAAGCCCCGCGATTCTTCCTCTTCGTCGTGATCCTCTTCCGGCAAGGGTTGAGTGAAGCGCTGCCCCGCGACTTCCAACGTGAAACTCGCGCAGCCTTCCGGGACTTTGAATTCGAGCACCGCAGGCAGGCGCGCCTCGTAAACTTTCAGCACATTACCCCGGTCGTCGTAAATCGTCCCGCCCGCCGCCACCGTCATCGTTTCGTCAACCAGCACGGCGACCAGTTCAGCCATCTCCTCCATCCGGTCGGCTACGCGGTGGCACCACAGATGGCCGACGCCCGGATACTCTTCGTGGCAAATGTCCTCCATCTGCTCTTCGTCAACCTGTTCGCCGACTCCAACCAAAACGAAATTGACGCGCGTCAATCGCCCGGCGGCGATCTCCCTGGCGACCTGAGCAGAATAAGCCTTCACGTCCTCGGCGTCGTGCAATTGGCTGTCGGTAATGATGACGGCCAATCCGCACCGCGCCCCGTTGTTCACTTCACGGCGAATGTGAGCGACGTAATCGCGCAGCACGGGCAACATCACAGTTCCCTTGCCGTAAAATTGCGGGCCGGGAAATTTATAGCTCTGCGCATCGGCGCCCGCCAGATCGCCGACGACTTCGATCTGCGCCCCGTCGCCCGTCGCCCAGTAAGCGACACGCAACACGCCGTCGCGGTCTTTGCTCGCCAGATATTCCAGCATCCATCGCATCTGCGGCTCGACCTGATTCCGCACCGGCCCCAGCTTCGCCAGGATTCCGCGCGGCCCGTACTCGTCCTCCATGCTGGCCGAACCGTCCATGTAAAGCGCGACATCCAGCCCTTCGACTGTCGGGTCGTGCAGCAACGTGGCGATTACATTCCCATCGCGGTTGTGAACGTCGGAAAAAGGTTTGACGATTACTTCGTGTTTGTGCGCCATCAGTGATGATCCTCGTCTTCTTCTTCGCCGTGATGCTCGTCTTCTTCAGGCAGCGGTTGTGTGAAACGCTGGCCGTTGACTTCGAGCGTGAAGCTTGTCGCGCCTTCGGAGATGTCGAATTCGAGCACGGCGGGCAGTCGGGCTTCGTAAACTTTCAACACATCGCCGCGATCATCATAGATCGTGCCACCCGCCGCCACCGTCATCGTTTCGTCAACCAGCACGGCCACAAGCTCCGCGACCTGGTTGATCTCTTCGGCGATGCGATGGCACCAGAGATGGCCGACGCCCGGATACTCTTCGTGGCAGATGTCTTCCATCTGCTCTTCGTCAACTTCGCCACCGACTCCGACCAGAATGAAATTCGTGCGCGGCAATCTGCCTCTTGCGATTTCTTTGGCGATCTTGCGGCTGTAATCCTTGACCTCTTCGGCGTCGTGCAAAACGCCGTCAGTGACGAAAACCACGCAGCCGCGCCGCGCCCCGCGCGGAATCTGAGCTTTCAGATAGCCGATGTAATCCTTCATCGCCGGTTCCAGCCGAGTCGCCGCTCCCTGCGCGCGCGGGCCGGGGAATTTGTAGCTTCGCGCGGCGGAGCCTGGCAGATCGCCCACGAGTTCGATTCCGCGTCCTTCGCTTCCGCACGCCCAATATGCGACGCGCAAAACGCCGTTGCGGTCTTTGGTCGCCAGATATTCCAGCATCCACTGAACCTGTGGCTCCACCAGATTCGGCAATGTGATCGAGGGATTGCCGAAAAGGAATTCCCACAGATTGCGGCTCTTCTTCTGATAGGCGTATTCCTCCTGCATACTGCCCGACCCGTCCATGTAAATCGCCATATCCAAGCCTTCGACCGTCGGGTCGTGGAGCAGCGTGGCTCTGACGCGCCCGCCCTCGACGTGAATATCGGAAAACGGCTCAACTGGTCTTTCGTGTGACATGCAAAACCTGCCTTTCTGAATTTGTTCGGTAGATTGAGTAATCGAAAGCTACTCGAAATCTTTCATCCATTCCGGTTTGGGCGATGGGGCCGGCTTTTTTACTCCCAGCGTCGAAGTCAATCTGGGCGACGCGGCGTTTGGCCGGTGATGAGCGGCGATGAAATCGCGCATCCAATCGGGCGGCTCATCACTTTGTCTGATCGGGCGAACCGGCGCGCGTGGCCTGATCTCTCCTGACTGTGGGATTCTGGTCTGCGGCGGTTGCGCAGGGCGACGATTGCAATGAGCTTCTGCCGGAGCCGGTTTGACGCGTGTTCGCAGAGCCGCCGCTCGCGGCGAAGGCCAAACGGGCAACGAGTTCAACACGCGTCCGGCGATTTCCAGAAATTCGTCTACATCGGCTTCCGGCGGAAGTTCGAGGCTATCGTTCATCAGCGAACCGAAAACCCCGGCGAGAAAGCCCTTGAAGCCCTCTCCGCCTTGCGCCTTTTTGACGGCGAAGCCATTCCTGATCGAATAGCCCTCCGCCATCAGTTGTTGTTCCAGCATAAAACGGCTGGGAACCGGAATGACCATCGAGCGCAGCGGATGAGCGACGCGTTCGCGCTCCAGGTCTTCCTTGATCGCAATGAGGGTGTCGTAAATAAGCTGTTTGACGACGATTTCGTTTGAAACATCGGTCAGAATCAATTCCTCCGGCAGCAACGGATAAGCCAGCACGATTCCCATACCCTGGCGAATCTCTTCCTCGCGGTCAGCCGGAAGCGTCAGGTGAAAACAGCGCGGCGGCGCGCTTTCAGCTCCGGGCCTGGCGTATTTGAAAGCGTGATCGGCGCTCCGGATCAGCCCTTCCAGCAAATCTCCGCGCGTGATGGCCAACTGCCCTTCGACACCCGCAGCCTTTTCATAAGCCGGGCAAGGGCCGTAAAGAGTTCCGTACAAATAAACCGGATCGTTCCATCCCGGCGTTCCAGCAGGCTGTTCAAGCAATTCGAGAGAGAAAAGAAAACACTCCGAAGCTTCGAGCAATCGTCCACGCCCGCCGCTCATTTCGTGGTAAGCCAGTTCCGCCTGAATCGCCTCGGAAAGTCGGATGTCATCGAGCGGCAGAGCTTGCAGATTGCCGGCGGCGTCAACCGCCACCGCCCATTCGCGCGCGGCAAGATGGCGAGCGCCGACGAAGAAGCAGTCAACGACGTGATCGGGAGGAAAGACTTCGCCGGGCGTTTGCCGCTCGGAGCGGCCGACGAAATATCTTGGAAGCGGTCTCTGAGACATAAGGCCCGGTGTTCAAGTAATTTTTTTGGCGTAGCGGATGAAACTTCGAATGCGATCTTCAGCCGGTCGCGCGCGGAGTATACAGTCCATCATTCGCTTCGACAATCATTCTAATCGGTCTGATTTCGCGCTCGCATTTCAACGAAAGATCGGAAGACGCAACGCTTGCCTTTTGAACTACTCACTCTTAAACTCTCGCTTCATTTTTCAGGCAACGAGCAAATCATCACAATTCACCGAGGCATTTCTATGAAGATTCACGAGTATCAAGGCAAGGAGTTGCTGCGCCGTTTCGATGTCAAAGTGCCGCGCGGCTTCGTCGCCCGTTCAGTCGCCGAGGCCGAAGAGGCCGCCAAGGAATTGGGCCTGCCCGTAGTCGTCAAAGCGCAAATTCACGCTGGCGGGCGCGGCAAAGGCGGCGGCGTCAAACTGGCCCGCACGACGGAAGATGTTCACAATCTGGCCAAACAGATGATCGGCATGAATCTGGTCACACACCAGACCGGCCCCGAAGGCCGCACGGTTCACACGCTGCTGATCGAAGAAGGACTGAAGATCAAGCAGGAATTTTACCTGGGAATGCTGCTCGACCGCGCAGAGTCGAGGCTGGTCTTTATGGCTTCCGCCGCTGGCGGCATGGACATTGAAGAAGTCGCGGCAAAGACGCCGGAAAAGATTTTGAAGGAGCACATTGACCCGGCGGTCGGGATGCAGGCGTTCCAGGCGCGCAATCTGGCGTTCGGTCTCGGCCTCGCGCCGGAACTGATCGGCAAGGCGACTAAGTTCATGCTCGCGCTTTATCGCGCATTCGTCGAAATGGATGCTTCGCTGCTCGAAATCAATCCCTTCCTGCTGACCGAAGACGGCGAGCTTTACGCGCTGGACGCAAAGGTAAATTTCGACGACAACGCGCTCTACCGGCACAAAGAATACGCCGAACTGCGCGACCTGAACGAAGAGGCGCCGCTGGAGATCGAAGCCTCGAAATTCGACCTCAATTACATCAAGCTCGACGGCAACATCGCGTGCATGGTCAACGGCGCGGGTTTGGCGATGGCCACGATGGACATCATCAAGTTGGCGGGTGGCGAACCTGCGAACTTTCTGGATGTCGGCGGCGGCGCTTCGCAGGAGCGCGTCGAGAACGCATTCAGAATTCTGCTGGCCGATCCGAACGTGCAAGCCGTGTTGGTCAACATCTTCGGCGGCATCGTCCGTTGCGATATGGTTGCGCGCGGCGTCGTTGAAGCGGCCCGCAATCTGAAAGTGACCAAACCGATTGTCGTCCGGCTCGAAGGAACCAACGTCGAAGAAGGACAACGCGTGTTGAAAGAATCAGGCCTGAACTTCATCGTCGCCAACGGAATGAAAGACGCGGCTGAGAAGGCCGTAGCGGCGGCGGGAAAATAACCGGGGTAACTTTCCAGCCTGTCATTCGCCAAAATCCGAAAGTAAAAAAGGCCGGTCATTGCGACCGGCCTGAACTGTTTTCGGGGTGAGGTAGTTTTGATCAGCCGCAATTCGGCGGGAAGATCGGGATGGTGACGCTTGAATTCGTCAGTCTCAGCTTGTGCAGGTTGTGGCCCTGATTGAAAGCTCCCGGCGAAGCGTTGGCCGCCTCGCTCCGGTTGATCACCGCGCCGAGCAACGGAATATCCCGATACGTGTACAGCTTCATCCAGCCCGTGCGGCCCGTCGGAACGACGGTCGTGAAGCGCGGCGCCGTGCGCGGGATCGTGTTATTGACGCTGAATTTGATCTGGCACTGGTTGGTCGTGAACGAAAAGCTGTAGGCGTTCTCGGAGTCGTTGTAAAGAAGTCCCGCGACAGCGCCAATCGGATCGGCGCCGACCGACAGATTACCCGACGGGCGGTTGAGGATGAGCAGCGTGTCATTGCCATCAACGCGGCTTGGAATATTGTCCACCGCCACTGTCGCCGGCAGACGGCCATACTCATTGCCGTTGAAATTCAGCGTATGGACCGGCGCCGTATCATCGCAAGGCAGAACGTTGACTCCGCCGACAGCCTCGGCGCCCAGATTGGCTTCGTGGCCCGTCGCGAATTTCACGTACTCATCGCCGATCAGGAAATTGTGTTTGATCGGGCAGCCGTTTCCATCCATCGCAATCGCGACGATGTAGCCCATCGTGCCCGGATCGAAGTCCGCCGCGTTGAAACTGGCCGTTTGATTCGGAGTCAGGCAAAGCACGCTGTCAGCCGGGCTGCACGACGAACCATCAATGAAGAAGAGGTGGACAGAAACCGCCCTGCTCGACGACGTGTTGGTGATGTTGATGCGCGTGTTCTCACTTGCGGGAGTGGTCGCGCTGGAAGTGTAGATGTTATAGAACAAAACCGAGCCTGCTTTTTGATCGCTGACGGGCGAATCATCCGAAAAAGGCAATCCCGGATCGGCGGCCAGAGCCGTGACCGACATCAGGAAGAGCGCCGCCAAGACCGGCAAAGATGAAAAACGGCGTGAGGTTCGCATTGTGTGTATACTCCTTTTACAACGTTTGTTTAGTTTGATCATTTAAGTTCGAGTTGGAGACACCAATTCTCCTTGATCGGACCTCAGTCTGAATTGATCTTCGATCCGAACCAGATCAAGAGAAAATTCAATTAGCTTTCGAGTGTGGGAGCACAATGACAACCCGTGGGCTCTCGCCGTAATGTGCGAGCAGGCAAGTCATCTGCGAATGCAAAGTCTCAAGCTGCAATTTACTTGAGTGTTGATTTCGCGGGCTGTGATGCCGTTACTTAACGATTGGTTGTGGTTGCAATCTTTATGCCGCTGGTCTGGCCCTGCTGAATATCGGCAGGACTACGTTTTGTAACGAAGATTGGCCAAGTGTGGGCGTATTATGAGAGGACTGATGTCAACAATTGGCTTTGCTGTCAACCGATCTGTCAACTATGAGTGACAATGGCGCTGACAACAGTTCCGCGATTGAAGTCCGCAATGCCGCGAATTACCCATTCATTAAATTTCAAGCACAACCGGGATGATCATCGGCCTGCGCCCGGTTTCTTTCTGAATATAGCGTTTGAGGTCGAGCCGTATTTTTTCCTTGATCACGGCCCAATCTACACGCTCTTCGTGACTGGCGCTGACTACGGTTTCGCCGACGATGACTCTGGCCTTGTTTAAGAACTCAGCGCCGTCGTCGCTCAAAGCCAGACCGCGCTGGATGACTTCGGGAGCGGATTCCAGTTCGCCAGACGCTTTATTAATCGCCACGATCGGCAGCACGATTCCGTCGTAAGCCAGATGCTTCCGGTCGCGCAGCACCAGTTCATCAATCCGTCCGGTGCCCGAATCGTCAATCAGCGTGCGGCCCACAGCCACCTTGTCCGCAACCTTCGCGCTGTTTTCGTCGAGTTCGATGATGTCGCCGCTTTCGGACAATACGATGCGGTCGCGCGGCACGCCCCACTTGCGCGCGGCTTCGGCGTGGCGGTAAAGCTGGCGGGTTTCGCCATGGATCGGAATCAGAAATTTCGGACGCACGGCGTCATACATAATTTTCAAATCGCCTTCGCGCCCGTGCCCCGAAACGTGAATTCGCGCGATGCTCGAATCAATCACCCGCGCATCTTTCTTGAAGAGGTGATTCATCATCCGCGAGATTGACCGCTCATTGCCGGGAATCTGCCGCGCGGAAATCACCACCGTGTCGCCAGCCAGCACGCTCGCGTCCTTGTGCGAATCAACCGACATTCTGGCGAGCGCCGACATCGGTTCTCCCTGAGAGCCTGTGACGAGCAAACAGACTTCGCTCGGCGACGATCTTTTCGCCTGCGCGGGGCTGATCAACTGCCCTTCGTCCACGTCCAGATAGCCGTAACGCAACGCTGTCTCGACGTTGCGAATCATCGCGCGGCCCAGCAGCGCGACGCGCCGTCCGCGCTCAGCGGCCAGATCGAACACGATCTGCAACCGGTGAATGCTGGTGGCGAAGCACGAGACGATGACGCGCCCTGCGGCTTCGTCGAAAATTTTATCGAAGGCCGGGATGACGGCTTTCTCCGACCCGGTGCGCCCTTCGCGTTCGACGTTGGTCGAATCGGCGAGCAGCGCCAGCACGCCATCGTCGCCGTAAGCCGTCAGCCGCTTCAAATCAATCGGCTCGCCGATCACAGGGGTTTCGTCAACCTTGAAATCGCCGGTATGCACGACGACGCCGACCGGTGTGTGAATCGCCAGCGCGACGCAATCTATCAGCGAGTGCGAAACGTGGATGAATTCGATCTCGAATGGGCCGAGCTTGAATTTCTGCCGCTGGTTGATCGTGTGCGTCTGGACTTTGTCGAGCAGGCCGAACTCCTGCAGCTTGTTCTCGACCAGCGCAAACGTGAATTGAGTCGCGTAGATCGGAACGTTGGCGACCTGCAACACGAACGGCAGCGCGCCGACGTGGTCTTCGTGCGCGTGCGTCAGCACGATGCCTACGATTTCGTCGCGGTGCTCTTCGATGTAGGTGAGATCGGGAATCGCGATGTCAACGCCGAGCAGGTCTTCGTCGGGAAACATCATCCCGCAATCAACGATGATCATCTGATCGTCGTACCTGAAGACTGTGATGTTCATTCCGAACTGGCCCAGACCGCCCAGTGGTGTGATTTGTAGTTTGCCCATGTTCATTGGTTATTTCCGCTTTCCAATTATTGCCTCGCAGTATATCCCAAAAAGGCGCGGGGAACAGCACCGCACGGAGCGAGCAGGCGATTGAATAGAAGCCGCTTGCTTACGCGCGCGAAACCGTTATCGCATCGGCCAGGCGCGCGATCTCTTCGATGGACAGCGTTTCGGCGCGCCGTCTCGGGTCAAGCCCGCTGGCGGAGAGCGGCCCGAAAATCCCGGAGGCGTCCGCCAACCCCAGTTTGCCCCATCCTGCGCGCAGGTTGTTAAGAATGGTCTTCCTGCGCTGCGCGAAGAGAACCTTTGTTAATTCAATCAGCAGGACTTCGTCCTTGACAGCCGCTGTCCGCGCGCGCGCGCGCAACCGGAGCGCGCTCGAATAGACTTTGGGAGCGGGACGAAACGCTCCGGGCGGAACATCAAAGAGTTTCTCGACCTCGCAGTAAAACTGCGCGAGCACCGACAGGAAGCCGTATTCCTTGCCTCCGGGAGAGGCCGTGATCCGTTCGACCACTTCGCGCTGCAACATCAAAGTCATTTCGCTCAGACAGCGGCGATGCTCTATCAATCGCTGCATAATCGGTGTCGAAATGTAATAGGGCAGGTTTGCAACCACTCGCGCGGAAGCGTCAGGAGCGATCAGTTCGCAATAATCAACCCGCAACGCATCAGCTTCGACCAATCGAAAATGTTCACAGTCCGAAAAACTCTGTGAGAGATGCGGAATTAAATCAGGGTCGAGTTCGATGGCGATGACGCGAGCGCCTGTTTCGACCAGCAATCCGGTCAACGCGCCCTGCCCCGGCCCAATTTCGATGATCGTCTCGCCCGCTTGCGGCGCGACTGAATCAACGATGCGTCGGGGATAATGCGAACCGACAAGGAAATTTTGCCCAAGGCTTCGTTTGGCTCGCATAAGCCTTTAATCAATGTGGGGATGGCTTCATTGATGGGAGTAGCGATTACAAGTCCGCCTCAGCCGGTCGAACTTCACTGCTCAATTCGATGGCCTCTTTCTTCGTCAACCGGCTTGTCAATCTCAACCTCGAAGTCATTACTCCGGTGATGATCAACGCCGCTCCGACGCCTCGCCGCCAGCCCAGATTCTCGTGCAAAACCAGGTACGCGAAGATTGCGGCTGTGACAGGTTCGAGCGCGTAAAGAATCGCCGCGTGCGTCGAAGAGACGCTCTTCTGCGCCCACGTTTGCGCCAGAGCTGCGACGAAAGTCACCACGACGGCCATATAAGCTAGTTGCGCGGCGAACTGCCAGTTGATCGGGTTCGATCCCGACTCCATCGCCACCAGAGCCGGGAGCGATTTCGGATCAGCCGCCGAGCGCCCGATCCAGCTCAAAATCAACCAGGCCGAAATCGAGAGCGCGGCGACGACCATCACCTGTACGGCGGCCAGCGTCTTGACGTCGGCTTCGCTGGCGAACGCGCTCGTAGCGGCGATGTGCGCGGCCCAGGCCACTGCGGCGAACAAAATCAAAAAGTCTCCCCAGTTGAGAGATTCGCCGGTTTGCGGATAACTGAGCAGAGCGAATCCGGCGACCGCGATCAAAAGCCCGGTCAGATGATCGCGCGTCGGGCGCGAACGGAACAGCAGATACGCCAGCAGCGGCGTGAAGACCAGATAAAGTCCGGTGATGAACCCGGCTTTGGAAGCCTGCGTGAAGACCAGCCCGGAAGTGTAAAAAGCTATTCCTGCGAAGCTGAACAAGCCGAGCATCGCGCCTTGAAGAATCTCTTTCCTGCCGCTGCGCCGCAGATGACCGGCGAACAGCAGCCCAAAACAGAGCGCCGCGATCCCGAAACGCAGGCTGGTGTAAAAAGCCGGAGAATGATCCGTCAGAATCGTTTTGGTGATGACGTGCGACGTTCCCCAGATCAGCGCGAGCGAGATCAGCGTGGCGTCCGATTTCCAGAATGAGGCTTGATTCGTTTGAGGTTTGTTCATCGCTGATTACTCGAACAGGCCGTCAACATAAGTCTTCGGATCGAACACGACCAGATCGTCCGCCTTCTCACCAATGCCGCAGTAACGAATCGGCAGGTTCAATTCCTTCGCGATCGCCACAGCGATGCCGCCTTTCGCGGTGCCGTCGAGCTTCGTCAGAACCAGCCCGGTCACGTCGGCAGCTTTCATGAATTCGCGCGCCTGGCTCAGCCCGTTCTGCCCCGTAACCGCGTCAACCACCAGTAGCGTCTCGTGCGGCGCGCTTTGTACTTCGCGCCCCGCCACACGTTTCATCTTTTCAAGCTCGGCCATCAGGTTCGCCTTGTTGTGCAAGCGTCCGGCGGTGTCAACGATCAGCACATCCGCGTTGCGCGCCTTCGCCGACTTCAGCGAATCGAACAGAACCGCCGCCGGATCGGTTCCCTGCTTCTGCTGGATCAACGGCACGCCAGCGCGCTCGGCCCAGATCGCCAACTGGTCGGAAGCCGCCGCGCGGAAAGTGTCAGCCGCGCAGATCAGCACGTCGTAACCATCGGTCTTGATCCGCTGCGCCAGTTTGCCGATGGTGGTCGTCTTGCCAGTGCCGTTGACGCCAACGACCATCATCACGTAAGGCCGCACGTCTTCGCCGACGGCGGTTTCAGCCGCCACGCCGCGCGCGTGCTCGGCTTTTTCCAGAATGTCGAGCAGATGCCGTTTGATCACCCGCTTCAATTCGTCAACGTCCTTCAAAGACTGACGATTGACCTGCCGCCGCACGTCTTCGATGATTTCCATCGTCGTCTGCACGCCGATGTCGGCGCCGATCAAAGCTTCTTCAAGCTCTTCCAGCGTCGCCTCGTCAATCTGCTTCTTGCCTTTGACCGCGTCTTCGATTCGGGTAGCGATGTTTTCGCGCGTGGCTGAGACGGCCTTGCGGAACCGCGAGAAGAAATTCTCTTCGACGACCGGTTCTTCGACCGCCGCTTCAAGAGCGGGCTTCGCGGCAGCCGGCTGCGAACTCTGGATTGAAGGCTTCGCAGGTTCAAACAGCTTCGCCGCCTCATCGGCCCATTGTTCAGAAGTGATCTCGACGGGTTTAACCGTCTCAGGCTCTATAACGACCGGCTCAGCGACCACAGGCTCCGCCACAACCGGACTCGGTTCGACCGTCAACTGAGCGGGTTCTTCAACCCGCGCCTCATCCGCTCCGCTCAATCCCAGCGAAATAAAATCGTCTTTCTTACGTCTCCAAAAAATCCCCATAACTGAATCTCAATCTCGAATCTCGAATTTCAAATTCCCGCTCAATCCACCAACCGCCACCGCCTCCGGCGCTCGCGCAAGCGCCGCCTGCTCATCTTTCGGGTAAAACCACAGCAGCGCGGCTGAAACCAGCGGGAAGATCGCAGCCATCGCCAGCGCGTGCGCGAATCCGAATCGCTCGCTCATCATCCCGACCAGCGGAGTCATCAACGCGCCAGCGCCCCACGCGAATCCCATCATCAACGCCGAAACCGTGCTCGCGCCGCCGGGAACCAGCCGCTGAGCCATCACTACGCTGATCGGAATCGGCAGGTTCAAAACCGTCCCGCCCGCCATCAGCAAAACATTGCTCAGCGTCCCGCGCGTCGAAAACGCCGCCAGCAGCAACGGCGCCGCCAACAGCATCGCCACCAGCGAAACCCGCCGCGCGCCAAGACGGTCAGCCAGCGCGCCTCCGAAAAATCCGCCCACCCCGCCGAAGAACAAAAATCCGGCCAGCACCGAGCCGTATTCCATCTCGGTCATCCCGAAACTTTTCAACGCGAACGGCCAGTAAGTCTGCACGCTGACCGACACAGCCGAACGCAACACGACGGCGAAATAGAGCAGCGTCAACGGCGCCCACGCCGCGCGCAACGCGTCGCCAAGCGAAGGCGCGTCAGCCGCCCGCTCTTTTCGCTCAAGCGGCGGGCAATAGCGAAGCATCACCAGCCAGATCGCCACGCCCCAAACGACGGCGTACCAACTCCGCTCCAATCCGAACCGGCCAACGATCAGCGCGATCAGCAACGGCCCCAGCGCGTAACCAACCGTGCCCGCCGACGAGAAGATGGACATCACCATCCCTTGATGCCTGCCGTATCCCTCAGCCGAAGCCGCGCGCGACACCAGCGCCGCCCCCTGCGGATGGAATATCCCGACGCCGACGCCGCCAGCGATGACCAGAGCCATCAGCATCGGCAAGCTGTCGGCCATCCCAAGACAGGATAGAAAAACCGCCGCGATCAGTGGCCCGAAGACCACCATCGAACGCTTCAAATAACGATCCGAAATCACGCCGTAAACCGGCTGCATCAGCGACGAAGCTATCGTCAGCGTCGGCGGCACTAATCCCGCCTGCGCGGGCGTCAGGTGAAGTTTCGTAGCCATCAACGGCAGCAGTTGAAACAAAAAGCTCGAATAAGAATCCATCACGAAGTGCGCCGTTGACAGCAGCGTGATGGTCAGTTTGTTCTTTTTATTCATTTCGACGGGTGATGTTTATTTCAATCAGTAGATATTCATCGAAAATACAAGCAAACCACGGGGAACAGGGGAACACGGGGAAAAGGCTTTTGGAAGAACATATCGTAGCGTTTTTTTAGTCCGGTTCTTCCCCGTGCTCCCCTGTTCCCCGTGGTTTGCTTGCGCTTAGAACCAATCACATCTTATAGCGGTTTGCAGATGCGTGTGGCGTGGCAGTAGCCCGACCGTGAGGGAGGGCTTGCCAATCAAGCCCTCCCTCACGGTCGGGCTACTGCCACAGCGTCGCATCCAAGCGCAAACCACTATAACGTTGTTTTTCAGCTTCCGAACTTCCGAGCCGCTTCAATAAATTCTCTGAAAATAGCCTGCGAAAGTTTATCTTTCTCCCATCCGATCTCCGGGTGCCATTGCACTCCCAGCGCAAAACGATCCGGGCGCGTGTCAACAACCGCTTCGATCACTCCGTCCGGCGCGCGCGCGATCACGCGCAGGTCGCGCCCGACTCTGTTCACAGCCTGATGATGAGAGCTGTTGACGCGCGCGGTTTCGCCTCCAGCCATTCTCGCCAGCGGCGAATCCGCTTCGATCTTGATGTGATGCGAAGGCCGATTGATAACCTTCCCCTGCTCGTGTTTGATCGCGCCCGGCGTTTGCGACGCCAAATCCTGAATCAACGAACCGCCGCGCGCGACGTTCAGCGATTGCATCCCGAAGCAGATGCCCAGCACAGGCATCGCGCGCTTTTCAGCGATCTCAAGCAGAATCAGGTCGGCCTCATCGCGTTCCGGGATGACCGGGCCGAGTTTCTGATGCGGCTCCTCGCCGTAATAAATCGGATCGAGATCGCTGTTGCTGCCCGACAGCGCGAGGCCGTCGAGCCGCTCGCAAAGCGCCGAAAGGTATTCACGATTTGGAATCAGGGGAATATAGACGGGCGCGCCGCCTGCCGCTTCGACAGCTTCGGCGTAATACCGGCGCAGGTAAAAATTATCTTCCTCGCTGAGCCGCGTGGTGACGCCAATCAATGGACGTGAGGCGCCAAAGGTCGTGGATAAAGCCGACCGAGCCAATTTCGAACTCCCGTAATGAAATTTATTGAGCGAATGGCGAGTGTAAACGGCGCCTTGTGGCTTGTCAAAAGCGGGTTCTGAGCGGCGTTAGCCAATCAAAATAGAGTGAGGTGATTGATCAGACGAGGCGACAGACTGTGAAAGCAGGCGTCATCTGTGCTATTCCTTCGCCGCTCTATTCCGGGCAATCATTCTCAACCTCTCTTCTCTGCTCATCTTCCTCTCGTTGTACCCGCGCTCGCCGTAAGGCTGCAATCTCTCCAGCCATAATTCTTCAAGGAACGTCAGGTCTTCCCGGTAATCGCGCGCCGGATCGCTTCCGGGCGTGAGTTCATCCAGAACCTCGAAAGCGAAACTTTCGCCGCCGAATTCATTCCACTCGGCCTGAAGCTGCGCGCTGTGATGGCTCCCCATCTTCAATTGCAATTTCTGCCGATTGAAAATGCCGGGAAGATCGAGCGAGGCGCCAACCAGGACTTTGTCATTGACGATGTTGCGTATTTGGTAAACGCCCATCGGACGATGGTTCTGTTTATACTCTTTCTTCAGTTCTTTTTTCCTGTCGCTCATCATCACTCCTTCATTTCACAAGTCCGAGAAGCTGATCAACTTCACATTCATCTCTTCCAGTTTCGCAGCGACATCCGGATCGGTCAACAACCGCAGTTCGCTCTCCCGCGACTGCCGCAGGCGCGTTTTGACGCCGCCGAGTTCGGAGTCGTCGTAACCCGGATGGCACATCAACTCGCTTGCGCCGTCGGGTAATCGCTCAATCAAATCAATCAGCCAACGCTTATTCCAGAAGCCGGTCTGTGTGACGCCGAAGAATGCTTCGGTCGTTTTGACGTTCGTTTGCCGCAACGCCGATTCACCTGCGCGGCACAGTTGCGAGAGCGCGAAAGCTCCCGCGCTCTGGCCGAGCAGTTTCAGCGAGACTGCGCGCGCGTCGAAGCGCCAACGCTCGCGCGGCAGCCTCATCGCATTGACGCCGTAATCGCTGATCGTTCGGGCAATCGCGCGGCAGACGTGCGGCAGCGCGTGCGTGTGTTTATGGCTGTCAACGTGGGCCAGTTTGATTCCGGCGCTCAGCGCCTTTTCGATCTGCGCGCGCAGTTCGATGACTACTTCTTCGATCCGCAAACGCCCGGCGATCAGGCGGCGGGCAATCGCCGCGCTCGATTCCAAAAACTCTCCGCGCTCATCAAGCAGGCTGCTGACACTCGACGGAGCGGTGACCGGGCGCCCCTGCGTGATATTGAAATGCAAGCCGACGCCCAGCGCCGTATGCTCCTTTGCCAATTGCACGGCGTCGTCGAAGGCGGGCATGTTGGCCATCAACGTCGCGCTGGTTACGACGCCGCGCGTGTGGGCTTCGATGATTGCGCGATTGACCCCGGCGGTCAGCCCGAAATCATCCGCGTTGACGATCAATTTTTTCATTGCTCTTTCGCGCCGAGGCAAGAAAGACCAGGCCGATTCCGATCCAGAAAAACATTCTGATCTTGCGAATCAGCGCCAGCGTCACGCCGTAATCGAATGCGAACCCGGCGGTTTTGATCAGCGCGCCGGTTCCCGCTTCGTCCACTCCGACCAGCGCCGGGACGAAGATGAAAGCCATGTTTATCGCGCGGTTGACGGCCTCGAACGTAAACGCGGCGCCGAAATTCACGCCAAGCCCCATCAGCCGCAGCGTCAGGTAAATTTCAATCGCGCCCGCAAGATGAAACGCGGCGTGGCACAACACGAGGATGAAGAAATCGCGCGGGCGTTTGGCGTAAAAATCGAAGACGTATTCTTCAAGCTCGCGCAGATGATTGATCTTCGCTTCGATCCAATTTCGCCTCGCCTCATCACGCACGACAAAACCGGTCAATGTCGAAAGCAGGCTTGATACAACCTTCCATCGCCGATTGATCGTTACGACCGACACTGCTATCAGCGCGGCCACGACTACGAGCGCGGTCAACGCCGCCGCGCGCATTGACTCGTTTAAGCCGAAGCTTGCCAGCAACGCGACCGCTCCGGCCATCACCATCATGCAGCTCGAAACGGTGTAGGAGATGTTTTCGACCGCCAGCGACGAGACGCCGGACGAGAGCGGAAGTTTGTCGCCGAGCGCGATCAGCCGCAGCGGTTCGGCCACAACCGGTCCGAAAGTCAGATCGCCGACCGCTTCGCCCGCCAGCCGCGCGCGCCACAACGCCCAAAACCCAACCTTGCGTTCAACCGGGTTCATGCAATGCAGCCACGCCAGGCTGCGCGACAAATACCGAGTTGAAGAGACGACCAGAATCAGCAGGAATCCCCAGCCGACGGCGCGCAAATTCGCCGTGATTTCGGATAGTCCGGTCTGCTTGAGGACGTAAACGAAAAGCGCGAGTCCGATGAGAGCAGAGATGATGGCGAGAAGGCGGGATTTCATTCGTAGCTCAAAGCTTCGATCGGATCCTGGCTCGCGGCGCGCAACGCCGGGTACAACGCGCCCAGCAACCCGGCGCCAAGCCCAGCAATCGAGGCGTACAGAATCGAGCCTGCTTCAAGGTCAATCTTCCAGCCGAGATTGCTGACCAGGAAATACCGGGCGATGGCGGCGATGGCCAGTCCGCCGAAAACACCCAGCAGGCTGATGAGCAGAGCCTCTTTCTCGAACGTCCACGCGATCCAGAATTTCGACGCGCCGAGCGATTTCAGAATGCCTATCTGCCGCGTGCGTTCGGCTACCGTCGTGTACATCGTCAGCAGGATGACTAGCAGAGAGATCACCGTCGCCAGCCCTTTCACGACGTTTAAGAAGACGTTGAATCCCGAAAAGCCGTTGGCGAAAAGTTGCGGCAGGTCGCGCGTGAAGAGGATCCTTGAATCGGGAAACTTTTCGAGAATGCGCGCGGCCACCGCTTCCTGCTCAGCGGCGTTCTGGCATTTGACGAAGATCATCGAGCACTTTTCCTTCGCGCCCAGCGCATCCTGCATCGTCGAGAGCGGGACTTTGATGCGCGCGCCCGCTTCGGGTTCGTAAATTCCGATGACGGTCAGGTCGCGCCCCATGCCTTTGATCTTATCGCCGATTTTGAGCTTGTGACTTGTGGCTTCCTTGAAATCAATGATCGCGACGTCGCCTGATTGCGGTAGTGGCTCGCCTTGAACGACGCGCAGATTGCTTGCTGCGGCGAAGCTCTGAAAATCTATGCCGTCAATCTGGCGAATGCCGAGGCCGCCGCTCGCGCCCATTTCCAGATTTTGTCCGACGGGCGTGGCCGCCGCGACTCCCGGCACGGCGCGCACGGCTTCGACATCGGAATCGGGAATGGTCATATCGGCCGAAGTCAGCGAGAGTCCCTGCCCGCCCTGGCGCAGCATGATTTCAACGCCGATGTTGGCGTCGCGCTGCCCGCGCTCGCGCAAATTGCCGCGAACCAGGCCGACGGTGAGAACTACCAGGATGACGCCGACCGCGACGCCGATGACGCTGGCGACGGTGCGGCCGGGGTGATGAGTGAGATTCGAGCTGACGAGATTATTCATTGACTGTAGTGGCTTAAATCCCAAGAGTGAATAAAACATGGCCTTCAACCGCGGTTAAAGTCGCAGAGCTGATACTCCCAAGCCTGCGTTTCAGGCGAGTCTGATCAAGCGCGCGCAATTGGTGACAAAGCGCAACTGAATCGCTGGACAGCCCGCCTTCGCCTTGAGAAATCAGCATGCAAGAAGGCAGTGACGACCGGCGTAGATTGGTTGTTAATGGTATTGCCAGCACAGTGGTGGTGAAACGGTTGATCAGGTCATTTTGAAAGACGAGCACAGGGCGCAACCCAGCCTGCTCCGAGCCACGCGCCGGATTCAGATCGGCTAGCCAAATGTCACCGCGATTTATGTTCATTGAGCGTCTTCCCGCTCCAATTTGGCTGTGTAATCCTCTATCCCCTCTTCGGCAAGAGCGCGATCTTCATCTGCAAACTCGGCGTAGAGAGCCGCAGTCTTCGCTTCATCAATTACAGGCTTCACTCCGAGCCGATCCTGAAATCTAAGGAAAGCGACGAACTCGGCAACCCGCTGCAACTTTTCCTCATTCAGGGTTTCAATCTCTTCCAAAACTACTTCCTTGACTGACATACTTCCTCACTTTGCTTAAGCTCCCATCAGTTTGGAAACCACATCTGGAACTGCATTCAACGCTTCATCCAGCTTATCCGTTTCAACGCCGCCTTCGGCCAGATCGGGTTTGCCGCCGCCGCGCGCGCCGGGCAGTTCTTTGATCACCTTGCCCGCCTGCACTTTTTTCGTCGCGTCGTCTGAGACCATCACCAGAATCGCGGCCTTGCCGTTGTCAACATCGCCGAGCACGACGACACCGGGCGCGACTTTGCGCGTCAGCGAATCGGCCAGTTGGCGGCGTCCGTCTTTCCCCAGGCCTTCGACTTTGCGAACTAAAACTTTCAGGCCGTTGATCTCCTTGATCTGATCTTCAGCCGCGCCGCCGCCCTGAGCGAGTTTGAGCTTGAGCCGTTCGATCTCTTTCTGCTGATCGCGCAGTTGCGATTGCAGTCGTTCGACTTCGCTCGGCAAAGCCTTCGGAGCGGTGTTGAGCCGCGCGGCGGTTTCGGCCAGCAACGATTCGCTGAGCGCAAAACGCTCGTAGGCGTTTTTGCCCGTGACGGCCTCGATGCGGCGCGTGCCCGAAGCGATTGAGGCGTCCGAAACGATTTTGAAGACGCCGATGTCGCCCGTGGCGTTGACGTGCGTGCCGCCACAGAGTTCGGTTGAAAATCCCGGCACGCTCACAACGCGCACGCGGTCTGAATATTTCTCGCCGAAGAGCGCCATCGCGCCGCTAGCCAAAGCTTCGTCCAACGTTTTCTCTTCTTTTGAAACCTGCGTGTTCTTCAGCGTCTGCTCGTTGACGATGCGTTCGATTTCGGCGATCTCTTCCTGCGTGAGCGGCGCGAAGTGCGTGAAGTCGAAGCGCAAGCGATCAGGAGCGACCAGCGATCCGGCCTGCTTGACGTGCGGCCCCAGGACTTCGCGCAACGCGGCGTGCAGCAAGTGCGTGGCCGTGTGATTGGCCATCGTGCGCGCGCGTTTTTCGGCGTCAACGCGGGCGTTGACCTTGTCGCCGACTTTCAATCCGCCCTGTTCGGCGGTGGCGATGTGAACCGTCACTCCCGAAACCGGCGAATGCGTGTCGGTCACCAGCAAGCGCGCGTCTTCATTTTCAATCACGCCCAGGTCACCAACCTGTCCGCCCGATTCCGCGTAAAACGGCGTGCGATCCAGAACGACCTCGACCTCATCGTTTGCGACGACCTGATCAACCAGTTCGCCGTTTCTGACGAGCGCCACGACTTTCGCGCCTGAAAGCTCAGTGCCGCTGTAGCCCGTGAATTCGGTTCGCCCGCGTTCGGCGATCTTCTGATAAACCGGATTGACGATCTTGGCCGCGCCGCCCTTCATTGATTCGCGCGCGCGCTGCCGCTGCTTTTCAAGCTCGGCCTCGAAGCCATCGTGGTCGAGCTTGAACCCGCGCTGCTCCGCGACGTATTCAATCAGGTCGTAGCGCAGGCCGTAAGTGTCGTAGAGCTTGAAGACATCGGCGCCCGAAACGACTTTGCCCGCTTTATCTGACGCCTTCGCCATCACGCCTTCGAGCACATTCAAGCCGGCGCCGACCGTCGAACTGTAAAGCCGCTCTTCGGTCGTTACCACGCGCTCGATGATGTTGCGCGTTTCGCGCAACTCTGGATAAGCTTCGCCGAACTGGTCAACGACGAAGTTCGTGACTTTGGCGAAGAACACGTCTTTGAATCCGAGCTTGTTTCCGTGCCAGATGGCGCGGCGCATGATCTTGCGCAGCACGTAACCGCGCGTGTCGTTGCCCGGAAAGATTCCATCGGCGATCAGGAAAGCCGTCGCGCGCGCATGGTCGGCGATGACGCGCATCGCGACGCTCTCTTCGCTCTCGTCGTAGACATAATTTTTGCCCGCAAGCTTCGCCGTGAAATCAATGATCGGTCGAATCAGGTCGGTTTCGTAATTCGATTTCACGCCCTGCAACACCGCCGTCACGCGCTCAAGCCCCGCGCCGGTGTCAACCGAAGGCGCGGGCAGCGGCTCCAGCCTGAACTTGCCCGGCGCTTCCTCGATGCGGTTGTATTGCATGAAGACCAGATTCCAAATTTCGACCGTGTCGTCGCCTGCGCCGTTGACGTACTCGCGCTTATTGAAATTCGGATCGTTCGGGTTTTCGCCCAGGTAGTAATGGATTTCGGAGCACGGCCCGCACGGCCCGGTTTCGCCCATCTGCCAGAAGTTGTCCTTGCGCCCGAAGCGCAGGATGCGCTCTTTCGGCGCGCCCACTTTCTGCCACAGCCTTT
>JAJVID010000095.1:0-2069 GCA_022072205.1 Acidobacteriota bacterium
TCGATGACGCGCGCTTCGGCGGGCACGTCGAATTTATCTTGCGGCAACTCAACTTTCACTTTGTCATCAGGCTCGAACAACGCGACCTCGCGCGGATCGAACGGATGCTCGCTCTCGCCGCGAATCCGGCGCAGCGCTTCATCGGCGCTGATGGCTTCGGCTTTCGGAACCAGCCAGGCTCGCGGCAGCGCGCGCGGGTTTTCGTAAATCTGCACGTCGTCGTAATCGTAAATTTTGCGCCAGTGGTCGGGCAGCCGCCTGATCAACGGGAACGCGCCGGCGCCGGATGAGTCGTAGAGCGCAGCTCTCCAGACGAACAGCGTCACGCCTTCAGCCACATTCTTCACCTCGACGCGATCAACCGCCGTCTTCTCGCCCAGGTCGAACTTCGTCCAGTAACGAAAAGCGGGAAAGCTGTCCTGCTCGTCGCCCGGCAATCTGAGGAAGACGCGAGGCAGCGAATGACGAACCACCGGTTTCACGTCCGTGCGCTCGTACGCCCATTCAGCGGTGTCGTCGCCTGCTTTCAATTCGCGTTCGATGCGGCGGCCATCGGCGGTGTGAATGATGACATCGGCCACCGTCGCGCCCTGCGGCTGTTGAGTCGAATTCGCCATCGCCGTCACCAGCGAGAGCGTGTCAACTTTCGCCGCCGCGCCCGTGAGCGTCGCCGATGAGCCGAACGGCAAATTGGATTGCGCGTCGTTCTGAGCGAATCGCGCGCCGTCTTTTTCGATCCAGGCTTGCGGCGCGCTGAACTGAATCAGATAGCGGACGCTGAGCAGATCGAGCGGCTGCCATCGCGGGTCGAGGATTTGCGGATCGAGAGGCGCGTTGAAAGTCGGGGTCTCAAAAGCCCAGCCGGCGCCGAAGGCCAGGTTGTAACGCTTCGTCATCAACGGCTCGTAACCGGCGGCGTCACGCATTCCGCGCCGCGCTGACAGATTGTGCGTTTCGTGCCGCAGCAAATCCAGAGTGACGCCAGGCCCCCACGATGTGTAGACGCGGCTCTCCGTTGGCGCGCGCCCTTCGAGGAATCGCGCGGGCGGCGAAACGCTCGTGAAGTGAGACGCGGTTTTATTTTGCGGAAACCACCACGCGGCGGTCATCAGGTATTGTTCCCAGAAGCAGGCCAGCGCGATCACCGTCGCCAACAGCGCGGTTTGCCCAGCCGCGCGCATCTTCCGCCAGCCCCACCACGCGGTCACGAGCAGCAGCAGCGTGTAAGCGAGCTTGGCGTTCACCATCGCCGTTTCGGACAGTCCGGTCGGCCAGAACGACTGACCGGTTCTGACCGGCTGGTAGATTCGCCACATCAACGCTGCCGCCGCCGCGACGCAAACCGCCAGCAGCAGCGCGCCGATCAGATTGTTACGACGAAGCCACGCCGTTTTGACATCGCCAGCGCTTGGCGCGCGAGCGAATAATCCAGCCGCCGCGTCCCAGCCGAAAGCCGCCAGCATCGAAACGCCCAGCGTCCATTCAAAAGCGTGCCGCCAGGGAATGCGAAACAGGTTGACCGCCGGGATGCGGTAAGCCAGCCGGTAAAGCGGCGTGTGATCGCCCATCATCAACAGCAGCCCCAGCGCCGCCACCAGCAGCCAGAACCACGCGCGCAGGTATCTTCCCGGCGAACGCAGCGCGGCGATGATCGCAGCCAGCGCGAAGACCGCAGCCATCAGCGCCACGTCGGGCGTCGCTTCGTAGTTGTAGTGATAGATCGGATTGATGAGCGATTGCCAGACTCTCAACGGCGTAAACGAACCGCCGCTGAAGATTTCGTAAGTCAGCTCGCGGCGGATGCTGAGCCGCTGCGCCTGCATCGTCTCGAAAATCTGAAACGCGGCCACGCCAGCGCCCAGCGCGATGCCGCCCACGCCGACAATCAGCGGTTTCAGGCGAAAAGGCCATCGCGGTTGATCGCTTCCGTCCGAAGGCGGCGCTCCAAACAAGCTAAGAAATGCGCCGTACCCGATGGCGATCAATCCCGCGTAGACAAATCCCTGCCCCAGTCCCGTCAAAACCGACATCGCGTATGCCGCGCCCGCGCCCGCAAGGCAAAGCAGAAA
>JAJVID010000095.1:2169-25682 GCA_022072205.1 Acidobacteriota bacterium
GCATGGAGTTCAAACTTTAGTTTGTTGCTTTCGGGAATACGCAAGTTGGAATTCAAACTCTGACCCCATCCTCACGTCAACTTCTGGTCAGATTGCGGTATTTGATCCGATGCGGCTGGTCGGCGTCCGCGCCCAGCCTGGCCTTGCGGTCGGCTTCATACTCTGAATAGTTCCCGTCAAACCATACGACCTTGCTGTCGCCCTCAAAGGCCAGAATGTGCGTGGCGATGCGGTCGAGGAACCAGCGGTCGTGGCTGATGACGACAGCGCATCCGGCGAAATTCTCCAGAGCTTCTTCGAGCGCGCGCATCGTGTTCACATCCAGATCGTTCGTCGGCTCGTCGAGCAATAAAACATTCGCGCCCGATTTCAACATCTTCGCCAGATGGACGCGATTGCGTTCGCCGCCCGACAACGCGCCGACTTTCTTCTGTTGATCGGAGCCTGAGAAGTTGAAGCGCGCGACGTAGGCTCGTGAATTGACCTGGCGATTGCCGAGCAGGATCGTGTCCTGTCCATCGGAAATTTCTTCCCAGATGGATTTGTCCGCGTCAAGCGTTCGGCTTTGATCAACGTAGCCAAGCTCGACCGTCGAGCCGGTCTTGAACGTTCCGCCGTCGGCCTGCTCCTGTTTGGTGATCAATCTGAACAACGTGGTTTTGCCCGCGCCGTTAGGCCCGATAACGCCGACAATGCCGCCGGGAGGAAGTTGAAACGACAAGCCTTCAAACAGCAATCTGTCGCCGTAACCTTTGCTGACCTGATCGGCTTCGATGACGACATCGCCGAGGCGCGGCCCCGGCGGAATATAAATCTCCATCTCGGCTGATTGCTTCTCGACTTCCTGATTGAGCAGCGATTCATAGGCGTTGATGCGCGCCTTCCCTTTGGCGTGGCGAGCTTTCGGCGACATCCGAATCCATTCCAACTCGCGTTCGAGCGTCTTCTGACGCTGCGATTCGGCGCGCTCCTCTTTGCGCAGCCGTTCCTGCTTCTGTTCGAGCCACGACGAATAGTTGCCCTTCCACGGTATGCCCTGCCCGCGATCCAATTCGAGAATCCATCCGGCGACGTTGTCCAGAAAATACCTGTCGTGCGTGACGGCGATGACCGTGCCTTCGTATTTTTGCAGGTGCTGTTCCAGCCAGCCTACGGTCTCGGCGTCCAGATGATTGGTCGGCTCGTCGAGCAACAGCACGTCCGGTTTTTTCAGCAGCAGGCGGCACAACGCTACGCGACGCCGTTCGCCGCCCGAAAGGACTTTGATCGGCGTGTCGCCCGCCGGGCATCGCAACGCGTCCATCGCCATTTCCAAACGGCTGTCCAAATCCCAGCCGCCCATCGCGTCGAGCTTCTCCTGAACTTCGCCCTGCCGTTCGAGCAGCTTGTTCATCGCGTCGTCGTCCATCGGTTCGGCGAATTTGTTGTTGATCTCGTCGAACTCTTTCAGCAGATCAACGACTTCCTGCGCGCCTTCCTCGATGATGTCGCGGACGGTTTTGGATTCGTCCAGCTTCGGCTCCTGTTCCAGATAGCCGACGGAATAGCCAGGCGAAATGGCGATCTCGCCCTGGAACTCTTTGTCCACGCCGGCCAGGATGCGCAGCAGCGACGATTTGCCGGATCCGTTCAAACCCAGCACGCCGATTTTCGCGCCGTAAAAATAACCGAGGTAAATATCTTTGAGGACAGCCTTCTTGTCGTAAAACTTGCTGACCCCGACCATCGAATAGATAACTTTGTCTGGTTGTTGACTCATCGCGTTTTGCTGAAGTGAAATGAAAAAATCAGATTGATAAGAGTTTGCGCCGTTAAGGAAGGCATCTTGTCGCAGGCCCCGGTAAATGGCAAGGCAGGCCAGCACGCGCCTCGTGAGGCAAAATCATTGCGGCGATTCGCCTCGATTAATTAAATCGTTGACGTGTTCAAGACCTCGGATGTAGAATTCCGCCCGCTTGATGAGCTTTCCTCACAACCGGCGCAACTCACACGAAAGCTTCACATCAAGTTTCCGACTTTCAATCCTGTCCTCACTTTAAGACAGGCGATAGCGAACATCACAACGCAGTATTAGCTTTATTCGTCCTTTCCCATCGCTCACTGGGAGGAGCTTTCACCGAATTTGCTAATTTCTGAGCTATCCGGACTATAAAAATTACCCTATGGCCGTTTTCCCGTTTTTCATCTCCGGCTATTGTTGAATTGGCCATTCCATCTGAAGTTGGGTGAGGATGAATGCGGTAAAGCGACGGGTATTATGCGGCTTGGTTGAACCACGCTCACAAAGCGTCGGCGCATCTATTCTCCCGCTTTGGTGGAGCGTTCAACCTCAGTAACAGCGAAATTACCAGCGCAGGTTGTTATCGCTGGCTGATCGAAGGAGATCGCTCGTATGAAATCCACACACACACACACACACAGATTTCTGAAAAAAAATGTTCTCAAATCTGGCCGCCTGGCTCTGACCGGCTTAATCGCCGTCGCGATCCTGGCGGCTTTGACGTTTTATCCTGGGCAATCGCTGCGCTCCGTGCTGGGCATGCAGCCGGCCAATTCCAGCAATTTCAAAACATCCATAGTCGAGCGCGTGAACCACTGGGTGGAATCGGCGCGATCTCTTACAACTACCAATCGCGCGAAGACGGCCGCGGCTCCCGCACCCCCTCCCGTGGCGGAGATCACGGTCAACAGTCCGTTACAACAAGTCACGCTCGCCGCCCCGACTGGCGTCGCTGACGGCAATTGCACGCTGGGCGAGGCGATTCTCTCAGCCAACAGCAACAGCAACATCGGCGGTTGCATGCGCAGCGCTAGCGCCGCGCCATTCACCATCGTGTTGAGCAACACGACCTACACGCTGGCTAACATCGCCGACGTGAACTTCGGCCCTAACGGTCTGCCGCAGGTCACAAGCCAGATCATTATTCAGGGCAACGGCGCGACGATTGAACGCAGCGCAGTCGCCAACACGCCGAACTTCCGCATCTTCGCCATCTCTTCAACCGGCGCCCTGACCTTGCAGAATGTGACGCTGAAGAACGGCAGGGCGCAGGGCGGCAATGGCGGCGGCAGAGGCGGCGGCGGCGCTGGTCTTGGCGGCGCGGTTTTCAACAATGGCGGGACGCTGACGGTCGAATTCAGCACGCTGACGGGCAATACCGCGCAGGGCGGTAACGGCGGTAATAGCGGCAATGGCGGCGGCGGCGGCGCGGTGGGCGGCGATGGTGGCGCGAACAACGGCGGCGGCGGCGGCTTCTTCGGCGATGGCGGAGCCGGCGGCGGCGCCGCAACGAACGGCGGCGGCGGCGGCGGCGGCACGACTGCCGATGGAAACGCCAATAGCGGCATGACTGGTGGAACAGGCGGCGCCTCGAACGGCGGCAATGGCGGCAATGGTGGCGGTAATGGCGCAAACAATCCCAGCGGCAATGGAGGAGCCGGCACAGCCGGGTCAGTTGGAAACCCGGCTACTGGAGCAGGTGGCGGCGGCGGCGGCGGCGGCAATGGCGGCAACGGCGGCAACGGCAGCGGCTCCGGCGCTGATGGCGGCGCTGGTGGCGCTGGCGCTTCAGGCGGCGTCGGCAATTTCGGCGCCGGTGGCGCAGGCGGCAATGGCGGACAGGGCGGCAACGGCGGCGGGACTAGCTCTAATCAACTCCGTGGCAATGGCGGCGCAGGTGGCGCAGGCGGCGCAGGCGGATTTGGCGGTGGTGGCGGCGGCGGCGGCAGAGGTGGTAACGAAGGATCTTCAGGCTCCAGTACGAGCGGCAGTGGTGGCGACGGCGGCGACGGCGGCGCAGGCGGATTCGGCGGTGGCGGCGGCGCCGGCGGCGATGGCGGTGTCGGGGCTGGCGCCTTCGATGACGGCGACGACGGCAACGGCGGCAGCGGCGGCTTCGGCGCGGCCAACGCTTCCGGCACAACCGGCGGCGGCGGCGCAGGGCTTGGTGGAGCGATTTTCAGCAACAGCGGAACGCTCACAGTCAGGAACAGCACCATCACTGGCAACATTGCCGCTGGCGGCACGGGCGGCATAGTCCTGCTCAATCCGGGAGGATTCGGGCTGGGCGGCGGCATCTTTGTGCGCAATGGCTCAGCGACTATCAATAACGCCACGCTGAATAACAACGCGGGCGATTTCGGCGGGAGCCTTTACACTCTTGGCGACGGCTCTGGCTCCGCTGGGACTGTGACGTTAGCCCTGAGCAACTCGATCCTCGATAACACGCCGAGCGGCAATACCGATTGCTTCACGTTCACCACCAATTTCGGCACGGTCAGTAAATCCGGCAACAATAACCTGGTTGATAACAATCCATCGGGTTTTTTGGCTGGTTCTGCTTGTCCGGGTGTGACTCAGAACGGTGATTCCGGTGTGGCGGCGCTGGCGCTCAACGCGCCCGGCGCCACGGCCACGCACGCGATTGATAACACCGACACCGACGTCTACAACCAGGGCGGCGCCAATTGCGAAGCTACCGATCAACGCGGCGTCACTCGCCCTCAAGGCGGCGTTTGCGACATCGGCGCATACGAATTCCAATCCTGCGTCGCGGCGATGGTGAGTACTAATCCTCAAAACCAGGCGGTATGCGCAGGCGCTCCCGTGAGTTTCACTGCCGGAGCTACGGGGAGTCCGACGCCCACGGTGAAGTGGCAGGTTGATACCGGTTCCGGTTTCGCCGACATCGCCCCGCCCCAGACCAACACGACATTGTCAGGGACTGCTGGCGTGGCTCCCTTCTTGAATGGGAACAAGTTCCGCGCGGTCTTCAATAATGGCTGTGGGACACCGACGACCAATGCGGCGACGCTGACTGTCTACGCTCTGCCTGTGGCGACGGCGGGTTTGGATCAAACAATCTGTCAGGGCGGGGCGACCGCCGGACTTGGCGGCAACACTCCGCCGTTCGACACTACCGGGCAGTGGTCGTCCAACAGCGGCGGATCGTTCAGTAACGCCAGCGACCCGAACGCGACCTGGACGCCGCCCGTGAGCTTCGCCGGCGCCGCAACGCTGACTTGGACAGTCACAAGCGGACATAGTTGCGGCGCGCCCGCAAGCGATACAGTCGGGGTGACGGTCAATGCCACACCCGTGGCGACGGCTGGCAGCGACCAGACGATCTGTCAGGGCGCGACCACAACTGGGCTTGGCGGGAACACTCCGCCGACAGGCACGACCGGGCAATGGACATCCGACAGCGGCGGATCGTTCAGTAACACCAGCGACCCGAATGCGACCTGGACGCCGCCAGTGAGTTTCACCGGCAATGCGACATTGACCTGGACGGTCACAAGCACGGCTGGCTGCGGTTCGCCAGCGGCTGAGCAGGTCAAGGTGACGGTCAACGCGACTCCGGTGGCGACGGCTGGCAGCGACCAGACGATTTGTCAGGGCAAATCCACATCCGGGCTTGGCGGCAACACTCCGCCGTTCGGCACGACCGGGCAGTGGACATCCAACAGCGGAGGCTCGTTCAGCAGCGCGACCGACCCGAATGCGACCTGGACGCCTGCGGGGAGTTTCACGGGCGTGGCGACTCTGACCTGGACTGTTACCAGCGCGACCAAATGCGGCAGTCCGGCTACAGACACGGTCGCCGTCACGGTTAACGCGCCGCCGACGGTAACGACCGATCCCGCCGACTTCAACACGCTTCCGGGCAACACCGCCACTTTCACCGCGGCGGCCAGCGGGGTTCCGGCCCCGACCGTTCAGTGGCAGATCAGCACGAACGGCGGCGGGAGTTTCAGCAACATCAGTGGCGCGACAAACACAACATTGACGGTATCGAATGTCACTCTGGCTCAGGACGGCCATTTGTATCGCGCCGTCTTCACCAACTCCTGCGGGTCAGCGACGACAAAAGCGGCGATGCTGGTGGTGAACCTGGCGACTTACTCGATAAGCGATCCGCAGGTTTGCGTCGGGCCGGGCAACCTCGTGACCGGCACATTCAGCATCATCAATAACGGCGTGGCGCCAGTCGCGGTCGCGGCCACGGTGACGCTGCCAGGAGGATTGTTGGCGTTGCCCGGCGCGTGCACGGCGACGACCGGCAGTTGCTCGGTGGTCAACTCCTCGACGGTTAGCTACAGCAACCCGGCGCTCGCTCCGGGCCAGACGGTTACGGTCACCTATCAGGCGCAGATAGACAACCAGGTCACGACCGGCGCGACCCTGGTATCCAGCCTGAAGGTCACCTTCGGCGGCGGGCAGCCGTTGACGGTGCAAACCCGCCTGACGGTCAATTGCCCTGCGGTCGGGCCAGGGTCGCCATATCCCGCCACGTCTGAGCTGAGCGATCAGAAGGCGGGATCGGTGTTGATCTACAACATCTACACCTCGACCGTCGGCTCGCCCAACAGACAGAACGCGCGGATCAACATCACGAACATCGAGCCGACCCGCTCGGCGATCGTGCATCTCTACTTCGTGGACGGCTCGAACTGTTCAATCGCCGACAGCTATATTTGCCTGACGCCGAACCAGACGACCAGTTTCCTGGCCTCGGACGTTGATCCGGGCACGACCGGCTATATGGTCGCAGTGGCGGTTGACAGCAACGGCTGTCCGACGAACTTCAACTACCTGATCGGAGATGAGTACGTGAAGTTCTCCTCCGGCCACGCGGCCAATCTGGGAGCCGAGGCGATTGCGGCGATTGCGGGCGGGCTGCCGTCCTGCGACGGCAATTCGACAACGGCCCAGATCAACTTCGACGGAGTGAGTTACAACCGGCTGCCGCGCGCGCTGGCTCTGGACAACATCCCATCGAGAGCCAACGGCAACGACACGATGCTGATCCTGAACCGCATCGGCGGCAATCTGGCGATAGGAGCGGCGACGCTGACCGGTATCTTCGGCATCTTCTACGACGATACTGAGACTGGCCTGAGCTTCTCCTTCAGCCCAGGCGTATGCCAGTTCCGCTCGAGCATTACGAACGTCTTCCCGCGCATCACACCGAGGTTTGAGACGTTTGTTCCGGCGGGCCGCAGCGGGTGGTTGAAGCTGTATTCGATCAGCGATCAGGCAATACTGGGAGCGGCGATCAACTTCAACGCTGACAGCGAAGGCACGGCGGAGGCGTTCAGCCAGGGACACAATCTGCACAAGTTGACGCTGTCGTCCGGCGCAAGCTACACCATCCCGGTCTTCCCGCCGAACTGCTGACGGGGATCGGTCAATCGAAAAAACGAAAGGGTGAGGGGAGACTCTCACCCTTTCGCTTCATGCGCTGAAACATCAGGCGCTCTGACGCTTCACTCCGACTCTTCACGCATCGGCCTTCGCGGTTGACAGAGGCTGTCGTCTAACCGCAGGATGCGAACCCATGTCCCACGAAAATCTCACATTGAGCGAGGCGCGCCGAATCGCGCTGGCGGCGCAGGGCTTTGATCGCCCGCGTCCGAACGGGCGGGCGAACGCGAACCACATCCGTCGCGCGATCAGGCGGCTCGGCCTCGTGCAGATTGATTACGTCAACGTCCTGACGCCCGCGCACTACCTGGTTCTTTTCTCGCGGCTCGGCTCTTACGAAAAATCGCTCTTCGATGATTTGATCTACCGGCGGCGCGAATTCACCGAACAGTGGGCGCACGAAGCTTCGATTCTGCCGATGGCGAGTTGGCCGCTGCTGCGCCACCGGATGGAAACGCACAGAGTTCGCCCGTGGGGTTTCGAGAAGTTTATGAATGAGCGCAATGATTATGTTGAGCGCGTGCTTGACGAAGTGCGCTCGCGCGGGCCGCTCGGGGCTGACGTTTTGCCGGAGCCGGATGGAATGCCTCGCCGTCTGCCGGGCGCGTGGGGCAAGACGATTCCGAGAGCTGTGCTCGAAGCGTTGTTTGGCCGGGGCGTATTGGCTGTGGCCGAGCGCCGGCCCAATTTCTCGCGGACTTACGATCTGGCCGAGCGCGTGATCCCGGCGGAGCATCACGGACACAGGGTGGAGCGCGAAGAGTCGCAACGCGAATTGTTACGACTGGCCGCGCGCTCGCACGGCGTGGGCACGGCTGGCGATCTGGCTGATTATTACCGCATGCCGATTCGGGAAGCTCGCCAGCGAATCAATGAACTGGTCGAAGCCGGAGACCTGCGCAAGGCACAGGTCGAAGGATGGCGGGAGCCGGCTTATCTTCATCCCGACGCGGCGCTGCCTGGCCGGATTGAAGCCTCGGCGTTGTTGTCGCCGTTCGACCCGGTGGTCTGGCGCCGCCCGCGCGCGGCGCGGCTCTTCGGGTTCGATTACCGGATAGAAATTTACACGCCGCAGGAGAAACGCCGGTGGGGATATTACGTGCTACCGTTTTTGTTTGGGGAACATCTGGCGGCGCGCGTTGATCTCAAAGCCGACCGCGCCGAGCGGCGATTGCTCGCGCAGGCGGCGCACATTGAACCGGGGGCCGAACCGGGCGCGGTCGCCGAAGCTCTCGTAGCCGAGTTGCGCGCATTGGCGGGTTGGTTGGGACTCGCCTCAATCTCTGTCGAACGCCGCAACGGTTTTTCGCGGGCGCTTGCCGCCGCCGCCCGCGCGTGAAGTGAATTGCGATGCCTGATTGGGACGAACGTTACAGACGAGGCGAACGCGCGAACGACGCGCCGCACCCGCTGATCGTCGAGTTCGCCTCAACGCTCGAACCGGGACGCGCTTTGGACGTGGCCTGCGGCGCTGGCCGCCACGCGATCTGGCTTGCGGAGCATGGTTGGCAAGTCACGGCGGTTGACCGCTCGCGCGTCGCAATCGAAATTCTGCGCCGCCGCGCAAGCGAGAAAGGCCTGGCGATTGATTCCCGCATCGCCGATCTTGAGCGCGGCGAATTCATCATTGAGCCGGAATCATACGATCTGATCGTCGTTTGCAATTATCTTCAACGTGATCTGTTTCCGGCGATCAGGGCTGGCGCGCGAATCGGCGGAGCGGTGATTGCGATCATTGCGATGGCGGATGACGATCCGAATGTGAAACCGATGAATCCGGCGTTCCTGCTCAAGCCTGGCGAATTGCGCGCGGAGTTTGCAGCGTGGGAGTTGTTGCGCGAGTTTGAAGGGAAGCCGCTGAGAAGTGAGCATCGGCGCGCGATGGCTGAAATTATCGCGCGCCGGCTTCGTTGAAATTCTTCATCGCCTGGCAATCACGCAAGACGCCTCGCGCCCGACCTTCCGCTTCACGATCCTGATGTCGCGAAACCCCACCCATCGCGCTAATCTCGCAATGTCTGCGACTTCGTCTTCGGTGACTCCGGGCGCAAGCGCGAACCGGCTTGCCGAATGCATCCGCAGGCACAGAACCAGCCAGCCGCCTTCCCGCATCACGCGCTGAATTTCAACCAGATTGAGTTCGGCGTTGGGCCAGAATTGATAGTTGTTGACCGCCAGAACTTTCGTGAAGCGTCCATCCCGGAGAGAGCGGCGAACAAAGGCCGGGAGTGAAGCTTGCTGGTCCATTTGGTGAAGCTGAGCGTTTCACACGAGAGGATCATACAGAGCAGCGAACGAAACATTTGGATCGGATCGTGAGTTGGAGCGCCCCGAGGCTTCGGATGGTAGAAGGTCTGAAGCTGTGGGCGTAGCGGTTCGAGATCGAACAGGAACAAAGAGAGGATGAGGTCTGAGAATGGCTCAAGTCGCTCTTCAACTTGTCAATGTGGCAGTCGTGTCCCGTGAGCAGTTCGTGGTAACGCCAGCCGCCGCTTGCGCGACGAAAAAATTACCCGCCTCCCCAGGTTAGACAGTTTTTCTCAAGGTTGACAACGGCGGGAAGCGCGTTAAGATACCCGCTCTTTCAAACCTGATCGCCGCCCAAATCATCGTGTTGATTTCATCCGTTCGATCAACACCTCAATTGATAACTCACTCAACAATCGTATGTCACAGAGGTCAAGATTTATCCGACTGCTCTTATGCGCTGCCCTGATCCTTTCACACTTGTCGGCGCCTGCCTCCGCGTTCGCTTCCGCGCGTGTGGGGCGTGGCGCATCCGGCGCTAAACGCGACACGATTACCGGAACGTTGCAGGGGTTGGTCGTTGACGCCGGCGGATTGCCGCTGGCCGATGCGCGCGTACGCGCCACCAACGAGGAGACGGGCAACGTCCGTTCGACCAGAACCGATGTGAATGGGTTCTACAAGATCACTTTGCTGCCGCTCGGTTTTTATAGAGTCGAGGCGTCGAAAGAAGGGTTTCAGGTTATCACCAGAGCAAAGGAGCCGATTAAGGTTCAGCTCAATAAAACCGTCGTGACTTTGCCGGACATCGTTCTGGGGCCTGTGACCGCCGCCGCGCCTCCCGCCCTCGCCGCAAATCAACCGCCTTCAAATCCAACGCCGCCTCCGGCGCAATCCGCGACGCCGTCGGCGGAAGAGAACGGCCAGTTGACGAATCAGATTGACGCCACGCGCCGGTCGAATTCCGATGAACGGATGGTCACGCTGGCGCCGCTCTCCTCCGTTCGGAGTTTCGACGACCTGGCGTTGTTGGCTCCTGGCGTCTCGCCTCCGCCGCAGGTCAAAGGCGTGGCCGGGCCTGGCATCGGCGCCGGCATCGGAACCGCCGGCCAGTTTTCGGTCAACGGCCAGCGCGCCCGCTCGAACAACTTCACCGTTGACGGTTCGGACAACAACGATGAAGACGTGGGCGTGCGCCGTCAGGGATTCGTCGCGCTCGTGCCGCAAAGCATCGAGAGCATCAAGGAGATTCAGATCGTCACGAATCTGTGGGACGCTGAACAAGGACGCAGCGTCGGTTCGCAGGTCAACGCCGTGTCGAAGTCCGGAACCAATTTCGTTCACGGACAGCTTTACGATTTCTTCAATCACTCGGCGCTCAACGCCCGCAACTTCTTCGATTATTCCGACGACAAGGCGAAAAGTTTCGGCTTGAATGCGCTGGCGATCAGCAGTTTTGTCAACGGTCAACCGGTCAGCGCGCGCTCGGTGCCGGTCGTGATTCGCAACGCGAGCGATGATCCGCCCACGCCTTTCGTTCAGCCGAATCCTTCGCAAGGCAAAGATCAATTTCAACGCAATCAGGGCGGCGCCGTGATTGGTTTTCCGGTCATCCGCGACAAAACGTTCTTCTTCGGCTCGTTTGAGCGGCAGGACATCAAAGCGCGGCAGGAGACTCATTTCGCCGTGCCGACCGTCGCGCAACGCGGCTTCCTCGGTTTCGGCGCAACCGGCTTCACCGCGACCGACACCGCAGGGAAATCGCAATCGTTCACTCCCACTTCAATCGCGGGCGATGCGGTGATGTCGCTCTTCCCGTTCCCGAACAATCCGGCCGGGCCATACGGCGGCAACACCTTCACACAGGTTCTGCCAGCCGACGCGCACGCGACGATTTACTCGCTCAAACTCGATCACAACTTCAGTCTTTTCGGGCCTGAAGTCACGCACGCATTCACCGCCCGGTACAACTTCACCAACGACGAAAGACAGGTTCCGGCTGTGGGCGGCGCGATCTTTTCCGGCGTCGCGCCGAGCGTGCGAACGCAGAACATCTCGCTGGCCCTGAACAGCCAGTTGTCGCCGACCAAAGCCAATCAATTGCGCGCCAGTTACGGCCGCACGGCGTTGAGCTTCGCCGAGATACGTGATTCCTATTTAAGACCGTCGTCATTTTTGCCGAACGAGAAATTCCTGCTCAACGCGCCGATTGTGGGCAACTTCACTTCGCCGGATTTTCCGCTCCCGTTCGTTGATTACCGGCGCAGCAACGGAGTGACCGAGGATCAACTTTCGACCATCGGCCAGGTGGTGGTTCATCCCTTCAGCCCCGTCGGACTCGACGTTTATCTCTTTCCGCAATCGCGCGCGAACAACACGATCCAGGTGGCCGACACTTACAGTTACTTCCGAACCAATCACGCTTACAAATTCGGGTTCGACGTTCGCCGCACGCAACTCAACAGTTCGCTCAATCGCAATTACCGCCCGCAGGTGGTCTTCGGCGGATCGCCCGATCTGACCGGGAGCGTAACCGCCGCGCCGATCAAGAACATCAGCCGCTTCGGGCCGACGCCGGGATTTTTCAGCGGAACCGATCTGGCTTCGCTCGGCATTCCGACCGGCATCTTTCAATCGCTGGCCATCGGCGCGCCCGATTCGACGATTGGGCTGCGTTTGTGGCAGTTCAATTTCTTCACGAACGACAACTGGCGCGCGCGACGAGGGCTGACGCTGGATTACGGCGCGCGTTACGAGGTCAACACCGTGCCGCGCGAAGTCAACAGGCGCATCGAAAAAACCTTCGGGCTTCCGCAACTTCCGTCAGCCGATCAAAGCATCAGCATCGCCGCGCCATTCAGCCGCGGAGAGATCATTTACAGCAATCAAAACCTGCTCAATTCGTTCAACGCCACGACCGGCGCGCTGCGCAATCTGATCGGCGCTCGCGACGGAATTTTCGATCTCGACCGTAACAATTTTGGCGGCCACATCGGGTTCGCGTGGGATCCATTCGCGGCCAGCGCGACAAGCGCCGGAAAGACTGTGATTCGGGGCGGCGTCGGCGCTTATTACGATCTGACGCTGGGCAGCGTCGTCAGCCAGTCGCGCAATGTCTTCCCGACGTTCCTTCCGTTCAACATTGATGTCAATACGTTCGGCTATGCGCAGCGCGCCTTCTACGTTCCCGGCTCGACGGGAATCCGGGGCATCTTCAACCCGCGCTACGTGCCGCTGAACATCGTCAGTCAGGGGAAGATTACGGAGCAGGCGCTGGTGACTCCCGGCAGTCTGAACGCGCTCAACGTCCCGGCGGGCGCGTTGCCGCAGGTGCTCGGATTGCTCTTCAATCCGTCCGTCGCGGGAGTGCTGCCTTCAGGAGGCGGAATAGCGTTCACTTTGCCGGATAACAATCTTCGGTCGCCGTACACGCTGCAATACAACCTGCAATTCGAGCGTGAGTTGTACACCGATTTTCTGGTCAACCTGGCTTACGTCGGCGCGCGTGGCGTGAAGCTCACGCGGTTCCGCACTCCGAACGGCGGGCCGAATTCGATCACGCTACCGATTGATCCAATCGGCCTGTCGCAAAATTCGGTTTTCGCGCTCGCGCTGCCTCCGCTGTTCGATCCCAACGCCGCAACGCCTGCGCGTCCGAACCCGCTGCTCGGCGCTTACACGATCTTCGATTCGTCGGCGGCTTCGGCTTATCATTCGTTCCAGGCGGCCGCGACGAAGCGGTTTTCGCAAGGCTACCAGTTCGGCGCGGCCTACACGTGGTCGCACGCGATTGACGACGTTTCGGATGTGTTCGATGTGGCGGGAGCGTCCGCGCTGCCGCAGGACGACCGCGCGCTGGCGCTTGAACGAGGCGACGCCAACTTCGACATTCGCCATCGCTTCGTTTTAAGCCTGACGGGTAACGCGCCTTTCCTGCGCAAGTTCAACGACAAAAAAGGCGCCGCCGGTTTCCTGCTTGGCGGCTGGGAATACGCCGCGTTCACGACGTTTCAAACCGGCCAGCCGTTCACGGTCAACACCAGTTACGACGTGAACCTTGACGGCAACCTGACCGACCGCATTGATACGCTCAACGGGTTGACGCGCATTGACAGCCGCCAGCAGAAATTGCAGTTGAACGCGAATCCCGTCACTCTGCTCGCCACGCTGGGCAGCAACGGGCGCGTCGGTCGCAACGCCTTCCGCGCCAGCGGAGTGGCGAAGACCGATCTGGCGGTGGTCAAAAATTTCAAAGTGCGCGAAGGGCAGTTCATCCTGCTGCGCGTCGAAGCGTTCAACCTTTTCAACCGCACCCATTTTGCAATTCCGGTTCGGGTGCTGGAATCGCCAAGCTTCGGCAAATCGGTTGATACGCTGCTCAACCCGCGCCAGATACAGTTTGCATTGAAGTATGTGTTTTAGGGGGAGTAGGGAGTAGGGAGTGGGGAGAAGGGAAAGAAACTTCCTTGCTCCCAACTCCCAATTCCCAACTCCCTACTCCCCTGAAATTTTTACTTAAGGAGAAGGTCATTATGAGCATCATCGCACAGGTTCACGCCCGCGAGATTCTGGATTCGCGCGGCAATCCGACTGTTGAAGCCGAAGTCGTGCTGGAAAGCGGCGTAATGGGGCGCGCCGCTGTGCCTTCGGGCGCTTCGACCGGCGAAAACGAAGCCGTCGAATTGCGAGACGGCGACAAGTTCCGTTATCTGGGCAAAGGCGTCCGGCTGGCCGTCGAAAATGTCAACAAGACAATCGCCAACGCCATCGTCGGCAAAGACTCGTTCGATCAGGCCGAGATTGATCAGACGATGATTGATCTGGACGACACGCCGAACAAATCGAAGCTCGGCGCGAACGCGATGCTGGCGGTTTCGCTGGCGACGGCGCGCGCGGCTGCGGCTGAGCTTGAAGTTCCGCTTTACCGCTACATCGGCGGAACGAACTCGCGGACGCTGCCTGTGCCGCTGATGAACATCATCAACGGCGGGGCGCACGCCGACAACAACGTTGATTTCCAGGAGTTCATGATCGTCCCGGCTGGCGCGCCGAGTTTCGCTGAAGCCCTGCGCTGGGGCGCTGAAGTTTTTCACACGTTGAAAGGCGTGTTGAAAAAACGCGGCTATGCGACGGCGGTCGGCGACGAAGGCGGATTCGCTCCGAGTCTGAAATCGAACGACGAAGCGATTGAAGTCATTCTGGAAGCGATCAACGGCGCCGGTTACACGCCGGGCGAACAGATCGCCATCGCGCTCGACCCGGCCAGCTCGGAGTTTTTCGAGGAAGACTCTTACGTCTTCAAAAAATCGGATGGGCGCAGGCTGACTTCGGAGCAGATGGTTCAGTACTGGATCAACTGGGTGAAGCAGTATCCGATCATTTCAATCGAAGATGGATTGGCCGAAAACGACTGGAGCGGATGGGCCACGCTGACCGGCGAATTGGGCGACACAGTGCAACTGGTGGGTGACGACCTGTTCGTCACCAACACGCGGTACCTGGAACGCGGCATCGAAGAGATCGTCGCCAATTCGATTCTGATCAAAGTCAATCAGATCGGCACGCTGACCGAGACGCTCGACGCCATCGAACTGGCGAGGACGAACAATTACACCGCGATCATCTCGCACCGTTCGGGCGAAACCGAAGACCCGTTCATCGCCGACCTGGCCGTCGCCACGAACGCCGGACAGATCAAAACCGGCTCGGCTTCGCGCACCGACCGCATCGCAAAATATAACCAGTTGCTGCGAATCGAAGAGGAACTGGGCGCAGCGGCCCGCTACAACGGCTTTGCGTCGTTCTATCAACTTGAACTTGGAGAGTTGAATTTTCCGGTCAAGGTGAGAGCGGCCAGAAGGTAGGAAGAGATTACGGAAAAGACGGAAATAACGGAAAAGACGGAAAAGAACCAGAAAAGGGTTTTTCCGTCTTTTCCGTTATTTCCGTTATTTCCGTACTCTCTCTTCCTGCTCATTCTTCAACGATCATCATCGGAGTAGCCGAACCGCCGCCAGCAGTCACGTTCAATAACGCCGACGAAGAGAGCCTGACGCCTGCGCCTTCGACATCATCGCCAGTCCACGTGTAAGGATCGAAATCAACGTAGCGGTCTTCATAAACGATCTTCCCGCCGGCCAGCGTCGGAAACGATTCCTGCAACACTTCTACGCGCTCCTGCACGACGAATGCCGCGCCCGCCGCTTCCTTGATCGCGCGGTTCCAATCGTCGTCGCCGCATTCCCAGCCCAGCGTCACGCCGCGCCCGCCGTAATCGCCGCTCGGCTTCAATACCAGAATCTCACGGCGCCGCGCGACGAAATCGAGCAGGTCAACGCGCCTGCCGCGATAAGTCGTGAAGCCTTCGCGCAGAATGCGAGTCCAGGGGATGCGCCGCCGCAACGCCTGTTGTTCGTCGGCAGGGAAAAGGCGCTCGTAATCAGGATCGTCGAGCAGCGCGAAGATCGCTTTTTTCGTAAGCATCTGCACGCGGAACGAATTGACGGCGCAAACCGCGCGATCCCGCACAGCGCGGATCAGCGAATGATTCAATCCCCCACGCGTCAGCAACTCGCCCGTTACGACGCGTTTGTAGACGAGGTTGATCTGAAAATCTCCGGCGCGCAGCCAGCCGCCGCGATACTCAAGCTCGTTCGGGTCGGCGATGATCGTGGCGTAACCGCGCGATTCGAAATACTCGCGGCAGATTTCAAATTCGGCCCGCGTTTTGACTTCGTTCCAGTCAACGATGGCGATGCGTGGACGGTCGCGTCCGCCCCATTCGCGGTAACATTGCAGCAGCGTTTCCAGGATGCGCGGCCTGATGGCGGTGCGCCGCAACGGATATTTCCGCTCGAATTCGCGCGTGACTTCCATCTCCGCGAAGGCCTCGCTGAGGACATCGCCGTAAAGCAAGCCGCCCGGCGAGTCGGCGTTGTATTCGACGAAGTGAAATTCGCCGCGCGAATCGAGGAAGGCGTCCAGCCGCCCGCTCCCGTCCGGAGCGCTGAATCCGGGATCAATCGAAATCAGCCGCTCCTCGTCCGGCGTCAGATTCAGTTCGGCGCGCAACTTCTCGTCGGCCATCAGCGCGCGATAGAGCCGTTCAATCGCCGACAGCGTGAGCGTCGAATCGCGCCTGACGTGTTCGTATTGCCTTTCGTTGATGAGCATCGGGCGCAGAACCGCGCAGATCGGGCGCGCGCCGAAACGCAGATTGTATTTGCCGGTCGCCGCGCTCAGCCTGGAGATCGCGTCATCGGCCAGCGGGCCTTCGAGCAGAGAGTGATAATGCTTAATGGCGTCTGCTGTCATTGCCGTTTCCCGTCGCGGGGTGGAGTCTCGTCGTCAATCTCTTCGCCTTGATGATCGCCGCCGGGCAGATGGCCTTGTTCGGCGTCAATGCGGTACTCAATCGCTCGTTTCATGTCAGGACGCAGGAATTCATCAAGCGCCGTCATCCCGGCGCCGATCAGATTCGGCCCGCGCTCCTGATTCCGGTATTCCTCTTCGGTCATCTCCGCGCGCTTGCGATCAACGGTCGCAAGCCAATTCATCAACGCCAGCAATCCGGCGCCGGCCAGAATCAATGCCACGATAAAAGCGATTCCATCTGTCATCATTATTTTCCGTCTGTTCCGTAATCTCTCTTCGCATTCTCAATTTGTTGACTTGATGCGCTTGAGCGCTCAGGGCTTGGTTATCATCGGGGGGCGCCGTATATTACCGCAACTGCGGCGCAAACTGCTCGCTTAATCGAAAATCAATCTCGTTCAGGAGTTATCGTGTCAATTCGTAACGCTGTCATTCCCGTAGCTGGTCTGGGCACTCGTTTGCTCCCGGCCACAAAATCCCAACCGAAAGAGATGCTGCCGGTAGGCAAGAAACCGATTGTGCAATACATCATCGAAGAACTGCATCTGTGCGGCATCGAGCGCGCGCTGTTCGTCACCGGGCGCGGCAAAAGCTCCATCGAAGATCATTTCGACGACGATCCCGATCTGATCCGCACGCTGCGCGAAGCGGGCAAGGAAGATTTGCTCGAAGAATTGCAGTACGAGCGGATGGGTGTGCATTTCCTTTACACGCGGCAGCGGCGGCAGCGCGGACTCGGCGACGCGATCTTGTGCGCCGAACATTTCGCAGGCGATGAACCGTTCGTCGTCGCGCTCGGCGATTCGATCATCGGACGCCACAAACCTTCGCTGATCGTTCAACGGCTGATCGCCGCGTTTGAAGCTCACGAGGCGTCGTGCGCCATCGCCGTCGAAGAGGTCCCGATGGATCAGGTCTCGATGTACGGCGTGGTTAAACCGGCTTCGGACTCCGAAGTCTTCGAGATTACCGATCTGGTCGAAAAGCCGAAGCGCGAAGAGGCGCCGAGCAATTGGGCCATCGCGGGCCGCTACGTTTTCGCGCCGAGCCTCTTTTCGGCGATCAAGCAGACGGGATTCGATCACCGTGGAGAACTGCAATTGACCGACGCCATCCGGCTGATGCTGCGCGAAGGCAAACGCGTGGTCGGCGTTCGGCTGCCGCGCGAAGAGAAGCGTTACGACATCGGCAATTTCGAGAGCTACTTTGAAACCTTCGTCGAATTTGCGCTGACCGATCCAGAATTCGGCCCGCGTCTGCGCCAGCACGCCAGGGAGTTGCTGAAGTGAAAATCTTCGAGACGAAAGCTTACGCGCGCGCCGCGCTTGTCGGCAATCCGTCGGACGGGTACAACGGCAAGACGATCAGTCTGATCGTCAAAAATTTTTGCGCCGAAGTGGTGATCTACGAATGGCCGGAGATGGAGGTCATCCCGACGCGGCAGGACAATTGCCGGTTCGACAGTTTGAAAGATTTCCTGCGCGACCAGCGGCTCAACGGATATTACGGCGGCCTGCGTCTGATCAAAGCTTCGATCAAGCGCTTCGCGGAGCATTGCGAGCGAAACGGGATCGAACTGCCGAGACAGAATTTTTCGCTCCGGTACTCGTCGAACATTCCCAGACAGGTCGGGCTTGCGGGTTCGAGCGCCATCGTCACGGCTACGATGCGCGCGCTCTGCGAGTTTTACGGCGTGACGATCCGGAAAGAAATTTTGCCAGGGCTGATCCTGTCGGTTGAGAAAGACGAGTTGGGCATCGGCGCCGGGTTGCAGGACCGCGTGGCGCAGGTTTACGAAGGACTGACTTACATGGATTTCGACAAGGACTTCATGGATGAGCACCAGCATGGAGCTTACGAATCGCTCGATCCACGGCTTCTGCCGCCGGTTTACATCGCCTATCAAACCGAGTTGGCCGAATCGTCCGAGGTCTTTCACAACGACATCCGGAAGCGCTACGACAGCGGGGAGAGCGTCGTGATTGAAGCGATGGAGACCGCCGCCGATCTGGCCCGGCAGGCGCGCGGATGTCTGCTGGCGCGCGATTACGAAACGCTGGCGCGATTGATGGACAGGAATTTCGACGCGCGCCGAAGCATCTACAACCTGAGTCCGAAACACATCCGAATGATCGAACTGGCGCGCGAGGCCGGAGCCTCGGCGAATTTCGCCGGATCGGGCGGTTCGATCATCGGCGCGTACAAAGATGAAGCCATGTTCGCGCGATTGAAGCAGGCCTTTGAAGCTGAGAATTGCGCCGTCATCAAACCGATCATTGAATAACTGTGGCAGTAGCCCGACCGTGAGGGAGGGCGCTCATTTGATGAGCGCCCTCCCTCACGGTCGGGCTACTGCCACGAGCCATCAGGTATGTCGCTATGAGTGGAATGAAATTTCGCCTTCAATGCGCAAACTGTGGCGCGACATTTTTCGCGCCCGATCGCAAAGAGCGGTATTGTCCGAAGTGCCTCAAGAAACGCGCGGTGAAAACAGGAGCCGTCGAGGCGAAACGCGAAGGCGCCCGCCCGCCTGCCCGTCGTTTTGACGATAGGCCGCAGCACGCCGCCAAAAAAGAACTCAGGCCGAAAAAAGAAGCGGTCAAGCGGGAGCCGAAAGCCGCCGAGTTGACGCCCGAATTGCGCGAACAGGTGGCGCAGATTTATCGGGAGCAGTTCGCCGAGAGCGAGGCGCCGCTGCGCGAGATCATAGGGCAGATTTCCGACAAGCTCTGGTTGCAGCGCAAACTCGTCGCCCAGGTTATCGGCAGAACCCGGCATCCGAATGTTGAGATTACGCCGGAGTTGAAAGAGCGCATGATCGAAATGTACAAAGGCTACGTCGAACGATCAGAGCGCCCGGAGGGAGGTCGCCGGCGCACAATCGCCAAAGCGACAGGCGTCCCGCTCCGTCAGGTGATGAACGTCGTTTATGAATGGTCATTGTCGCAGTACATGCAATCGCCCACGCCGGAGCCTTCGCGCGAACAGCTATTCGAGGTCGAAAAGGCTTACTGGGACGAGATGGACAGTGAGCGGTATCGTTACAGCGAGCTGCCCGCGAAGCTCGCCGAGCGGCTCGGTTTTATCAACGCTTACCAGATTTTTCGCTGGCTGGACATGTTGCACGACGACCGGAGCCGGTTTGACAAGGTAGCCGACGCGCCGCCGGAAGCCGAGCGGCAAATCCTGGAAGCTTACAGGCAATACCTCGCCGCGCCACATCCGCCCGAACAGGGGCTGCATTCCACAATCGCAAATCAAGTCAGCGGCGTCACCGCGCGCCAGGTACACAAAGTTTTGCAGCGTTACAGGTATCAGCGGCGTGACGAATATCCGCTGAAGTGATTCACAACCGGAGTCGAGAGTATGAAGACGAAAATCTTCCTTTTGCTTGCGGTCGGGTTATTTTGCCTCTCGGCCATTTCTTCAGGATCAAAAGCCGCAACTCAGGAATCAGCGAAGGACGCGCCAGCCGATCTGATTTTGACGAATGGGCGCGTCTGGCTCGGCGGCGATTCATCGTCGTTCGCTGAAGCCGTTGCGATCAGCGGGCGTAGCATCGTCCGCGTGGGCAAGACAGCGGAGATCAAACAACTGATAGGCGAGCGCACGCGGGTGATTGACCTCGGCGGGAAGCTGGTGGCCCCGGGATTCAATGACGCGCACATCCACTTTCTGGGCGGCGCTCTGGGCCTCGGCGAAATTGATCTGACCGGAACCAAGAGCGTGGCCGAGATGGTCGAGCGCATCGCGGCTTACGCCCGCAAAAATCCCGATAAGCAATGGATCACCGGTCGCGGATGGGAGTACACGCCTTTTCCCGGAGGCTTGCCGACGAAGAGCTATCTCGACGCGATCATCAAAGACCGCCCGGTTTTTTTGAGCGCTTACGACGGTCACAGCGGCTGGGCCAATTCAAAGGCTCTGGAACTGGCCGGCATAACGCGCGAAACGAAATTCGACGGCTACGGCGAAATCGTGCGCGACGCCGCTGGCGAACCGACGGGCGCTTTGAAAGAAGGCGCGCAGCGATTGGTCAGACGCTTGATCCCCGAACCGTCGCGCGAGCGGAAGCTGGAAGCGTTGCGGCAGGGAATGAAGCTGGCCGCGTCTCTGGGCATCACCAGCATCCAAAACGCGAGCGGCTCGCCGGAAGAATTGTCGCTTTACGATGAGTTGTTGAAGCGCGGCGAATTGACGATGCGCGTCTCAGTGGCTTTTTCGGTCGGATCGCGGACAACGCCGCAGGATATTGCCCGATTCGCCGCGCTGAAGAATCAGTACGATTTCAACTCTCAGAACCAGACAATGCTCCGCGCGGATTCGGTGAAATTCCTGCTCGACGGCGTGATCGAATCGCACACGGCGGCGGTCATTGAACGTTACAGCGATCTGCCGCCGAATCACGGCGCGCCTTTCGGCGAATTGGCCCTCCCGGCGGACATTTACCGCGATCTGGTCGTGAAGCTGGACAAGGCTGGTTTTCAAATCTACACGCACGCCATCGGCGACCGCGCGGTGCGCGAAGCTCTCAATGCTTACGAAAATGCGTTGAACGCCAACAGGCGATTGAACGCCCGCCACCGCATCGAACACATCGAGGTCGTTTCGCCCGAAGACATTCCCCGGTTCGCCAAACTTGGCGTGATGGCTTCGATGGAGCCGATCCACGCCGATCCGGGCACGACTGATGTCTGGTCGAAAGCGGTCGGAGCTGAGCGGCTGAAATTCGCTTTCGCGTGGCAGTCGCTGCTCAAGAGCGGCGCGAGGCTGGTTTACAGCAGCGACTGGCCAGCGGCGATCAGCGTTGATCCGATTCGCGGACTGCACAGCGCAGTCAATCGCCGCACCGTTGACGGCAAACCTCCGCGCGGCTGGGTCGCGGAACAACGCGTCAGCATCGGCGACGCGCTGCGGGCTTACACGCAGGCCGGCGCCTACTCGTCATTTGAAGAGGGAATCAAAGGACGCATCGCGCCGGGGATGCTTGCCGACATCGTGGTCTTCTCACAGGATTTGTTCAAAATTGATCCGATGCGGATTCACGAGACCCGCGTGACGCTGACCGTTTTCGATGGAAAGGTGATTTATCAGGACGGCGTGAAGTTTTAAAAAATAAAAGGCGCTACAGTCGTGGGATTGTCTGTAGCGCCTTGAAATTTGCGGTCACCTTCCTCACCCTGGTGACCGCTGACACCGTCAGTGGAGTTAACCACCTGGTATCTCGTTGCCCCACTCAGGCTATTGCAACCATCGGGCCACAATGCTCGGCGCGGCAGAATTCGCAAAAAGCCCAATAAAATCGGGCCTTCCGGCGATTCAGGCGCCTGGCTTCGCCGCTGCCCGGCAAGCAGTCAGGGTAATTCTTACTTGTTCGGGTCTGAAGAAATTTCACACCGCAAACCGAAGAGGCTGGAGACGCAGGTAATTTTTTCCGGCGAACCGATCAGGCGGGATAACGAACGTTATCGGCCCGCATCATCCGAACTCACTTCCGTCAGCGGAATCAGACAGCGTCAGGCGTCTCGCTATTTCCGCTCAACAAATGGCGTAAGGCCAGCAACTTTTCTTTGCTCACGCAAGCGTAAACTCCTGCGCGGCGTCCGGCTTCACACGTTTCATCATCTTCACAATCTACCAGCCAAACGATGCGCGTCGCGGCGTTCAGGCTTTTAATTCGTTCCGTCGCCGTGCCGCCAACCGCTTGTTGCGGAGCCAGGCTGATTAACGCCCAATCTGCGGCCGTCGCCGTGCGCTGCGCGATGTCGGCGGCGTCGCCGCATTCCTCGATCACTTCAGCCAGACCGGCTATGACGCGACGTATGAGCGCGCGCATCTGGACATTACTTTCCACGATCAAAATCTTCATTGTTTCCGGAGCGACGCGGAAATAACCGAAGGGCAAGCGTTCGCGCGCTTGCCCTTTCCGGTGTCCGCAGGACGGGGGCATGCGCCAACCCGTTCTCTTACGTGACTGGTTTTAGCGATTAGGCATATGTTTGGCGACTAGCGTGTCGCCGATCTGCCCGTAAGGTACCTCGAGGACCTGGAACGAGCTACTGCGCACGATGAGAAAACTGTGCGTTCCCGGCCGCCACACCGCCTGGTCAGTCTTGCCATCGCCGTCGTAGTCGGCCTGAACCGGGATGTCGTAATAAGGCGCATTAGCTGATCCACAAGGAGGAAGGGTGGTTCCAACGCCGGTCGAACTGAAAATGGCGTACCAGGCGTAGTTGCTGCTGCGCCAGACGGCAATGTCAGCTTTGCCATCGCCATCGTAATCTCCCGGCACGGGCGTGTCGGTAGACAGCCCCCACCACTTTTGAATATAGGTCGAATCGGAACTGTGCTTAATATGCCAGTAACCGTCGCTGCTGCGGAAGACGGCGAGGTCGGCCTTGCCATCGCCGTCGTAATCGGCAGGCGCGGCGACATCAAGATAGGGTGCATTCTGCTCGCCCCACGGCTCCTGTGTAGTTACCCCGTCGGAGCTACGCCGGATAATCCAAACGCCAGCGGCGCCACGCCAGACAGCGATGTCGTCTTTGCCGTCACCGTCGTAATCGGCTGGGACCAGCGTATCACCGGGTCCTCCGAAATTGACCACAGGGAAATCCGCGCCCGAACTACACTTCACATACCAATTTCCCTCAGCGGGCCGCCACACGGCGTAATCCATCCGGCT
>JAJVID010000078.1 GCA_022072205.1 Acidobacteriota bacterium
GACAATTGACCAGAGGTCTGCCGACGTTCGAGCAAGGTTTGGGCCGCATCGGCATTGGCGTTTCCGAAAGCGATCCGAAAATCGTCTACGCGACGGTTGACGCCAACCAGCAACTCGGCGGCGTTTATCGGAGCGACGACGCGGGCGAAAGCTGGCGCAGGATCAGCGGCGATCAGCGGCTCTGGGGGCGTGGCTCCGATTTCGCTGAGATCAAAGTCCATCCGAAAAATCCTGAGATAGTTTTCGTCGCCAACATCGCCTCGTACAAATCAACCGACGGCGGCAAGACGTGGATGGGATTCAAAGGCGCGCCGGGCGGCGACGATTATCACCGCATCTGGATCAACCCCGAACAGCCCGACATCATACTCTTCGCCACCGACCAGGGCGCGACCATCACGGTCAACGGCGGCGAGACGTGGAGCAGTTGGTACAACCAGCCGACGGCGCAGATGTATCACGTCATCACCGACAACCGCTGGCCCTACTGGGTCTACAGCGGGCAGCAGGAGAGCGGCTCGGCGGCCGTCGCCAGTCGCGGCGATTACGGCGCGATCACGTGGCGCGATTGGCGCACCGTCGGCGTTGAAGAATACGGTTACGTCGCGCCCGATCCGCTCAATCCGAACATCACTTACGGCGGCAAGATCACGAAATACGATTGGACGACGGGACAGACACAGAACATCGCGCCCGAAGCCATTCGCAGCGGCAAGTATCGCTTCCTGCGAACCGCGCCCGTGATTTTTTCGCCGCTTGACGGGAAGACGCTCTATTTCGCCGGCAACGTTCTTTTCAAAACTACGAACGGCGGGCAGAGTTGGGACGTGATCAGCCCCGACCTGTCGCGCGAGAAATACGACGTGCCCGAAAGCGTCGGCAAGTACCGCACGCCCGAAATGGCGACGATGGCGCGTCGCGGCGTCATCTACACCGTCGCGCCTTCGCGCAGGAACATCAACACGATCTGGGCTGGAACCGACGACGGGTTGATCCACGTCACGCGCGACGGCGGCAAGACGTGGGCGAACGTCACGCCGCCCGAATTGAAATCGTGGATGAAGGTTTCGCTGATGGACGCTTCGCATCACGATGACGACACGGCCTACGCCGCGATCAACACGTTGAGAATTGACGATCTGCGCCCGCACATCTACAAAACCCACGACGGCGGCAAGACGTGGAAGCGCATCACGAGCGGCATTCCCGACGGCACAATCGTCAACGTCGTGCGCGAAGACCCCGTGCGCAAAGGCCTGCTGTACGCGGGCACGGAGCAGGCGGTCTTCGTCTCGTTTGATGACGGCGAGCATTGGCAATCGCTGCGGCTGAACATGCCTGCGACTTCGATCCGCGATCTTGTGATCAAGGATGACGACATCGTCGTCGGCACGCACGGGCGCAGTTTCTGGATTCTCGACGACATCACGCCGCTGCGCCAGATCAACGATCAAACCGCAAAGTCGGATGCGTTTCTCTTCAAGCCGCAGACGGCGATCCGCGTGCGCCGCAGCCTCAACACCGACACGCCGATCCCGCCCGAAGAGCCGATGGGCGAGAATCCGCCCGACGGCGCGATCATCAACTACTACCTGAAATCGGACGCCGCCGAAGTGACGCTCGAAATCCTGGACAAGCAGAACAACCTCGTGCGGCGTTATTCGAGCAAAGATGAGCCGGAACGCGTCAACGAAAACCAACTGCCGTATCCGACTTACTGGATTCGCCCGCCGCGCGTTCTTTCAAACAAATCGGGAATGCAGCGTTGGGTTTGGGATTTGCGATACGCGCCGCCCGCAGGCTTCCCGCGCACGTTCCCGATCTCGGCGATTTATCACAACACGCCCAGCCAACCCGACGGCCCGCTCGCCGCTCCGGGCGAATACACGGTGAAGCTGACAGCGGGCGGCAAGAGCTTCACCGAGCCGCTCACACTCAAGATGGATCCGCGAGTGACGACGCCCGCTTCAGGCATTGCGAAAATGTTCGAGCTTGCGAAGAGCAACTACGACGGGATTGCGAAAGTCCGCGCGACTCAGGCCGAGATTCGCAAACTGCGCGATCAGTTGAAAACGTTGAAAGAGAGAGCGGGGGAGGGAGCCATCGCCTCATCGCTCGCCGCGCTCGATCAGAAAGCGGCGACGCTTGAAGGCGCGCCCGGAGGCTTCGGCCCGCGCGGCGGCGGAAGCGGGCTGGCTCGGCTGGCGGGCGAAATGCTCTCGGTGATGAACATCGCCGACGACGCGGACGCCGCGCCGACAACGCAGGCTGTCGCGGCGTCAGCAGCGTTGCAGAAATCGCTGGCCGATGCGCTGGCCGGTTGGAACGAGATCAAGAGCAAAGACGTGAAAGCGATCAACGAGCAACTGAGGCAAGCCGGGTTATCTGCCATCACGCTTTAAAACTTGCGGATGCTTGACCTGCCACAGAGACGCAGAGACACAGAGATTGAGATGGGAGCATCGCTGTTCATTCTCCCGCTTTTGCTTTCCTCTGTGTCTCTGTGTCTCTGTGGCAAAATCGTTTCTAGATTCTTTCAAAGTACCGTTTGCGCTCCCAATCGGTCACAGCCGAATTGAACGCCGCCTGCTCGGTTCGGAAGAAGTGGGTGTAATGTTCGACCACGTCTTCGCCGAATGCGCGTTTGGCGAAATCGCTTGCGGCGAATTTGTCGGTCGCTTCCGAGAGCGTGTACGGGACGCGCGGCAGATGCTTCGCGGCGTAGATGTCGCCCGTGAAGCATTCGGGCGGTTCGATCTTGTTGGCGACGCCGTCGAGTCCCGAAGCCAGCGAGGCGGCGAAGGCCAGATACGGATTGGCGTCGGCGCCAGGGATGCGGCATTCGATGCGCAAAGATTGATCGTGGCCCACCACGCGGAATCCGCCGGTGCGGTTGTCGTAACTCCACGCCAATCGCGTCGGCGCCCACGAGCCGTCAACGAAGCGTTTGTACGAATTGATCGTCGGCGCGTAAAACGGCGTCACGTCGTAAACGTGCGCCATCCAGCCTCCCAGAAACCATCGGAACTCGTCCGAGCATTTCACCGGGCCGAACTGCTTGTCGCCCGCGAAAGCGTTCCTGCCGTCGCGCCACAAACTGAAATGAATGTGGCAACTCGATCCGGCGCGATCTTGAGCGAACTTGGCCATAAACGTCACGCTCACGCCCATCGCATCCGCGACCTCTTTCAGACATTGTTTGTAGACGACGTGGCGGTCGGCCATCTCCAACGCTTCGGCGTAGCGCACGTTCAATTCGTGTTGACCCAATCCCCATTCGCCTTTTGAATTTTCGACCGGCACGCCAGAATGTTTCAGATGATGGCGAACGGCAGCGGTGTAGGCTTCAGTGCGCGTGCCTTGCAGGATGTGGTAATCCTCCAGATACCAGCCGGCAGGCTCAAGATTGCGCCAGCCGTCAGCCGCCGCTTCGCGATAGCTGTTTTGAAACAGATAGTATTCAAGCTCCGATGCGGCGAAGCTCTCGAAGCCCAGATTGCGCGCGGCTTCGATCTGCCGCCGCAGGATCGAGCGCGGCGCGACGCTGACCGCCGCATGAGTTTTCTCGTTCCGCACGTCGCACAAGACCAGCGCGGTTTTGTCCAGCCAGCTCGCCACGCGCAGCGTGTTCAAATCAGGCACGAGATGAAAGTCGCCGTAGCCCAGCTCCCAGTTGGCGAATTTGTAGCCGGGCACAGGCTCCATTTCCATATCCACCGTCAGCAGATAATCGCAGCCGTGCGTGCCGTGATTGATCGTGTCTTCAACGAACATCTCGGCGTCGTAACGTTTGCCGGTCAGCCGCCCGTAATGATCGGTGAACGCGACGATTACGGTCTCGATCTGATCCTGTGCGACAAGCTCGCGCAACCGCTCGGCGCTCAACATTCCTCTCACTCTGTTTTCGCTCTGGCTCAAATCAGTTCTCCTGTCACTTGTTCAAAAACACCGGCTGCGTCCACGCCGCCTTGCCGTTCGATTCGATGACTTTCGCGCGGACGTAAAACTCGTCGCCGTTGAAAGTGTAAACCGCCGGATTCGCCGTGACCTCTTTCAAAACTTTGCCCCAGCGCCCGATGAACTGCACGGTGTATTTGCTCGTGCCGGACGGGGCGATGTTGATCGCGATCTGCTTGCCGTCCGCCTGGTAATCACGCAGGGTAACGCCGGTCGAAGCGTAAAAATCGCCCTGCTCCATCGCGCGCAGAATCTCGCCGGCGTTGAGGCTCGCCGCGCGAACCATCACCCAGCCGTGACCGGGCGTGGATTTCGTCCTGTCGCCGGGAGTCTTGAAGTTGTGCGCGTCGTCAACCGCGATGCCGTAAAGCGTTATCCCCGTCGAAAGAATGTCGTCCCACATCGCTTCGAGTCCTGGCATTCCGCCGCCGCCGAGGTTGTTGACCTGCGGATGGCCGTTGTAGATCTCGAACAGGCGGTTGTTTTTGACCGCCTTCAGATCGCTTGCGCTGATGGCCCAGCCGAAGTTCGGATGGTTGATGTGCGGCACGCCGTCAACTTTACGAATCGCGTTGACGTTGTTCTGAATCACGCCTGCGACGCTGTCGCCGTGTTGCGGCACGACCAATTCCTTGACGTTGAGGCCGTTGATGTGGATCGGTTTCTTCTGGAATTCATCGGTCAATTCTTCGCCTTTGATCATGATGAATTTGTTCGCCGCGCCGAGGACGGAGTTCAACCCGTCAACCTCGGTCAGGTAGTTGTGATCGGACAAGACCAGAAAATTGTAGCCGTGTTCGCGGTACCAGCGAACGACTTCATCCGGCGTCGAATCGCCGTCGCTGTTGATGGTGTGCGTGTGCGTGTTGCCCTTGTACCAGCGTTTCTCCTGAGCCGATTGATTGACGGCAAAACCGAAGACCAGCGCGAGCAGGGTCAGCGCGGCTCCGCGAATTCGCATTGCGCGTTTGTTCGATTCAGACATTTGATTCAGCCCTCCGATTGGACAAGTTGCGTCGTGTCGTTCGCCGACCACGCCGGCCCTTTGAATCTTCGTTGTTCGTCCAACCAATACCACAACCCCAGCAAGACAGTCACGGCCAGGATTGATTTCCACGTGCGCGCGTCGGCCAGGCAAAGAATGACGCTCAGGAAAACGACCCACAACACGGCTGCGACGTTCAACGCCCGGCTGTATCGGCCCAAACTCCAGGGGCCGCGTTCGAGCTTGCCGGCGCGCAGATGCAGAAAGACCGGAATGACGTAAGAGATGTACAGCCCGATGGTGCTGATCGCGGTCACGACGGCGTAAGCCCCGCTGTAGACCGCGCCCAGAAAAGCCGCAATCGCGCAGAGCCAGATCGTGTAAACCGGCGTGGAATGTTTGTGGCTGACCTGCTTCCACAACGACGACGCGGGCAAACCTTCGTCGCGCGCGAACGCCCAGATGACGCGCGATGACCACGTCACCGCCGACAACCCGCAAAACCACATCGCCATCGCCGCCAGCCACGAAAACAGGCTGCCCGCGCGTTCGCCCAAAGCCCCGACCAGAATCGCAATCACCGCCGGAACGTCTGAGTTCAAGACCGATGGGATGTCCTTGATCGAAAGCGTCAACGCGATCAACAGCAGATAGCCGACAACGCTCGACACGGCAACGGCCATGACCATCCCCCACGGAGCGCGCCGCCGCGGGTCAACTGTCTCTTCCGAAACGCTGGCTGAAGCGTCGTAGCCCGTGTACGTCCACATCGCCTGCAGCAAGCCGATGATGAACGCCCATCCATAAGACCAGCCCGCGTCGTTGCTCGTGACGCGCGCGAAGAAGAAACTCGTGGGTTGTTTCGGCGCGAACAGCATCAGCGCGCCGACAATGACGATCACGCCGATGATGTGAACCGTCACGCTGAAATCGTTGAGCCACGCCACCAGCCGGATGCCGAAATGATTGATCAGCGCGTGCGAGAGCAGAATCGCGGCGTAAACGATCAGCAGATTCTGCGTCGTCGGTTTCAATCCGACCAGCGGCGTGACAAACAGCGCGCAGCCGTAATCAATGCCTGCGATGGCTGCGATCTGTCCGATGATGTTGAACCACGCCGTGAACCAGCCCCAGCCCTTGCCGCCGAGCGCGCACGACCAGTGATACATCGCGCCCGAAGTCGGCAACGCGCTCGCCAGTTCCGCCATGCTGCAAACGACCGCGAGCGTGAAGAGCGTCACCAGCGGCCAGCCCAGTGACATTTGAGCCGGGCCGCCCATTTTCAACCCGTGCCCGTAAAGCGTCACCGCGCCGGTCAGAATCGAGATGATCGAAAACGAAATGGCAAAGTTCGAAAAGCCGCCCATCGTGCGGAAGAGTTCCTGAGCGTAACCGAGTTTGCCCAATTCCTGCGCGTCTTCGCGCGCGTCGTGGTGGGAATGATCAGTCATGTGGGTTCGTGGATTGTTGGAAGGCCGCGACCGGAGCCGGAGCGAGGCTCCGGTCGCGGAGTTGAGTTAGAAGCTCAGTCGCATGGTGACCTGTCCCGTGCGGCTGCCGCCCAGTTCGGATGTACGCGCGCTGGAGATGCTCCCGAAGGCCGTGTTGGTCACGTTCATCTGCGGGTCGGCGTAGTTCGTGTGATTGGCGACGTTGGTGAACGACGCGCCGGCTTCGAGCTTCACCTTCTCGGTTATGTAGAAGGCTTTGTTCAGACCGAGCGAGAGGTTGATCGTTCCCGGACCGGTCAGGATGCCGACGCCAGCCGTGCCGAAACGTCCGATGGGCGCCGCGTCGCGGGCCGGATTGACGCCGATGCGGCAGTTCGCCGCGACGCGCGTGTTGAGTCCCGGACAGACGAAAGCGTTCACGTCGAACCACTGATACCAGGTCGGATTCGAGATGTTGCCATCCGCGATTCGATCCGGGTGTTGCGTGCGGGAAAGGCCGGAACCGCTGCCCGACGGATCAACGCCGCTGACGGACGGCGTCAGGAACGGGCCGGTTTGCGCCAGGAAGATCGCACTCAACTGCCAGCCGCCAATCGCCGCGTTGGCCACCGGATGAATGCCGCTGGCGAACTTACGCCCGCGTCCGACCGGCAGATCGTAAACCACCGTCGAGATCGAACGATGGCGCCGCGTGCCGTAATCGTTGCCACGTTCGGCGCGACGGTTGTAAAGATCAGCAGCGCGACCGCCGCCCGTTTCGCCGATGAAGCCGGTCGCGTTCGGGCCGAGGTTGTCGGCCAGATTCTTCGCCCAGGTGTAAGTCGAATTGAACGTCAGACCGCTCGCGAAACGGCGGTTGGCTTCGATCTGCAATGCGTTGTAGAAAGCCGTCGCCCCGGCCGTGCGCGTGAAGATAATGCCCCAGTTCGGGAACGGGCGGTCGCTCAACGGGCGATTGATGGCAAACGTCGTCGAGGAGTTCATCTGGTTCAGGTCCGGCGCCCAGCCCAGTTGCGTCGTCTTCATCCCGATGTACGACACGCGCACGCCCAGGCCGTAGCCGACGTAGCGGTCAACCGAGAGATTCCATTGCACCGAGTACGGGTCTTTGTAATGGATGTCGTTCGCAGTGCGGAACGAAGCCGTGCCCAATTGCCCGGCGTTGATGCCCGATCCGCTGGTCTGAATCTGCGGCCATTGGAAAATGGGCTTGCCTTGCGCGTCGAGATTGTTGAACTCGCGCACGTCCGATTGCAGCGTGCCGGTCAGCGAAAAATAGATATTGCCGAGCAGCGTGCCGTTGTACGCGCCGATGCCGCCGCGCACCACAGTCTTGTCGTCGCCGAACGGGCGATAGGCGAAACCGAAGCGCGGCAGAAAACGAAGCTTCGGCACAGTGCGCAGACCTTCCGGCAATCCGGCCTCTTCAGCCGAAAGCACCGGCGTGCAGGGCGCGCCGTTCGCCGCCGGAGCGGGACAGGCGTTGAAGGTTTTCAGAAAGCCCGGCGCCAGCAGGTTCTGCTTGCCGGTTGGATAAACCACGCGGCCCGATTTCGGCACGCTCGGATCGAAGTTGCCGATGTTGCCTCCGGCGTCGGTGTAGGACGGGTGATATTCGTAGCGCAGTCCGAATTCGAGCGTCAGTTTCTGGCTGACGCGGAAACTGTCCTGCCCGAAGAAATGGTAATGCGTCGTCCGTCCGTCGTTATCCTGCTGGATGATCGCGTAAGAGGTGCGGACCGGGATGCCGAGCAGGAAGTCGGCGAAATCGTTGCCGGTGAACGTGCCGTCAAATGTGGAGTTGCCGTAATTGTCCGCCCCGATGAAGCCCAGCGGCGAGACCGCGCGAATCCAGCGCACGTCGAAGCCGTACTTCATCGTGTGGCGGCCTTTTGTCCACGTCAGATTGTTGTTGAACTGGAAAGTGCGCGATTGCGAACTGCCGTCGGCGCGATTGCGGTTCAGGTCGGAAACGTTGCCGGTCGAAAAATCAATGTTCGGCAATCCGTTGAACGGGAAGTCGGGGCCGATGCCCGTGTAGTTCAACCCCTTGGTGAACGCGCGACCATCGAAGGGGAAAGAAGACCCGCTGTCGTTGAGCGTCAATCCGAAGCGGGCTTCGTTGAGCAGATGCGGAGTAATCGTGTAGTTGTGGGACGCGACCAGAATTTTATATTTGTCGAAGGTGGTGCTGGACGGCAGCGACAGGATGTTCGGGCTGTCTACGCTGATGTCCTTCCACGTCCAGCGAGCGAAGACCGATTGCTTCTGGGTCAGGTAATGGTCAACGCGGATGTCGTACTGGTTCGAGTTGAGGTTGTTCGACGTGTTGCGAATATAGTTGGCGTTTTGCCGCTTGTCGGTCGGGCCGTTGTTCGGCAGCGGGTAAAGCGTCAGGATCGCTTTGGCGATAGGGCTGATCCGGTTGTCGGGAATGCGGTTGCCCGGAAAGGCCGCTCCGGTCAATGGATCGCGCACAGTCACGCCTTCAGCGGTGAAATCGCCGTTGCGCATCGCCTGGGTAGGCACGTTGTTTTGAACCGTCGCGCCGCGCGGAAAGCGGAAGCCTTCAAACGTTCCGAAGAAGAAGGTCTTGTCCTTGCCTTTGTAAAGCCAGGGAATGCGCACGGGGCCGCCGCCGCTGACGCCGAAATCGTTGCCGATCTTCTGCGGCTTGGTCAGCGCGCCGAAGCGGTTGGAATCGAGCGCGCGATTCTGGTGAAACCAGAAAGCTGTCGCGTGGTAATCATTCGTGCCGCTTTTTGAAATCGTCGTCACGTCGCCGACCTGTCCGTATTCGGCGGCGTTGCCGACGCCCTGCACTTTGATTTCGGCGATTGATTCAGCCGACGGGAAAGCCTCGCGGAGCGGAGCATTGCCCGTGACGTTGGTGGTCGAGATGCCGTCGAGCGAAAACTGCGATTGCGAAGGCAGCGCGCCCTGGATCGAAAAGGTGTTGCCGTTGTCGGCCTGCACGCCGGGCAGCGCGGCGATCAGGATGTAGGGGCTGGTGCTGCCGCCGCCGCGGTAATTGGCCGGCAGGTTGAGAATCTTCTGCGGCTCGAAGGCCGAAGAGATGGTCTGCGTCTCGGTGGTGATCGCTCCGGCGTTGGCCGTCACGTCAACCTGCGCAGTCACCTGGCCGGCGCTCAAGCTGGCGTCAATGCGTAGCGTCTGGCGCGCGACCAGCGCCACTTCGGAAGTTTTGAACGGCTGGAAGCCTGAAGCCGTGACCTCGATGTGGTACCGGCCCGGCTTCATGTTGACGGCTTCGTAATCGCCGTTGTTGTTGGTTGTGACAGTGCGGCTGGTGTTTTCGTCAACGTTGGTGATCTTGACGGTGGCGTTCGGGATGACGTTTCCCGAAGCGTCCTTGACCGTGCCGAGCATCGAACCGAAGGTTGATTGGGCGACGGTCGTATTCACACAAACCGCCAGCAGAATGAATAAACAGCTCACTGTCGAAACAATCGGGGTTTTGATTCTCATGGAGTCCTCCTCAGGTTGAATAGGGTTTGATAAAAGTCAGCCTTCGCAGTCCATCCCGGCGAGCCAGCTCGAATCGTTTAATTGTTTGTGAAGTTTCAAAATCGAGGGCCGCAATGTAGAGCTTTTCGTTTGAGACATCAAGGCTATTGGCCAGGAATTCTTTCGATGGTTGAACCATTGAGCAATTCCGCGAAGTGGCATAGAATCCGCCCGTCTTAACGATCAACGACGGCAAATCAGAAATAACAACCTTCCTCACCGAGACACGGCTTTCTGGGATCAGCAAACGGGACTTGGCGCGCAGGCGCCGGTAATTACACAACCATTACCCGAAACCGCGAGCGGTTGCGCGCTCGCCTAATGGAGGAGCCAGCCAATGAAGATCCATCACTCTATTTTTTCGAGCGTTCTGTTGTGTCTCTGCCTGCTCGCGGGAGCGGGCGTCGTGTTAGCGCAAGGAACCAATCTGGGGACGATTCGCGGAACCGTGAGCGACGCCAACGGAGCGGCGGTGGCGGGCGCGAAAATCCAGTTGACCGATCTTGAAACCGGCCTCTCGCGCGGAGCGACCGCGAACAACGAAGGCGCTTATGAAGCTGCGGGATTGAAATCCGGCATTTACAAATTGACCGTGACGGCGCAAGGGTTCAAGACTGCGACGGTCAATCAGGTCGAACTGCGCAGCGGCGACACGGTGCGCGCCGACGTGGGCTTGCAAGTGGGCGGGGCGAACGAATCTGTCGAAATCATAGCCTCGACGCCGATCAACCTTGAAACGGCGACCGTCAGCGGCCAATTGACCAGCCGCGAACTCATCAATTTGCCGCGCGACAATCGCGACATCTACAGTTTTCTTTACCTCAATCCGAACATCACGCAGGGCGTGGCGGACGGCTCATTCAAATTCATCGGCGCGCAAAGCTATGGCGCCAGCTTCTCGCTCGACGGCCAGCGCACCAACGGCGGTATCTTCGGCGAGCCGACCAGCAGCCAGCCATCGCTCGAAACCATCGGCGAACTGAGCGTGCTCTCGAACAACTTCAGCGCCGAATACGCCGGCATCGCCAACATTCGCGTCGAGACCAAGCGCGGCGGCAAGAGCTATCAAGGCTCCGCTTTTTACAACAACAAGAACTCGGCGCTCGCGGCCTGGGCGATTGGCGACAAGCGCGGCGAGGCGCAATTCACACCGACGCCCGCGCTTTCAAAATTTCCGACGCCCTATTTCAATCTCAACGAAACCGGCGGCAGCTTCGGCGGTCCGGTTCCTTTCGGCAAGGAGAAGACTTTCTTCCTGGCTTCATACGAGCGGCGATGGGACGCGCGTCCGGTGCGGTTCCGCAGCACGACGCTGCCGCACGCGAGCCTCTACACCGGCGATTTCTCAAAGGTCAACGATTCGGCCAAACCGGTCGTGCCCGCCGGCGTCACGCTGACGCAGCCTGAAATTGACGCCAACACGATTCTGACCGGAACGACGCGGCGATTTAATATCATCCCGCAGCGGCTGCTCAATCCGACTGTTCAGTCGTTCATCAAGAATTACTTTCCGGCGACGAGCGTCAACGCGCCGATCAACGCGGCCAATGGCAGACTGGTGGACTTCTTCGAGAACAGAACCGGCCTTGTAGCGCGTGATCTCGGCACTTTGCGCGTTGATCACGAACTGACGGCCAAAGACAAAATTTCGGCGGTCTACAACACTCAATTCATTGACCAATCAAACGCGGCGGTTGTGTCGCCGTATGTCGGTCTGGGTTTGAGACACGACGACCGGAGCAACCACACGTTGTCGCTTTCGCACACGCGCATCTTTTCGTCCAACGTCGTCAACGAGGCGCGCGGCGGCTTCAATTTCCAATTTCTGTTCCGCAACAGCAACACGACGCCGACTTCGTTCCTCGAAAGCATCGGCTTCGATAGCAGCGACATCGCGGCCTACTACGCGGTGGTGGGCGAGAACGCGCGCCCGACCTTCGGTCACGTCGGAGTGAGTTTCAGCAACGCATTCGTCACTTTCGGCACCGGCGGCCGCAACACGTTCCGCCCGCTCGATCAGAAAATCTATACGTTCGGCGACACGCTGACCTGGATCACCGGGAAGCACACAATCAAAGGCGGATTTGACAGCATCTACAACTCGGCTCAGGACGGATTCGCCAACAATCGCGGCAATCCGCGCGGGCTGTTGACTTACTCCGGCGGTGGCAATACGGATCGCTTTGCGCGCTTCCTGCTTGGGCTGCCAGCGACGACGGCGGCGTATGTGGATAATCTGCGCCCGCCGATGGAGGTCTACAACTGGGAGCATGGCTTCTTCGCGCAGGACGATTTCAAAATTCATCCGAGACTGACGCTCTTTCTGGGATTGCGCTACGATCTGGTCACGCCGTTCATCGAGCGCAACGACCTGCTGGTCAACTTCGATCCCGATTTCAAAGACGCTTCAGGCAAACGCGGGCGGTTCATCGTGCCGAGTCAGGAAGTCCTCAGCAAGATTGACCCGCGCATCATAGCTTTCGGCGTCGCCACGGCTGATCAGGTGGGCGTGGGACGCGCGCTGGTCAGGACGGACACGAACAACGTGGCGCCGCGATTGGGCGCCGCCTGGCGTTTGACCGACAAGACAGTGCTTCGCGGCGGCTACGGATTCTTCTATCCGACTTCGGCGGCGCAAGGCATGCGCGACGCCATCGCCACCAATCCGTTCAATCAGGGCCGCACGAAGAGCAACACACCCACGTCGCTGGCCGGATGGCCGGGCGGCGCGAACGGTCACGGGATCAGCCCGTTCAGCGCCGGAACGCTGCGCACCATCGGTTCGCAACCGTCGGCCAACGCCGTCCCGATCGGGCTTCACCAGCCGCGCATCGAGCAATACAACGTCACGTTTGAGCGCGAATTGCCCTGGCAGACGGCGCTGCGCGTTTCTTACCTGGGCACGCGCAGCACGGGTTTGATCGCGGGCATTGACCTCAACCTGATTGCGCCCAGCGACACGCCGCTCGGAACCACGACCGGCGACGGCGTGACTCCCTGCACGCCAGGCGATGATTGCGATTTGTCGCCGGCTGATCTGGCGCGGCTGCCATTCCCGGAGTTGGGCGATTACCTGCTCACCTACGGCAATTTCGGACGCGGCAAGTCGAATGCCTTGCAAATCGAGGTCAACCGGCGTTTCGCAAGCGGCTTCACGTTCAACGCCAGTTACACGCTGCTCGATCAAAAATCGAGCGCGCTCGACACGGGCAATTCCAGCCTGGGCGGAACTTCCTACAATCAATTCAAGCCCGACAACGATTACGGGACCGACTCGTTCATCTCGCGCCATCGGTTCATCGCTTACGGCGTGTGGGAATTGCCTTTCGGCAAAGGGCGCAAGTTCGGTTCTTCGGCGCCGGCGGCTGTTGATCTGATCGCGGGCGGGTGGCAGGTCTCGACGAATCTGTTCGCCAAGACCGGCTATGGCTTCACTCCATATTGGTTCTGCAACAACTGCGGCCCGGCCACGCTCGGCAACATCTTCAGCACCTCGATTGATCCGATCGGCGGGTTTTCGAGCAGCAACGCGTTCCGCCCAATCGTCAACGGTAATCCGCAGGTGCGGTCAGGCGACCGGTTCTTCGATCCGAACGCTTTCGGACTGCCGCCAGCCGGAGCCGACGTGCTCGACAATCCCAACGTCGCCAAGCGTAATCTGCTGCGCGGGCCGGGCGCGTGGGGAACGAATCTCGGCGTCAATAAGACTTTCAGGTTCGGCGAGAGATTCAGGCTGAGATTCGGCGCCGAGTTCAACAACGTCTTCAATCATCCGCTCATCGCGCCCGATCAGGATACCGGCATCGGCATCAGCAATCTGGGCAGCTTCGACATTCGCGTCAATCCGGCGACGAAGAAGGTCGAGATTGATCCGGACAGTCTTGATCGCAACCCGGACTTCGGACGGTTCTTCGACAGCTTCAGTCAGGAGAACATTGACAGCCGCCGCACCATTCGCATCACGCTGCGGCTGACCTTCTGAGCGAGGAGGAAGAGAAACACGGAAAAGACGGAAATAACGGAATGAACGGAAGGTAACTCTGGTTGAGCCTTTCCGTCTGTCCGTTATTTCCGTCTTTTCCGTGTCCTCTCTTTTTCACTCTCCGGATAGCGTGAAAGCCACCACGTGATCGCCCGTCTTTGTGCCCAGTTTGCCGTGCCCACCGGCTGAAATCACTACGAACTGTTTGCCATTGACCGAATAAGTCATCGGCGCGGCCTGAGCGCTGGCCGGAAGCTGACCTTCCCAGATTACCTTCCCGGTTTCGACATCGAACGCGCGCAGCTTTTCGTCCATCCCGGCGGCGACGAAGACCAGTCCGCCAGCCGTGACCATCGAGCCACCGAGATTGATCGAGCCGAACTCGGCTGATTTCGGGAAGAGCGCGAGTTGCGGAATGCGGCCCAGCGGCGACTCCCAGCGAATCTCGCCTGTGTTCAAATCAACAGCGACAAGCTTGCCCCAGGGCGGCGCGACGCACGGCGTCCCGCTCGGCGACATCAGCGGCTCGCGGTACATCGCGTAGGGCGTGCCCGTCTGCCGCCCGAATTCGCCTTTGACTCGATTGGTCGCGCCGGTCTCGCGCATCGCGTTGTATTCGTCGCGCGGGATGAGTTTGACCAGAAACGGCAGGTTGTTGACGTTTGTGAAGAGCAGTTGGCGAACGGGATCGAACGACATCCCGCTCCAATTCAGGCCGCCGACATTGCCTGGAATCGCGACCGTGCCTTCGAGGCTCGGCGGAGTGTAGATGCCTTCCGACCGCAGCGAGGCGATCTTCTCGCGGCAGGCGTCGCGGTCTTTTTCGGTCAATCCCCACGCGTCTTCGGACTTGAGACTATGCGGGACGAGCGGGCGCGGAAGTTTCGGAAAAGGTTGCGTCGCCGAAGTCTGTTCGCCCCTGACAGTGGTTTGGGGAACGGGGCGTTCTTCGACAGGGAAGACCGGTTTCCCGTTGCGGCGATCAAGCACGAAGATCATTCCCATCTTCGTGCCGACGGCGACCGCCGGAACAATGCGCCCGTTGCGTTTCAGATTGATCAGCATCGGTTGCGATGCCACGTCGTAATCCCACAGGTCGTGATGCACGACCTGAAAATGCCAGACGACTTCGCCGGTCGCGGCTCGCAGCGCGACAACGGAGTTGGCGTAGCGGTTGTCGCCTTTGCGTTCACCTCCGTAAAAATCAGGGCTGGGGCTGCTGGTCGGAACGAAGATCAGGCCGAGTTTTTCGTCGGCTGAGATGATTGACCACGCGTTGGCCGCGCCTGTGCGTTCTGCGCTCATCCCAGCCCAGGTCCTGCGCGCGGCATCGTTCGGGTTTTTCGGGATCGGGTCCCAACTCCAGAGCAGCTTGCCGGTGCGCGCGTCGAAAGCCCGCACGACGCCTCGCTCCAATTCGACGCCGCGGTTGTCGCCGAGCGCCGAGCCGACAACGATTGAATCTCCGATCACGGCTGGCGGAGAAGTCACCTGATAGTTCCCGCGTTCGACCATCCGCACGTCGCGCGACAGATCAATCTGCCCGTTCTCACCGAAATCGGCGCATGGCTTGCCGGTCGCGGCGTCCAGCGCGATCAATCGCGCGTCGAGCGTCGCAACGTAGATTCGGCGCGCAAGCTTACGTTTATCGTTTGGCGCCGGCCACGCCGACACGCCGCGCGAAGTCATCTCGGAGTAACGAAGGGCGAGATTGACCTGAGGATCGAAAGTCCATTTTTCATTTCCCGCCGCCGGATCGAGCGCGATCACGCGGTTGTAAGGCGTGGTGAAATAGAGCGCGCCATCAACCAGAATCGGAGTCGCTTCAAAAGCCGCGCTCCTGGCTGAAGCGGCTTTGACATCCGCCGCGCCGGTGCGGTACGTCCAGGCGATCTTCAGGCTCTTGATGTTTTCGCGGTTGATTTGCGCGAGCGGCGAATAACGCGAGCCTCCCGCGTCGCGTCCGTAAGCGGGCCAGCCGGAGCCGGCGATTGAATCGCGCGATTGCGCATTCTTCTTTTGCGCGGCGGTTTCGTAAAAAACGAAGCTGGCGCAGAGCGCCAGCAGGATCAGCAGCGTGAAGAATTTTCGATTGTTCATTTGAACCTACTTCAGGAGCTTTTCAATCTCGGCGACGAGCAGGTCTCGATCAATGATGCCGAGACGTTTGTAAGCCAGATTGCCCTGCTTGTCGTAAACGAAAGTCGCGGGCAATTCGCCAGCCCAGTCTTTGTATACCGCGTCAATCATCTGCTGCGGGTCGTCGGTGTCCTGCAGGACGATGTCGAACGTCACCTTTTGTTTTTTGATAAACGGGATGACCTTCGGCTGGACATCGGATGGGTCGTCGGCGGTGATGCCTACGAACTTCACGCCCTTGTCGCGGTATTTCGCATCGAGCGCGACAAACTCCGGGAACTCAGCCACACAGGGACCGCACCACGTCGCCCAGAAATTGATCACCAGCACTTTGCCTTTGGCTGAATCCTTGAATTTGATGAAGTCGGCGGGCTTGAGCGCTCCGACTTTCGGCGCGGCGGCGCTGGCGGCGGCGGGTTTCTTTTTTGCTGCCGATTTGGGAGCCGGCTTCTTTTGCGGAACGAGCGAATTGGCGAAACGCAACGAACCGTCCGGGAGAGCGAAGCTGGTCTTTTCAACGCCTGATTGCCCGGCGTCGCCTACGGCGCTGTTCTTCCTGACCATTTTGATCGGGCAGCCGAAGGATTTGGTTTCGGCCACGCTGACCGGCTTGCCCGCGATCATCTCATCCAGAGCTTCGCGCAAATCGCGGCGTTGGACGCGCGCGACATCTTTGGAATTATCAACGCGCCCGCGATAACGCAACACGCCTGACCCGTCAACGACAAAAACTTCCGGCGTGCGCGTCGCGCCGTAAGTGTCGGCGACGCGGCTGCCCTCGTCTTTGAGGATGGTGAAATCGAGCTTGTTCTTCCGCGCGTGTTCGCGAATTTGATCGAGCGATTCCGCCGGGTTGGAGTTGACGCCGACAATCGCCACGTTCTTTTTCGAGTAATCGCTGGCGATCGCGTTCAGGCGTTCGAGGTAGGCGTTCGAGAATGGGCATTCGGTCGAGACGAAAACAACGACCGCGATCCGGCCGCGATAGTCTTTGAGCGAACGCGCCTTGCCGCTGATGTCGGCGAGCGCGAAGTCGGGCGCAGGCTGGCCAACAACCGCTCCCACGGTCGCAATCGCGCGCGCCGAGACGGTAAGCAGAACAAAGCTGATGAGCAGGGAGAGCGTTACTCGTTTCATCGTTTCTTCCTCGTTTTTGAACCGCCTTTTGAACCAGTGGATGTTTTCTTCGTGGTCGTTTTTTTCGCGCCTGGCTTCTTTTCCAACGCGACCGGAGGGAACTTCACGCGTTCGTAAACTTCCGACAGCTTCAGATTGCACTTGATTGATTTGATGGAAAAACTCGCCTCCAGTCCCTGATAGACGCGATAAGTCCAACTGCCGTCCGGTTGGCGCGAGTAATGTTCGATTGTCGGGCTGGTCTGTGAAATCAGCACATAATCCCGCAGAGTCGGACACCAGTTCTGATAGCGCAGAAATTTCTCGCCGCGATCATAACTGGCGGTTGATTCCGACAACACCTCGAAGATAACCGTAGGATTCACGATCACATCTTTGTGCTTATCGTGAAATTGCAACTCGCCGCAAATGACGAACAGATCAGGATAAGAATACAAGCCCTTTTGACCGCGCGTGAAAGCTGGCTTGGGGCCGCTCCGAACTTTGGAGTTGGCGGTGCGCATGCGGCAAGGCGCGCCTCTGAGTTGCGGGCCAATGATCCAGCCCAGGTTGGCGCATATTTCGCCGTGCTCCGGGCTTTCGCCGGCCATCGCAAAAACATACCCGTCAATGTACTCGTGCCGCTCCTCGGCGTCACGCTCCATCGCCAGGTATTCTTCTTCCGTCACCAGGAATTGTGATTGTGGGACAGCCATAACGTCTTCAGAAAATCAGCGAGCGGTTGCAGCCGGATCATACGGCCAACCGCCCGCTTTCGATTGCGAGTTAGATTACAGTTTCTCGGCAACAGACTTCGCCTGCAAAAACAGTCCGAGATAATCGCGTCCGCCAGCCTTTGAATCCGTGCCTGACATGTTGAATCCGCCGAACGGATGCACGTCCACGAGCGCGCCCGTGCATTTGCGGTTGATGTAGAGATTGCCGACGTGGAAGTCGCGTTTGGCGCGTTCGATGCGCTCGCGGTCGCCGGAATAAAAAGCGCCGGTCAAGCCGTAGATAGTGTCGTTGGCGATGTTCAAAGCCTCGTCAACGTCTTTGGCTTTGATGACTGCGAGCACCGGGCCGAAGATTTCTTCCTGCGCGATGCGAGCTTTCGGGGCAACGTCGGCGATGACAGTCGGCGGGACGAACCAGCCTTCGTCGGCCAGTTTGTGTTTGTCGCCGCCCGCGATGACGCGGCCTTCCTGCTTGCCGATTTCGATGTACTTGTTGATTTTTTCGTAAGCGCGTTTGCTCGAAACAGGGCCGGTGTAATTCCTCACGTCTTTGACGGGGCCGACCGAAAGCCTGGCGGTGTGTTCGGCGACTTTGGCCACGACCTGATCGTAGACCGATTCGACGATCACCGCGCGCGAGCAGGCCGAACATTTCTGGCCCGAAAAGCCGAAGGCTCCCGCGACGATGCCCGCTGCGGCTTCATCAATGTTCGCCGTTTCATCAACGACGATGGTGTCTTTGCCGCCCATTTCGGCCACGACTCGCTTGATCCAGATTTGGCCTTCGCGCGGTTTGGCGGCCAGTTCGTTGATGCGCAAGCCGACAGCCATCGAACCGGTGAACGAGATGAAGCGCGTCTTCGGATGCTCGACCATGTACTCGCCCACCGTCGGGCCGTCAGCCGGAAGGAAGTTGACGACGCCGGGCGGCAGGCTGATCTCTTCGAGCAATTCCATGAATTTCGCGGCGATCACGGGGCTGTCGTCAGACGGCTTCAAAACAACAGTGTTGCCGGTGACGACCGCCGCCATTGTCATCCCCGCCATAATCGCCAGCGGGAAATTCCAGGGCGGAATGACGATGCCGACGCCGAGCGGAATGTATTTCAGTTCGTTGGTTTCGTAAGGCAGCGGTGTTGGCGTCAGCGGTTGCGGTTCGGCGAAGCGCATCGCCTGCCGCGCGTAAAAATCCATGAAGTCAATCGCCTCGGCGGTGTCGGCTTCGGCTTCGGCCCACGATTTGCCGACTTCGTAAACCATCCAGGCGTTGAATTCGCTCTTGCGGCGGCGCATCACGGCCACGGCTTTGAACAGATAGTTGGCGCGCTCTTCGGCTGGCACGTTCTTCCATGTCTCGAAGGCTTGCCACGCGGCGGCGATGGCTTGATCGGCCAGTTCTTTCGTGCCGTGACTGACGCGCCCGACGACCTGATTGAAGTTTGACGGATTGACCGAGACGACATCCTGATCGGTTTGGATGTGCTCGCCGCCGATGACCAGCGGGTATTCGGCGCCAAGTTGGGATTCGACCAACTCAAGAGCCTTGAGCATCTCCTGCGCGTTCCGTTCATCGGAAAAATCGCGATAAGGTTCGTTTTTGAATGGTGGTAAATTGATCATGACCTGGTTTGTCCTCTGGGAGTGAGATTGTGTTTTAAGGCGGGAATTTTACTCGACTCGGCGGCGGCGCGCTACTTGAGGCCGATCAGGCTCATCGCGCGCGGGATTTCGCGGTTGCGCATGAACCATCGCCAGACATTGCCCGTGCGCAGATTCTCGGCGCTGAGCAGTGTCACGCCAACATCAATGCCGATCACGTCCGCGTCAACCCAGTCGGTATTGGGATTGAACGCGTCAACGAAGCCGTAGCGCAGATAAATCTTATCGCCGAACTTCTCGCGCATTTCGCGCAGCGCGGGCAGAGAAATCTCAGGCGTGAACATCAACGATCCGCCGGCGGCGCAGGGCACAACCGTTCCGTCAATTCGCGGATGGCGCGGCGGACCGCCCCAGGCCAGATAACCTTTCGCGCTGTCGGACGCGGTGACGCCCCAAATGTTTTCGGAGTAGGCGGGAAATTCTCTGGCCAGGTCAATGCAGAATTGGCGGTGCGCGCGCGTGGCGATGACTGAGTTTTCAAAATAATCAACGCGCGGCTCCCGCGATTCGCGCCGCACGCGAAAATCAACCCAGGCGTGCGGATATTGATGAATGAACAAAGGCGCGCCGCCGCTCAGGAATTTGTATTCGCCGTAAGTGATCCAATCGCGCTTCCACGCGTACCACGCTTCGGGCGTGATCGGATGCGTTGGCGAGCCGATGGCCAGCAGGTAGAGCGAGGCGTTTTCGCTGTAATCACTCCAACGATGTTTGATGAATCCGTCTTCAGGCCGCCATCCGTGCGAGAGCAGATGCTTGTCGCCATTGAGCATCCACTGAAAATCAATCCGCTCGTAAATCTTCGTCGCCAGCCTGACGATCTCTTTGTCATTGCGAAAATATTGCCGCGCCGTCAACACGCCGCCCAGCAGCAGCGCGGTGTCAATCGAAGAGATTTCGCTGCGCCACTCCCTGGCGCCTGTGCGCGAATTCATCCAGTGATAAAACCAGCCGTGTTCGTGATGCGCCTGCTCGGCGAAAAATTTCAGCGTCGCGCGCGCGCGCTCGCGCGCCTGCTTCGGATCAATCCAACGCCGCTCGGCGGCGATGCACAACGCAGTCAGGCCGAAGCCCGTCGAGGCGATGCTTGCGATGTAGCGGCGGTCTTCGCGGTGCGGCGAACCGTCGGCGCGCGCGCGATCCAACGTCAGCCCGGTCGCCGGATCGGATTGCTCCCAGAAAAAGAGAAAAGAGCGGCGCGAGAGGTCTTCGAGAAAAGCTTCATCCGCTGGCTGCAAACGCGCTTGCCGTTTGGGCGCAGGCTGCGCCGTTGCGAGCAGGGAATTGAAGAGCAGCAAGGCGGCGATGATGAACGCCATTGCTGCGCGGCTATGTTTGTTTTTCGAGGGCATAAAAGTTCGCTACTCCGAATTGCCAATTGCCCATCGCGCATTGCCCATTGTTTTGCAGCGGGCCGCAATCAACACTGCTTCCTACCCGCGGGGCTTTTGCGAAGTCAGTTATGGTAACCAAAACCTGCAACCGACCGCCTGATACCTAAAAACTTTTCCTCCGAACCAGCGCTTGATGAAGCCTTCGAAGGAAAAATTTATAGGTTTTAGATTTTAGGTCTTGGGTTTTAGTGTCGCCCTGACGACTTTGCAAAAGCCCTGTTCCTGTCTGCCAGACAATGGACAATTGACAATGGGCAATGGTCAATTCGTGCGATTCGGGATTTCAGAAACTGAATCGCGCCTGGAACTCGATCACGCGTCCGGCCAGCCCGCGTTGCGAGCGTCCGAAGTTCGGGCTGCGCACGTCTACGCCCGAATCGCTGAAACCGAACGCTTGAAGGTTAAGCAGGTTGAACGCGTTGAAAAAGTTCGCGCGCAATTCCAGCTTCGTCGCTTCGCCCAAACCGGGCAGTTTCGGGAAGCCGAACTGTTTGTGCGCGCTCAGATCAACGCTGAAGTATTGCGGGCCGCGGAAACTGTTGCGCCCGATGCCCGGCGGGTTCAGCGCCAGCGTTGCCGCGCCCGTGCTGTCAACGTTCACAGTCTGGTTGAAGTAGGCCGCGCCGCCTCCGGGGAAGTTGCCGCCGACGCGGATGAACGCGTTGTCGGACGTGTCGTTCAATGCGCCGCCGCGATAAAGCGTCGGTCGAGTCGGCCCGAAAGTTTCGCCGCTCGGCTGGCGCAGGTTCTGAAACAGCTTCGGCGTCCACGGGAATCCGGTGTTGCCCGTGACGATGCCGCTCAGTTGCCAGCCGCCCAGAACGTAACCCAGCGCGTCCTTGCGTTCGCGGAAGATCGGCAAATCCCACAAGCCGGAGAGCGTGAAGTAATGCGTCACGTCGAAATCCGACGGGCCGCGCTCCGAAGCCAGATCGCTCGGATTGGTCTGATTGGTGACCGCGCCGGGGCCTTCAAACGAGAGCGTGTCAATGCTCTTCGACCAGCGGTAATTCGCGTCGAATTGAAAGCCGCGGCCGAAGCGTTTCGACAAACGCGCGTTCATCGCGTGGAAGTTCGAGTTCACGTCGGGCTGCAAAAAGAAGACCGGCGCGAAACGCGGATTGCGCGTGAAGATGAAATTCTGATTGACGATGCGAATCAGCTTGTGGCCGGCGCTCGCCTGATAACCGAGCGTCGCCGTCATCCCCATCGGCAATTCGTACTGCGCGTCGAGCGACCACGTGTAGACGTAAGCGTTCGGCTCGTCCTGCGGCGTGCCGTAAATTTCTACCGTGCGATTGCGCACGCCGCCAGTCGCCGGATCAATGCCGGTGGCCAGCATCGGGTTGACCGGATAGCTGTTGATTGAGTTGCTGCTGCCCAGCGCATATTGAATCTGTCCGCCGACGAACGGGTTGGTCGCGTTGCCGCAGCAGATGCCGTAGCGCGCGAAGAACGGCGGGTTGCCGCGCGTGTTGCCGAAGAGCACGCTCGGCACGCGGTTGTAGGCGACGCCGAATCCGCCGCGCCAGACCAGTTTCTCCTTGAACAGCTTCGGCGAGTAAGCGAAGCCGATGCGCGGCGCGAAGTTGTTGCGGTCGGGGTTGTAGAGTTGATCAACGACTTTCAACTGCGAATCAACGAAGCCGTTCGGGCCGGGGAAGAGATTGCTCAACTGCCCGCGCGATTCGCGCAGCGGCGTGAAATATTCCCAGCGCACGCCCAGATTGAGCGTCAGGTTCGGACGCGCTTTCCAATCGTGCTGGCCGAAGAGCGAATAATCGCCGAAGCGGAAATAACGTTGAGCGTTCGCCGGCAGCCCCGTGTTCGGATCGGCGTTGATGCTCTCAAAGATCGGCGCGTCGTTGGCCAGGTTGAACAAACCCTGGAACGAATAGAGCGGGCGCGCGCCACCGAGCAGGTTGTTGTTGCTCTGTTCGCGGCGAATCTCGACGCCGTATTTCGCCGCCAGATTGCCGAGCGAGACGCTGAGCGTGTCGCGGAAATCGAAAGTGTTTTGCGCGAAAATCGCCGGAGTCGTTTCGGCGCGCGGCGGGCCGAAGCGGATGCGGTCGAACGGAAAATCTTCGACCTCGACGCGCGGGATGCCGAAGTTCACATCGCCCGAAGCCGCCGCCTGATCGGACGAAAAGCGCGTGAAGTTGAACCGCGCCTCGTTCAGCATTCGCGACGAGATGGTGTAATTCCACGTCACCATCGCCGACGAATTGAGCGGCGCAAAACGCAGATCGCTGGATGGTCGGGTGCGCGAAGCCTGATCGCTGCTCTGGTCGTTGCGTTTGGTGAAGTAGCTGCTGAAGGCGAAATTGTGTTTCTCGCTGTGGTTGTAATCGAAGCGGACGTTGTATTGATCGCCGCGCGTGCTGTTGGGCGCGCGCAACTGAGCGAAGACGATGTCGGGCACGCCGTCGAATCCGCCGCCGATTTGCGACGGGACGTATTGCCCGACCGCGCCGGTCAGCGAACCCAGATCCACGCCGCCATTGACCACGCGGCAACGCGCCGCCGCCGCTCCGCCGAAGACCGTGCAGTCCGAAGGCAGCAATTGCACGATGCGCGGCGGCCCGGCTGCGCTGATGATTTTTGCCGACACGCTGTTCGGACGCTGCGCGCTGACCAGATTGCGATACTGCTCGGTCTCGATCCACTGGTTGTAAGTGTTGTTGGTTCGCTCGCGCAGCCCCTCGAACGAGAAGAAGAAGAAGAGTTTGTTTTTGAAGCTGTAGTACGGCGAACCGCCTTCGCCGAAGCGGGGCAGCGCGACCGGCCCGCCGAGGCTTCCGCCGAATTGCCGGAAACGGTTTTCGACGCGCACTGGCGGCGCGTTGATGAGCGGGTTGCCGGTGACGCCGCCGAATTTGTTGAAGGCGTTCAGGCCCGGATCGTTGTATTTGAAGAGCGCGCTGCCGTGCAGTTCGTTCGTGCCGTTTTGCGAAACGACCTTGATCTGGGCGCCGCTGTTGCGACCGTCTTCGGCGGAGAAACTGGTCGAAGCGACGCGAATTTCTTTGACCGATTCCTGGTTGGGCGTGACTACGGCCGCGCCGCCCCAGCCGAGGCTGTTGACGCTGACGCCGTCAATCGAGAAGTTGTTGGCCGAGACGCGCTGCCCGTTGGCGCTGATCGGCACGACGTTTTCGACCTGAAAGATCGAAGTGTTCGATCCGCCCGGCCCCGTCGTGTTCGGCAGATTGACCGCCGCCCCGCTGCCCGAACGCGCGCCCTGGCCGAAGACTCCCGGAGCGAGCCGCGCCAACTCGTAAGGATCGCGTCCGAATTGCGGCAAGCGGCGAATCTCGCGCTCGGTGATGCCGCGATCAATGTTGGCGTTTTCGGTTTGCAGCTTCGGCGCGGATTCGCCGGTGATCGTGACCGTTTCGCTGACCTGTCCGGCTTCGAGCGCGATGTCCACGCCCTGTTCGGTCTCGGCGCCGATCCTGACGTTCTGCAACTCTCTGCGCTTGAATCCTTCGCGTTCGGCGCTGACTTTGTATTCGCCGGGCGCGAGGCCCGTGACGCGGTAGAAGCCCGACTCGCCGGTCGTTGTGACCGACTCGCGCCCGGTCTCCTTGTTGATGACGACGACTTTGGCGCCCTGGACGACAGCGCCGGTCGCGTCCGTAATTGTCCCCTGAATGCTGGCTTTGAATTGCGCGGCGGCCGCAGTGGCGAGCAGGGCCGCGATCAGCGCGCAACCGGCGGCGCGCGCGATGCTGGAATGTAACCAACGCATATTCGATCCTCCGTTCGGTGAAGCTGATGGTTGATGTCTTTCGGTTCGCTCACTTTTCGCGAGGTTCTTGAGAATCTGGCATTGAATAGAATACAGATTGAACTGATGCGACTGATTGGAACAGATCAAATCCGTCGCAATCAGTCGCATCAGTTCAATCCGTGTTCCATCTGATCAGCCAAAATAGAATACTGATCGAACGGATGCGACGGATTGAGGCTGATCTGATCCGTTTCGATCTGTAGCATCAGTTCAATCAGTATTCTATTCGGTCTCCGATTTTCAAAAACTCCTCGAAAAGTGAGCGAACCGAGAGTGAT
>JAJVID010000109.1:0-15247 GCA_022072205.1 Acidobacteriota bacterium
CATCGTCACGCCGGTCGCGCCTTTGATCTCAGGCACGTGTTTCGCGCGGTCGGTGGCAAACGCCTTGATACCGGCGTCGGTTGTGGCGCGATCCGAATAGCTCTTGCTGATGACAGTCGCCATCACGGTCAGCGATGGAGCGAAGTCTTCGTAGATCGCGCCGCTCTTACCGCCGCAGGCTCGATATTCAACGTCCATAAAAACGTACGAGCCGCATTGCAACTCGGTCATTCCCTCAAACTCAGGGTCAATGTTGTAAGTTCCGGTGCTGCCGCCGGACATGATTTCAACGGGCAATCCGCGTTTCTTCAGGTTGGCGAAAGTCTCAAGCACCGGAGCCATCACGTCCGATGAGTGTTTGCGCCGGGCCTCGAAAGTGTGGACGTGCGCCGACGCGCCGGAATAGCCTTGAATGCCGCGCAGTTTCAGGTTCGGCAGCTTGGCCACTTTTTCAGCCAGCGCAATGGCCTGCTCGCCTGGCGGGACTCCGGTGCGGCGGCCCGCCGGGTCAACGTCAACCATAACGTTGAGCGTGAGTTTCGCAGCGACTGCGGCGTCGCTCAACTGTTTTGCGTGATCGAAATTGTCGAAGACCGACATCGTTTCAGGCGCGCGGCGGGCGAGTTTGACGAGCCGCTCGATCTTCGGCTTGCCGACCAACTCCGATGTGATCAGCAGACCTTTGACGCCCGCCGCCGACATCGCCTCGGCTTCGCGGATGGTGGCGACCGAAAGACCGATTGCGCCGGCTTTGATCTGGCGCTGGGCGATCTCGACGCATTTGTGCGTCTTGCCGTGCGGGCGCAGATTGATCTTCGACGATTTCGCGCTTGCAGCCAGTTTGGCGATGTTGGCTTCAAGCAGGTCTAGATCGAGTATCAACGCGGGCGTGACCAGATCGGCCTTCGTCAATCCGCTCAGCCCTTTTCCGGATTTCGCCCGCTGGTCAATTTCGGCGCGCGAATAACCGGTTCTCGTTTTCGCGATCAGGATTTCAGGCGCAATGGCGGCTGTAGCCAGACTCAACCCGCCCCGCAGGATGTTTCGACGCGATGTTTTCATAAGCTTGCTCCAGGTGGTGTGATAAACAGCGGCGCAATCAAACCGCGACGCGCATCGTGGTGTCAACCTCTGGGAGCGTTCAGGAAAAATTGACTAAGCTCGACTCGGCGACTATGCTGCGCGCTGCTTTCGACGGTCTGTCAATTTCAAAGCAATTCAAAAACAGATGAGCGATTTCGAGATCATTCGCCGGGAACTCGCGCTCCGGCTTGCGCCGCCGCGCCGTCTGCCGGTCGAGCCTGAACGCATCCCGCAGGCTGCGGTCGCGTTGATCCTGCGTGAAGCGCAAGGCCTGGCCGAGGCTCTGATCATCAAACGGGCCGAACGCCCCGGCGATCACTGGTCGGGCCATCTGGCGCTGCCCGGCGGTCGCGCGCAGATTGAAGACGCCGATCTGATCGCCACCGCCACGCGCGAAACTTACGAAGAGGTCGGGATTGATTTGTCCGACGGCGAATTCATCGGACAGCTCGATTTACTCATCCCCAACAACCCGCGATTGCCGAGGCTTGAAATCGCGCCGTTCGTCGCCATCGCGCCGACGGAATTCACGCTGAATTTAAACAGCGAGGTTGCGCGCGCCTTCTGGGTTTCAATCGCCGATCTGAAGCGCGAAGGCCGATCCACTCATTTTTCGATGCGCCTGGGCGACGTGATCAACAAATGGCCGGCCTACCACAGCGAAGGCGGGCCGATCTGGGGAATCACGGAACGCATTCTCACCAACTTCCTTTCACTGCTGGATTGAACAATGAACGATCAACACTCGTCCGAAAACTCTCCTCATCTGATCCGCCACTTCACGACTTTGCAGGCCACCGCGCTGAACATGTCGAACATGATCGGCATCGGCCCGTTTCTGACCATCCCGCTGCTGATGTCGGCGCTGGGCGGGCCGCAAGCGATGCTTGGCTGGCTGATCGCGCTGCTGATCGTCATCCCGGACGGGATGGTGTGGAGCGAGCTTGGCGCGGCGATGCCCGGTTCAGGAGGCAGCTACGTTTACCTGCGCGAAGGATTCGGGCGCGAGACTTTCGGGCGGTTGATGGCGTTCATATTCATCTGGCAATTCATCATCAGCGGGCCGTTCGAGATCGCTTCTGGCTACATCGGGTTCGCGCAGTATCTCGGTTACATCTGGAAAGACGCGCCGACCAAACTCGTCGTCATCGCCATCGGCGTTGTCAACATTGCGCTGCTTTACCGCCAAATCACGCACATCGGCAAGATCACCGTCAGTCTGTGGATCGGCACGCTGCTCACGACCGGCGCGGTCATCGTGACCGGCGCGATGCATTTCGATCCGAAGGTCGCGTTCGACTTCCCTTCCGGAGCGTTCAATTTTTCGACGGGATTTTTATTTGGGCTTGGCGCGGCTTCACGCGTAGGAGTTTACGATTTTCTGGGCTATTACGACATCTGCTATATCGGCGACGAGGTCAAAAATCCGGGCAGGACGATTCCGCGTTCGGTCATCATCAGCGTGATCGCGGTCGCGGCGATTTACATCGCCATCAACCTCTCGATCATCGGCGTAGTTTCCTGGCGTGAGTTCGTGCCCGCCGAAGGTAACCAGGCCGCGCAATTCATCGTGTCGTTGATGATGGAGAAAATTTACGGGACGAAAGTGGCGACAATTCTGACGGTGATGATCCTGTGGACGGCGTTGGGATCATGCTTCGCGCTGCTGCTCGGTTATTCGCGCATCCCGTTCGCGGCGGCGCGCGATGGATATTTCTTCAATGTCTTCAGCCGTCTGCACCCGAAACATAATTTTCCTTACGTCTCGCTTCTCGTCATTGGAGGCATTGCGATAGTTTGCAGTTTCTTCTCGCTGGGAGTCGTGATTGATGTTCTGATCGCAACCAGGATTATCGTGCAGTTCATCGGCCAGATTTTCGCGGTCGCGTTGCTGAGAAAGAACGCGCCGAACCTGGAACGCCCGTACCGCATTTGGCTTTATCCCCTGCCGAGTTTGATCGCGCTCGTCGGATGGCTGTTCATCTTTCTGACTCTTGGTCGCCTGATCATACTGTTCAGCCTGGCCGCGCTCGCTATCGGCGTGGTCAGCTTCCTGATCTGGTCGCGCAGCGCGTCGAAGTGGCCTTTCAAAGCTCCGGCGCCTATACCAAATCGTTAACGCCGCAAACGAATCAGGGCATTTTGGATCGCCGGTTCGCGTTCAATATGGAAAGCGCTCAGGTTAAGCCTATGGTAATCAATCAGATTGGTTGCGCCTGACGCTCGAATACAACTGGCACGTCCGTTGCCCAATAGCGTTTCGTCGCAGGCAGGACAGTTCGATTGAATTTGGATTGGCGATTCTCATCAATGAGAGGTTTCTGCTAAGATCGCCGCCGTCCTGGCAAGCGGCGGGCGAACGAAGATGGAGGAGAAGGAATCGGGTATCCCCTTACCAGAAATAAATAAAAGACGCGCTATCAAAAAAGGGGTAAGTAATATGATGAAGGCATTTAAGAAAATTACGTTCACTCTCTTAATCAGTTCGGCGTTGGCGCTCAACGGCTTTGCGCTACCCGGCGATAACTGGCAAAAGCCGAAAGACAAACCGCCGGAGCAGCCGAAAGAACGGGATAAGTCCAAAGGCGGTGACGAACGGGGCGGTGGAAAGGACGACAAAAAGCCCAAGGATAAGAAGCCGGATGGCGGATTTTTTAGCTGAGAATTTTTGCTGTAGGACTTTTCTCTCTCCTTACCTAATAGGGCCCGTCGTTGAAAACAACGGCGGGTTATTTTTTGTGGAAAGCACGCCATATTTCAGATGCCATATTTCATATGGCATCTGAAATATGGCGCATTGCCGCGCTCACGCTTGCTTGACAGCGGCAGCTTTCCTCTTCGCAGCCCTTGCGCGCTTCTTCTGCTTGGGGTTCGGCCTGGTTTTGCCGGAAGTTCCCCGCGAGATTTTTCCACGTTTCGAGCGTTGATCGCCTCTACCCATTGAAATTTCCTCCGTGTTAATTGGCGTGTTGATTGGTTTGATTATGTTCTACTTTTCAGCCAGTTCGACAACGACAATCGTGTCGTACTCGTCCGCAAACCCTTGCGGATTTCTGATGAAGAATCCGTATTTTTCGTGCTCGTAAAAATCCAGCTTGCCGCCGTCTTTGAAGAGTGTCACTGATTTGACTTTCCTCGGCATCTTCGGCATCGCCAGCACCGGGTCGGGCCAGTTCAGGACGTGCAGGTAAACCTTGTTGCCCTTGCGCGTCGTCACTCCCCAGGGTCGCGGGGTGAGCGGGCCTCCGCGCGTGCCGTAAATCGTCTCGCCGTTCTTTTCCAGCCACGCGCCGACCTGTTTCAATCGGTCAACGAATTCGGGCTGAATCTTGCCATTCGGCATCGGGCCGACGTTGAGCAGGAAGTTCGCGTTGTATCCGGCGGCCTTGACCAGATAATGAATCAAATCCTTCGCGCTCTTGAACCGTTTGTCGTTGGCGTTGAAGCCCCACGCGCCGTTGATCGTCTCGCAGGTTTCCAGCGGCAGTTCGCCGACTTCCGATTCCGCATTGAATCCGGCGGTGTTGTGTCCGGGCAGATCTTTCTCGAACATCTGAAAATCTTCGCCGGCGAAAGGCTTCAGGTGATGGTTCGATCCGACCAGCGCGGCGGGCTGCAACGAGTGAATCAGCTTGTAGGTCTGCTCAATCCGCCAATCGGCCTTCGGCTTGTCCCACATTCCATCGAACCAGATACCTCCAATGGGGCCGTAATTCGTGAGCAACTCCTTCAACTGCCCATCCATATAATCAATGTATTTGAACCATTCGCCGCTTTCTGCCCGGCCCGCAGTCAATCCGGTTCGCCCCCGCGGAAAGTAATCGGGATGATGCCAATCGAGTTGCGAGTAATAAAAGAACAGCTTGATCCCCTGCTTCTGACATTCGTCGGCGAGCATCTTCAACACGTCTTTTTTGTAAGGCGTGCGGTCAACGATGTCCCAGTCGCTGATCTTTGAATCGAACATCGCGAAGCCGTCGTGATGCTTGCTCGTGATCGTGATGTATTTCATGCCGGCGGCTTTGACCAGCGCGACCCATTCAGCCGGATCGAACTGAGCCGGATTGAATTGCGGCGGGAGCTTTTCATATTCGCTGATCGGAATCTTCTTGTTGTTCATCACCCATTCGCCATCGCCCAGCACGCTGTAAACGCCCCAGTGGACGAACAAGCCGAACCTGGCGTCCTGAAACCATCGCCGCGCTTCCAGGTTTTCCGTCGTCGGCTGATACTCCTGCTGAGATTGCGCGGTTGATACTGCGGGCGCAACAGCCGCTAACAAAACTGCGGCGATAGACAGGCAGACAATCAGTATGCGTATGCGTGACCGCGAAATCATAAAAGCCTCCATTTTTGTCGGGCAAAATTTGGGCGTGAACGGAAGGCGCGATTCTAAGCTGTGTCCGGCAAAAACTTCAAACGGCGGTGAATTCATCGCCGCGTCGAACGACTCTCGCTTCGCCTTCGAGCTTTTCCAGATGCGCCAGCACGGACATTTCAGCCAGTTGATGCATCGCTTCGGGCACGTCCGTGTAAATTGCTTTGACCATCTGCGGGATCGTGTTCGCGCCAGCCTGCATCGCGTTGATGATCTGTTTTTCGCGGACGTGGCGGTGCGCGATGTACTCCTCGATTCGTCCCCGCGCGTCGGCGATGACAGGCCCATGCCCCGGCATCAACGCCGTCAATCGCGGCAGTTCCAGATAGCGCCGCAGCGAAGCCAGGTAATCATTCATGTTGCCTTCAGGCGGCGCGATGACGACCGTGCCGAAGCCGACCACGCAATCGCCGGTCAGCAGGCTCCCCGTGCGTTCTTCGTGAAAACTCAGGTGACCGCGCGCGTGCCCCGGCGTCCACATCGCGCGCAAGCGCCAGGTCAGACCGGTCGCCCCTTCAGCCAATTCGATCAGATCGCCGTCTTCGATGAAGCGATCAACGCGGACTTCGCCGTTAATCGCTTCGGCGGTCAGACGGTGCGCGGCGACCGGCAGATTGAACTTTTCGGCCAGATGCGTCACGCCGCCGATGTGATCGGGATGCAGGTGGGTGATGATGATTTCGCGGAATCGCTTGCCCTGCGCGATGAATCTGGCGACCACGTGATCGAGCACGGCCTGTTGATCGGGATAAGGCGAACCGGGATCAATCACGACCATCTCGTCGCCGCCGATAATGTAGCAGTTGGTGTGCGTGGCGGGTGGGATCGTGGGCGTGCGCAGCGGACATAGGAAGACGCCGTAGCGGAATTGCACCCGGCGCTCCAGGTGATCGCGCTCTTCCTGCGAGGTTGTCTTCATTCGTTCGGCGAAATCTTCGACGCCTTCGGCCATCGCCTGAATCGCGCAAAAGATCGGCGTGACGATCACGCAATCGCCGTCAATCCATTTTTGCAAAGCCTCGCGGGGGCGCAGCCATTCGCCGTCTTCCAACTCGCCGGGAATGATTTCGGTCTCCTGGCCTTCGGGCAGCCAGGCCGCGAAGAACCGCGTGTTGTAACGCCGCGGCGAAGTCGCCGGAGTGACCCATCGCGGAGTTTCGACGAGCAGACTCGCATCCAGCGTCAAGCCTTCGCGTTCGAGCAAATCTTTGAACGGGATTTGACCGGAGTGGAATTCGTCGCGCAGTGCCGCCCGCCGCTCAGCCGTGATCTTTTCGACGCCGCGCGCGATCAGGACGCCGGTTTCTTCAAAAATCTCGCGGATCGCAGTGACGCGCATCACAGCGTCAGGCATGTCTTCGGCGTTGAGAATAGTAATCCCGGCGTCACCTGCGTCACGCTGCCCTCCGGGAAAGGCGTGGTAATTGGCCATGAACGCCAACGTCTTCGCGCGCTTCACCCAGAAGACTTTCGGGTCGGCGGGATCGCGCAACAGGATCATCGCCGCCGCGTCTTTGGGAGTGACGGGCTGTTTTGCAGGCGGATTGTTTGGTTGTGTCATAAGCTTCGCGCGTTTTTCGTGAAAGCGCGCGAAGCTTAACCAACTTGCCAGCCCTTTTCAATCAAACACATCGCGCTGCAGGCGACTGAAACGGCAGAGGCGATTGTTGAAAACGCTACCTTTAAGCCTGCGACCAAAACTACATTCACGGACTCGCTCTATTTGGAGAGTCGTCGGTAAAATGAATAGCTTCGGCTTTAACGTAGAGAAGCTTGAATTCGCCGGAGCTGGAAACCGTCTGGCGCAGCACAATGACTGCGTCGGCCCCGACCTTACAAGCTTGTTTCCTGAGTTCGGGCACGGCCTCTTCATATACCGCCTGACGTCCCTGCGTGACCTTATTACGACGAACATAGACGTCTATTCGGGCCACGACCTCGTATCGCTTTTCCGGTTTGCTATCGCTAAATATCTCCACCTCACAATTCGGCGGCCTGGCGGGGCGCTTGGGTCCGACGAGTTCTACCTTGCTTCTGACGCCAGAGAATTGCCCGAGGGATGGAAAAATCAATCCGAATAGGACGAGTGTGATGGCAAGCCAAAGTTTACTCCAGCGAAAAAGCCTCACTGTTTCGCCTCCTTGAGAATGCGCTCGGCCTCATCAAGAACAGCGTTAGTCCAACTCTTTTGGCCCGCGCGTCCCACAAATCCTTTCTTGGTTTCTGCGACAACGCGCGTGCCCTTGACCCCGCCTTCTTCAGCCTCTTTGAACTGCGCCACCAGTGTTTCGCCACCTGATCCGACGAAAACTCCGACGTGGCGTTTGCGCTTAGCTTCAAGTTCGTTACCACTGTCTTTCTTAACCTCGAACTCGGCTCCCTTCATCGCATCAATGACAGCCTCTTTCACTTTCGCCAGGGGAAAAGCGAAGAAGCGTTCCTGCTTACCCTTCTCTTTGCCCGGCTTCATCTCGGCGCTTTGATCGGATTTTGCAGGAGGTGTTTGCTTATCCTGCAACCCAGCGCCCGCTCCTGACAGAGGCAAAAAGCACATAACGACAAGTATCGCTAACAAGAACATCTGTTTCATAATTCTTCCTTTCTCTAAACTATCGGTTGGTTGGTTACTTCTGAGTCTCGACCCTAAACTCTGGCCGAAGATCGCCAGCATTGAGAGCATCGCTCTACGCATAAGGGCGCCTCCAATCCGCGCCGGCAAACTGTCAATCGTTCGATCATCATTCTTGAACATTTTTTCTTTCCTCCGTTTACAAACGTGATGAGTTATCTGGTTATTTGACATTGATCCTGACCGTATTCGCCGTCTTCCCATCAACCGTCAGCACGACATCCACATCGCCGCGCCCGATCAGGTTGCGCGACAATCGCAGGTTGGCCTGATCCGCGCCGACCAGACCCGGCGCCGGGCCGGCGAATAAAACTTCCGCGCTGTCGCCGCCGATTGTGGCCGTCGCCGCCGCGAGCGAGCTGACGAACCTGAACCCCGTGCCGTACAAAATCAGGAAGACCTGATCGGTGGCCGGGCCGAGATCAATCGGGACGGGGACGAAGCGGCCCTGCGCCGAATCGAATTGCGCGACCGGTTCGAAGCTCTGCGACCCGTCGGCCCGCAGCCGGAAAGCGACTGCCGCCGCCACTCCCTGCCCGCTGGCGTTGGCGGTGAAAAGTCCCGGCGCTACCGAGGCGACTCGCGCGGTTCCTGAAGCTACTGGCGAGCCGTTCCGCAACACCGTGATGGTCGCGTCGCCGCTGGCTGTGCCCTGGGGAATTTGCAGATTGACCTGGCCGGGCGAGACGAAAAACAGCGGTGCGGAGCGCTCAGCGCCGGCCGCGCCGCCTGCGAAACCCGCGCTGTCCCTGACCATCACGCTGGTTTCGCCAAGCGTGAACGGCAGCGGCTGGCCCTGCGCAACCTGGACGCTGGCCGCCAGATTCTGGCCGAAGGCGGCGACGATTGATTCGGGCGAAATCTCCGAGCCGAGAAAGCTGGCCGCCGAGACGCTGGCAAGCGGGCCAACCGCGCTGGCGTTGGTGAAATTGGCGGTCACCGCGTCCGGGCAATTTGGCTTGCTGATGACGATCGGCCCCGTCCCCGCGCCCGCAGGCACGGTCGTCGTGATCTGCGTGTCGCTGACGATGTTGAAGCTGGCCGGCGCGTTGTTGGCGAATTTCACCGCGTTGACTCCGGTGAAGCCGGAGCCGGTGATCGTTACCTGAGCGCCGGTCTGGCCGCTGGCCGGGTTGATGCCGGTCGCGTTGGGGCATCCGGGCTGAACCTGTTTTGTCGCGTTCCAGGTTTTTGAACTGACGCTGATCGAACCAATCGTCAAAGTCGAGCCGCAGATGATAACCCCGGCGGTCGAACCGGTGATCTGCCCTGAGGCGGAAGTGGCGGACGACAACGTCCCGCGCAGCATTGGTTGCGCGCTGGTTTGAAAAGCGACGGAACTGTTGGCGGAAACCAGCGTGACCGCGAACTGCCCGTTGTTGATGATCGCGGGCGCGTCGCCGCGCAATCTGTAAGTGCAGGTCAACGTGCCGCTCGGAGGGACGAAGAACGAAATGCGCACGTCCGCTTCCAGATTGACCACGATGTCGTTGTTGTCCACCGTGAATTGAAGCGGCAGGTTCTGGTTGGTCGTGCCCTGCCACGCGCCGCGATACGGAGTCGGCTGGGTGGAGCCTTGCGCGACCGTGAAGGTTCGACCAGCAATAGTCATCGCTCCGATGCGCGGCGCGCCGGTGTTGGCCGCGACCGTGTAATTGACCGCGCCGGGGCCGCTGCCGCTCGCGCCGCTGTTGATCGTGATCCACTGCGCGTTGCTCGCAGCCATCCAGTTGCAGCCGCTCGCCGTAGTCACGTTCACGCTGCCGTTGCCGCCGCTCGAAGAGAACGTCTGGCTCGAAGCCGAGAGCGTGTAAGCGCAACCGGCTTGATCCACAGTGAAAGTCCGTCCGGCGATGGTCACCGTGCCCGAACGCGGCGGATTGCCGGCGTTCGACGCGACCGAATAGCCGACCGTGCCTGATCCATTGCCGCTGGCGCCGGAGGTGATCGTAATCCAATTGGCGTTGCTCACCGCCGTCCACGCGCAACCGGCTTGCGTGGTGACCGCCACAGTGTCAGATCCGCCACCGATGGCGGCGGATCTGAACGTAGGGCTGATCGAGTAAGTGCAACTGCCGCCGGATTGATTGACGGTGAACGTCTGCCCGGCGATGGTGATCGTGCCTGAGCGCGCCGCGCCGGAGTTGGCCGCAACCGAATAGTTGACCGTGCCGGCGCCGGCGCCGCTCGCGCCGCTGGTGACCGTGATGAACGAAGCGTTGCTCACAGCCGTCCAGGCGCAGCCGGTTTGAGTCGTCACAGCCACACTGCCCGTCCCGGCGCTCGCCGTGAAACTCTGGCTTGCCGGATTGATCGAATACGAACAGCCTCCGGGAACGGTGAAAGTGGAGGTCGTAGTGTCGGGACAGTTGGGTTTGCTGATGGTGATCGGGCCGCTGACCGCGCCTTGCGGCACGGTGGCGGTGATCTGCGTGGCGCTGTTGACGGTGAAACTCGCGTTGACATTGTTGGCGAATCTGACCGCATTGACGCCGGTAAAATTGTTTCCGGTGATCGTCACCTGGCTGCCGGGGCCACCGCTTGAGGGATTGACGCCGCTCGCCGCCGGGCATCCTGGCGCTTGCCCCTGAACCCGCGCGCGGATCATGAGATTGCCGGCTGCTGACGGGACAAGGTCATCCAGGATTGTGAACGTCGTTCCGTCGGTCGAAAGATAAGATCGCCGCTGGGGCGCCGACGATCTGTCAATCGCCAGCGGCAGGACGCCCGCCGCGTGCATTATGCGAAACCCGACGACGAAATCGCCCGAATTGATGGTCACGGGCGTGACCGGATAAACCCAGAAGCTGTCCGAGGCTTCCACAGCCGCGCTGACCTGCGTGAATGTGATGTTGTTGATGTTGGCGCCGCCGGAAGGATTTGTCCCAGCCAGGATCGTGATCGGCGACGCGGGCGGCGCCCCCTGCTGGCCCTGGAAAAAGACCAACACGCCCGTGAGCGTTGCGGGATAGCTGGCCGGAGTCAACCGGTTCACGCCTATCGCCGTGCCTCCGCCGCTGATGCCGACCGCCGCCTCGAACGTGCCGTCGTCAATTATCAGGTCGGTGGTGGGTTGCGTTGGAGCGGCGGTCGAATTCCGCGCGGTTTGGTTGGGCTGTGGCTCTTCCCGCTCTCCGGGCGGTGACAAGGAAAAATTCTTTACGGTGAAAGCGCCTTTCTCGACCTGGGCATTGACCGAAGAGCCGCCTCGCAAAAGCAAGACCGGCAATCCCAAACACACGAGAACAAAGACAAAACTGAGCGCAAGAGGAGTTCGGCAGGCTGGAACGTTCATCGGTTTTACCTCCAACAAGAAATTGATGGGCTTCACTTACCTACATGCGCGAAATCCTGCTGAAGTGGTGGATGGTTGAAATATTTTTTTTGAGCTGATGGCCGATAAGATCAAAGACTATTTCCAGACGCGATGAGAGATTAGGCGAACAACGATGCGGATAAAGAGGTGATCGGCTTACTGGCAGGCTCTTACGGCGCAATTCAGGCGTGTTCTCACCGCATATTCATTTCATCCATTTCAATTCCAACACCACCCGATCACGCGAATCGAAATAGCCGAAGATGTTGGTCCGCTTCCCGCCGAAGAAATCCGCGCCGCCGCCTACACTCCAATGATCACCGATGGTCTTCACGATTCGCGGGCGGATCAGATACTGACTCTGGTTCAATCCCGTCAGAACAAACAACTCCGGCCTGAGCGTTTCGCGCTGGAAGTTAGTGCGAAGGTAGATCGAAGCCAGATGGTTGTAACGCGGAAAGAGCAGCTTCTGCTGCGGCGCGGAAGTGAACGACAGGAAGTATTGCCCGCTGATCCAGATCCAGGTCTTCGCCGACCAGTCCAGCCCGGCGACGCTCGAAACCTGGCCGTGTTTTTCATAGCTGATTTGCGCGTTCGTTGCGACCGGCGTCACCTTGTTCCGGTTCCATCCCGCTTCCAGCCGCAACACAAGCGACCCAAAGTTGGTCGCCGCCGTGCCGCCGAAGACCTCCTTGCGATCAAAGCTCGGCTTGAAGACCAGGGTCGGCGGCGAATCTTTGATCGCGTTCTCGACGCCGAGAAAGTAATTCGCCGGCGTGTCTTCCCAGCCGTAGAAATAATTCGCCGTCAAATCCCACGCGCCGACGCTGCGGCTGTACCGCGCGCCGAACTGAGATGATTTGAGCTGATAGGCCGGACGCCGCGTCGGCTCGATGCGAAAGGGAATCTGCGGCAGCCCCTGTTCACGCAACGTCGCGTCAATCAACCCCAGCCCGAAGCTCTCGCCCAAACCGAATTCGTTATCAGCCGCTGGCAATCGCGCTGGCGCGAAGTACGGGACCCAGATCAATTGCAGCGAACCTTTGCCGACCGGCGCGTCGGCGCGCGCGAGCCACAGCGGGCGGCGCGAATCAATGAAATCTTCGAGGATGAACTCGCGGTAATCGAGCGGGTTGATCACGTCCAGCACGCGCAGGCCGTCGGACTGCCCCCACACGACCTGCTGCAAGCCGAGTTTGAGATCAACCTTTCCGGCGCGGCCATCGAGCAGAACCTGTCGCGGGTCGAGCCAGACGTTTTTCGGATAGCCAAGCCGCTCAACCGGATCGTAATGCGCGCGGCCTTCGAGAGTCATCCGCCAATTGTCGTTGATTTTATAAATGCCCTTCGCGTCGAAGATCGTCCGCGACATTTGAAGTTGGCGTGGCTCGTTCGTGCGGAAGCCCGTTCGGTTGCGGATCGAGAAAGACCAGTTCCAGTTCGAGGGCTTGCCGGCTGGCGCGTCCTGTTGAGGCGCCGGTTCCTGATCCTCTGCTGGAGTTTGAGCGATAGCCGGGAAGAAGAAGGCGAGACAGATGATGAGCAAACCCAGTTCACAGCAGAGGCGCAATGATCGCAGAGAATGCGCAGAATTTTTTCTCCGCATTGCCTCTGCGTTCCTCCGCGCCTCTGCGGTGAAAGAAAACTTCCTCAAACCCCTCATCTCTCTTACGCTCAGGAAACCGTCGTTTCGACCTCCACCTTTGGCCGCGTCAGGTAAAACGCTACGAACATCGCCATCAAAGCCGCAACAGCGATCAGCGCGCCCTGCGCCAACGTCACCGGCAGATAGATGATCAACACGCCGACCAGCATCACCAATGACGCGATCAGCTTGTCGCCGATTCCCTTTTCCTTGAAAACCAGCCAGCCGAGCAGCACGACCAGAATTATTCCCGCGCGTTTGACGCTGATCGTGATCACCACGTCAATGTAGTTGTGCGACGACAACTGGAAGATCAACGCCACAGCTTCGAGCGTGCCCGCGAGCGCGGCCCAGAACGGAACCGAGCGGATGACCTTCCCCGCGTCAGCCTTGCGCGCGAAAAGCAGCAGCGTGAACAGCACGCACATCCCCGCGCCGAACGCGCACGATTGCGTGAACGCGTCGGTCATCAAAACCAACTGTTTATCAATCGGATTGGTGATCGAATTGATGAAACCGACCAGCAGCATATAAAAACATCCTCGCTCGCGCCAGATGGCCTTGATCGGCTCAAACCAGCCGTTGGCGAACAGCAACCGGTGCATGGCGATTGAGCCGATGAAGATCATCACGACGCCGACCAGTTTCTCAGCCGCCGGCAATTCACCGAGTATCACGTTGCCGGTGACGATCAGAAAGACCGGCGTGAACGAGATGTACGGCATGCAGAGCGAGATCGGCGTCACTTGCATTGCGCGGAAATAGAGCAGCGTCGAGGCGGCTACCATCAGAACTTCGATTGAAAGATAGATCAGGTAGGTCGGCGCCGGCCCAAGATGCAATCCGTCTATGCCGAACAGTTCGCCGCCATCGCTGCGGAAATGCGGAACCGTTCCCATCAACGCGCGCCCGCCGAGCGCGATGATGAAAGCGAGCGCCGCGAAGAAACGAATCCAGAAAGTAGATGCGATTAGTTCGTGGTGATCAACGACCTTCTTGGCCGAAATGTCCTTGACCACGTTGCTGACGGATGTCGCGCCCGCCATCAGCAGGCCGATGGTTGAAAGAGTTTGAGCCATCCTCTTGCCTCGTTGCCTTTAATGTTTGAATTGGGTTGCGAAAAAGAGGCGTGATCTTACGGCAAAACCCGTTGGCTGGCTAGCGCAGCTTGCATCATCGAGGCTCGCTGCTATACTGCGCGCGCTCGCACTTCAAACCCTAATCATTTTCGATATAAAACTTCGGAGGACTTGTGACCGCACCTTCAATTCGCACTACCGTCGTCGGTTCGTATCCCGCGCCTGAATGGCTGATCGCGCTGCCCAGCCAGCAGGCGTTGATTGACGCGACCAAAGTCGTCTTCAAGATTCAGGAACTGGCAGGCGTTGACGTCGTCGCCGACGGCGAGCTTTACCGCTGGGATGTCAATCATCCCGACACGAACGGGATGATCGAATACTTCATCCGCCCGATGGATGGCATTCGTTCGCGCATCACGCGCGGCGACATCGAAGAGTTTCGCCGAATCGAGGGGATGGGGTTTCGCTCAGCCCCAGCCGGCGTTGTCGAGAGCGAGATCGGCGAAGGCTCGCTGATGCTGCTCGACGATTATCGCCGCGCGCGAGCCTGCACTGGTCATCCGATGAAATTCACTCTGACCGGGCCGCATATGCTCTCGAAGACGTTGATGGATCATCACTACAGAAATTATCCTGACGTGGCGCTGGCGCTGGCGCGCGCGCTGGCAAAACAGATCGCCGAGATTGACGCCGACGTGATCCAGGTTGACGAAGCCAACATCACCGGCCATCCCGATGAAGCTGAATGGGCCGCCACCGCGATCAACGTTGTTCTCGACGCGGCGGTCAAAGCGAAAGAGAAAGGCGTGCATATGTGCTTCGGCAATTACGGCGGCCAGTCAATTCAAAAAGGCGAATGGCAGAAGCTGATCGGTTTTATCAATCGGCTGCATTGCGACCACGTGCTGCTCGAAATGGCTTTTCGCGGCTACGACGAATTGAAGTATTTCAAAGACGAACTCAACCCGCGCATCGGCCTCGGCATGGGCGTGATTGACATCAAGGTCAACACCGTCGAAACGCCGGAGGTCGTGGCGAAGCGAATCGAAGACGCCGCAAAGATCGTCGGCCAGGAGCGGATCAAATGGGTCAATCCTGACTGCGGCTTCTGGATGAA
>JAJVID010000109.1:15347-24939 GCA_022072205.1 Acidobacteriota bacterium
ACCGACCGGCAGATCAAACAGGTCAACAAACAACTCGGCGAGTTGGGCAACAAGTTCGGCAGCTTCACCGAAGGCATGGCTTTCCCTTCGATGGAGAAGATTCTTCGCAATCATTTCAAAATGGATGTCGTGGCGCTTCGCGCCAAGTCTCGACAAAATGGTCACTCGATTGAAATTGATGTGATGGCTTACGACAACGGCTCGCGCAACGAGGTCTACCTGGTCGAGGTCAAAAGTCATCTCACGCGCGAAAGCGTTGATCAAATGCTCAAGACCATCGAGCGCTTCCCTGAATTCTTTGGCGCGCACAGCGACCGGAAAATTTACGGGATCATCGCCGCCGTAGACATCCCAGACAATCTGCGCGGCGAGGTTTTGAGCAAAGGGCTTTATCTGGCGCGCATTCACGACGGCACATTCGAGCTTCTGACCCCGCGTGAATTCAAGCCGACGGCCTTCGGCCCGGCGGCCAAACAGAACGGCAAAGCGAAAAAGAAGCCCGCGCGGAAGAAATAACTTCCAGCATAGGAACCCGATATGCCATCCCCTGCAAAATTGATTTTGATTCTATTCGCTCTGACTATTTCCACGATCACTTCTCATCCGATTATCGCTCAATCTCCCGCCCCGGTTTACGTCACGCTCTGGTTCGACACTGAAGATTACGTCCTGCCGCAAAGCGATGATGCGGTCAAAAGGCTGGCCGAAATATTGACGCGGCTCGGAGTCAAAGCTACGTTCAAAGTCGTTGGCGAAAAGGCTCGCACGCTCGAACAGCGCGGTCGCAAGGACGTGATCACCGCTTTGAAAAAACACGAGATCGGCTATCACTCCAACACGCACAGCCAGCAGCCCACCATCGCCGTCTACCTGCAACACGCGGGCTGGGAAGACGGCGCCGCCGAGTTTTACCGCCGCGAAGTTCAGGGCGTGCGCGACATCGAACGCATCTTCGGCGTGACGCCGACCTGTTACGGCCAGCCCGGCGCGGCCTGGGCTTCGCAAACTTACCCGGCTCTCAAACGAATGGGCATCGGGATGTATCTGGACGAAAGTAATCACGTCGGCATTGACGATCAGCCGTTTTATTTCGGCCAGATGCTGAACGTCTTCAAAATGCGTTCGACTCTCACTCGAATGGAATTGAAAGGCGGGGCGAGCCTGACCGAAGGCAAGTCGAAATTCCAGGCCGCTTTCGACAAGCTGCGCGCACAGGGCGGCGGGACCATCAGCATCGTCTACCACCCCTGCGAATGGGTTCACGCCGAATTCTGGGACGGCGTCAATTTCAAACGCGGGGCCAACCCTCCGCGCAACGAGTGGAAGACGCCGGAAACGAGGCCAGTCGCTGAAACCGAAAAGGCGTTCAGCGATTTTGAAGAGTACGTGAAATTCATCAAAGCGCAGCCGGGCGCGCGCTTCGTCACCGCGAGCGAATTGATGAAGCTTTACGCCGACGGCGCAACGTCCCACAACTTCACGTCCGATGAGATAGCGGCCATCGCCCGGTCGGTTCAGAACGAGATCACGTTTCAGAAGATGAACGGCTTCACGCTTTCGGCGGCTGACAGTTTCTCGCTGCTGACCGAAGCTTTTCTCTCGAACGAGGAGAAACGGCCAGTAAGGTTGAACCCGATATACGGCCCGGCCCGCCAATTCGCGCCCGCCGCTGGCGGCAAGCCGCTGACGACGGTGAAGCCGGTGGAATTCCAGGAAGCCGTCCTTCAGGTTTCGCAATTCTGCCGCGCGCACGGGCGGATGCCGGATGAAATCTGGATTGGCGCGCGCAGCATCTCACCGCAGGATTATCTGGCGACGCTCGGCTCAGTGATCGAAGGCCGGAAGAGCGCCAATGCGCAGATGAACGATATTCAATTACGGCAGGGCAAATTCACGGCTGACAGTTACGTCGCTGAAGACTCAACCCGGCTCTGGAGCTGGGTGATCTTTCCCGAAGGCTTTCACGCGCCGAAGATCATGGAACTGGCGCGGTTGCAGGCGTGGACTCTGAAGCCTGCGCTCTTACAACAGTAAAAGGACTTCAATGTTTCGATACATCTCACTGACCATTCTGATCATTCTCCTGACAACACTCACCCAGGCCCAAACGCTCAAGAGCGATTACCTGCGCTACATCAAAATCGCCGCCGACCGTGGCTGGCAGGATTACCCGCGAAGCATCGAGGACTGGAAGAAGAAGCCGAATCATCACGAACTCTGGGGGTATGACGCGCCCGGCGGCCCGATCTATCTGGCCGACCTGCTCGGTTATCTTTATCAGGAAACCAAAGACAAATCGTATGCCGAGAAGACCCGCGACATTCTGGCTTCGTACGGCGACCTGCGCGAAACGTATCCGAAAGAGTTCCAGGCCAAACGCGCCGAATACCGCAACGGGGTTCCGGCGATCTCCAATTTCTTCATCATGCCACCATACTCACGCGCTTACATGCGAATACGCGAAAGCGGTGTGATGGACGCTAAGACCCGCGAGAAGATCGAACGCGACCTGGCGTTCAGCCTCGATCACATCTTTTATTTTCCCGAGTGGGGAGCGCACAACCGCGCGATGCTTCGCGCAGAGAGTTTGTATTACGGCGCGGTCGCGCTCAGCTATCATCCGAACGCGAAACGTTGGAAACAGCTTGCCGAGACGCTGGCCAGCGACAGTTTGAAGCAGTGGGAGATTGAAGACGCCACCGGTTATCACGCTGTCTGGCTCTATGCGCTGTTTTCTTACGCGGACATCAGCCGCCGCGACGACGTGTTGCAATCGCCGCAGGTCAAATACTACCTCGATTACTTCGCGCAACTGCTGACGCCGCACGGCAACATCGCCGACTTCGGCGACGCGCACTGGAACGGCGGATGGGAGCGCTTCGTGCCGGTTTACGAGAAAGCGGCGGCGATTTATCACAACCCGCAATACAAATTCGTCGCGCAGGAATTGACCCGGCGCGCGCTGGAACGAATGGCAAAGAGCGGCGAGCAGTCAATCGTCGCAAACATCAACGTCGGCGCGGGCGTCGGCTCGGCCTTCACGGACGCTCATCGCTGGGCCGACGATTCGATCAAACCGCAACCGCCAACGACGACCAGTCAGGACGCGCTCGACGATCTGGTTGGCAAGAAAATTGTCTTCCGCGATGGTTGGGATCGGACGAGCACGATGATGCTTTTGAATTACCGCGACGAAGGCGACGGCGGATTGCTTGGCCGCGATTACCTGCGTCAGAACCTTTCGGTCGAAGAAGAGAAGATGCATCACGGCCACGCCGACGAAAACAGCATTGCGCTTTTGATGAGCGGCGGCTCGGTCTTGCTGCACGACGGCGGCTACCGGCCTGATCTGCCGAGCGGACAATACGGAGCGTGGCGGGCAGATTACTTCCACAACCGCGTGGTCGCGCGCAAAAACAAGCGCGACAAGACGCAGGGCGTTTACGAATTCATCCGCAACTCCGGCGCTTACCGCAAAGTCCGAACGCAGAAGATTGATTTCCTGAAGTTCAAAGACGTAGACGCCAGCCGCACGCGCGTCATTGACGACGAACTCGGCTACCAGTGGGATCGCGTCATCACGTGGCTCAAAAACAATGACCTTTTCGTCGTGATTGACGGGATAAAAATCCTGCGGCCCGACTACTTCACGTTCACCAACCTCTGGCACACGCGGCAGATTCGCAGCCAGAGCGAACGGCTGTTCGACACCGCCGTTGACCGCATCGGCGCGGACGAACTGCCGCTGAACAAATCGTTGCTGATCTACTTCCCTGAAAACGCGCAGGGCAAGCAGGTCGGCGCGTTCCCCATCTCGCGCCACTTCCAGGACGAGACGGCGATTTATCAAACGGTTTCGGCTTCGTACAAAGCAGGCGATTACGAATACTTCGTCACCGTTCTGCGCCCGCATGCGACGCGCGGCGATGACTCGTTCAACGCAGCCAACGTCCGCCTGCTTGACATAGACAAAGCGGGCAAAGCCATCGGCCTTGAAATCACAGACGGTCAGGAGAAGTCCGTCATCTGCGTGAAGTTCGATCTCGAAATGGATTTGGCGCGCGAACCCATCGGCCCGCGTTACCAATTCGATCTGGGCAAAGTCCGCTACGGCGATTTCGTAACCGACGCCTCGTACCTGTTCGCCAAACTCAGAGGCGATGAAGTCTCTTACTCAGCCGCGACGATGACAAAAATTCTCTACCGCGATCAAACGTTGATGGAATCGCTGCCATACACCTTCGGTTTGCAGTTGGACGGAGCGCCGCCGCGAACCGGCTACCCGCGATGGAGGTTTTGGGAAGATACGGTGAAACTGAAAAACTGACGGCGCCGTCTTAACTGAGGCGAACGGGCGTCAGTGAATTTCCGTCTCATTGGTATAACCACTTGACATCCTTGCCTGAGCGCAATAATTTCTGCGCCAACAACGACCGACTTATCACAAGACTTCTTTGCTGGTTTTGCTGGGATCCGCTTTTCTGATCAGTTTTTTTCAAAACAGGGAGTTCATCCCCCACGGACTTCCATCCATTTAAGCTTCTCAACAGAAGCTCTGATTTCAACAACTGAATAATCAAGAGGTGATCTGATGAAGACTATACGCCAGGCAGTCTCTCTTCTATGTATGCTTCTCTGTATACTGCTCTTGGCGGGCAGTGTGGCATTCGCGCAATTAAGCGGCGGTTCGTTGACCGGAACGGTCACGGACACCAATGGCGGCGCCATCGCCAGGGCGAAGGTTACCGCCACACACGTCGCATCCGGGCGGGTATTTGAAACGACCGCCACCAGCGAAGGCCTCTACGCCCTGCCCAATCTGGAAGTCGGCCAGTACAAAGTGACGGTCGAAGCCCAGGGCTTCAAGAAACTGACGCTCGACGGCGTCGTCATTTATCTCGGAAACCGAACGGTAACCGATGCCAGGCTGGAAGCCGGCAACTTGACTGACACTGTGACGGTTACCGCTGACGCCGCTCAATTGCAGTCAACGACGACGGAAGTCGGCGTGACCTTTTCGCCGAAACTGCTGGTGGATGCGCCGATCAGCGGCGCGGGCATTCGCAACCCGGAAGCCTTCATCGGTTTTCAACCCGGCGTGGTCAACGGCGCGCAAGCCGAGGGCGGCATCTCCGGCGGCCAACGCCGATCCAAAGAAATTCTGATTGACGGCGCCAACGCGACGAACCCCGAATCGGGCGGCGTGGCGTTCAACGGCCTGCCTTCGGTCGAAGCCATCGGCGAATTCCGGCTCATCAACAACACCTTTGCGGCGGAATACGGACGCACGGGCGGCGGCGTTGAATCGTTCGTCACCAAATCGGGCGGACGCGAATTCCACGGCACCGTTTACGACTTCCACACGTCGAGCGCGCTGAGCGCCGCTGCCTGGGCGACGAAAGCGACCCCGCTGGGCGCGGGCGTTGTCGCGGCGAAACCGAAGTATCACGGAAACACATACGGCGGCGCGCTGGGCGGCCCGATCTATCTGCCGAAGAAAATCTTTGGCCCGCTGGGCGGCTACAACGAATCCAGGAACAGATCGTTCTTCCTGTTCACGACCGAAAACTATCGCCGCGCGGATGTTTCCACCGGTTTCCGCAGTCTGCCGACAGCGAAAATGCGGACTGGCGATTTTTCTGAATTGCTGCCGGGCCGTCTGATTTACGATCCGGTGACTGGGCAGCCCTTCCAGGGCAACATCATCCCGCAAAACCGGTTCAGCAACGTTTCCCGAAACATTCTGCCGCTGATTCCGGCCACCACGACTCCGGGCCTGCTCAACAACTATCTGGCGACCATCCAGACGCAGACGCGCCAGAATTCGTGGAGCATCAAGGTGAATCACAACATTACCGACAAACACCTGATCAACTTCTTCTACACCTGGCAGGATTTAGGTGGTTTGCAAAGCGGGCCGCTGCCGCAACCGTTGCAAGGCGCAGGCACGACTTCCTATTCGGGCAATCGCCCGACCTTCACGCGGTTCAATTACGATTACATCATCACACCGACGGTCAATTTGCACGTGACCTACGGCATGACTCGCCTGCGCCAGATTTTCGACAACGATCAAGTCGGCCAGGGCTGGCCGCAAAAGCTCGGACTGAAGGGCGTGTCGGAAGGCGATACCAATTCGTTTCCCGTCATTACTTTTGCGACTGACGGCTACACGGCGTATGCCGACACAAACGGCAACAAAACCAAAGGCACGCAATACAATTTCACCGATCACGTGCGAGCTGATCTGAGTTGGGTGCGCGGCAATTTCAACTGGAAGTTCGGCTCCGACCATCGCTGGATGCGCACGACGGGCAAACCGCTTTCGACCGGCGGCTTTGACGACGCAGGCGTGCAGGGCGTGTTCTCGTTCGCCGCCAACCAGACCGCCAGCGCCGCCAATGTCTCCGGCTCCGGCAATTCGTTCGCCAGCTTCCTGCTGGGCCTGGTGGACAATGCTTCACGTACATACAACGCGAGCGCGATTTCGGCGAACTTCGGCTACAACGCCTGGTACGCGCAGACCGATTGGCGCATCCGTCCGAACATCACGCTCAATCTAGGTCTGCGTTATGAATTGCCGCTGGCGCGTTCGACCAGCCCGACGGGCTTCACGTCGTTCGATCCGAACATCGTTGATCCGCGTTCGGGGCTGAAAGGCGCGACGGCTTATCTGGGCGATTGCAACGGCTGCATCAACCGCGACCGTTTCGCCGACACCGATTACAGCAGCGTCGGCCCGCGTCTGGGTCTGGCGTGGTCGGTCAATGAGAAGACTGTCGTTCGTCTCGGCTATGGCATTTACTACGCCGCAGGCAACGGCTTGACGGGCGGATTCTGCCTGCGTTGCGCCAACGGCTATGCCACGACGGCGGGTTTGTCGCGCGCGGGCACGACTGGCCCGGCGTTGAATTGGGACAACGGCTTCGTGCCGCCTTCCACTTTCCTGCCTCCGCCGGTCATCAACCCGTCGGTCAGCAACGCGGCGGACGACATCTATTACATCACGCCGGATTCAGGCAAAGCGCCGCGCTTCCAGAACTACACCATCAGCATTCAACGCGAACTGCCGTGGAAACTCGTGGGCGAAATCGCCTACATCGGCATGCGCGGCTCTCGCATCTCGTCGAGCCACGCGCCGCTCAACCAACTCGATCCGAAGCACTATGCGCTGGGCGCGCTGCTGAACAAGCGGATTGACGATCCGGAGGTAGTGGCTGCGGGTTACAAATCGCCCTACGCCAACTTCATCGCCGACTGGGGCGCCGGCGCGACGCTGGCTCGCGCGCTGCGTCCGTTCCCGCAAATCAACGGCCCGATCAACAACCTGTACAACCCGATCGGCAATTCCTGGTACAACTCGATGCAGATCAAACTGGATCGCCGTTTTGGTTGGGTGACGGTCGAAGCCAACTACACCTGGTCGAAAGCGTTGACCGACGCTTCGGGCACGCAAACCGGCGGCGACGCCGCGAACCGCAACCCGAAGACCGACCGTCCGTACGATCCGCGAGCGATTGAGTTGAACAAGAGCTTGCAATACACGGACTACCCGCACATCGCCAACATCGTGGCGGTGATTGACCTGCCGTTCGGCAAAGGCCAGAAGTTCCTGAGCGGCAACAGCGTGCTCGACAAATTCGTCGGCGGCTGGACGATCAGCTTCACGGGCAATTACACCAGCGGCGCGCTGGCGCTGCTCAACGCGCCGTACACCTATCCGCAATGGGGATTTGAATATGGCCGCAAGCGCGTCAACCTGGTCAGCGGCGCTCCGATTCGCACCGGCATCAGCCGCCAGGACCTCGATCCGCGCGATCTGACCAAACGCTGGTGGACGACCAATTTCTTTACCATCCCAGGCACGTATGAGTTGGGCAATGCGCCGATTTACATCAATGAACTGCGCGATCCCAACAACTACAACGACAACATGGGATTCATCAAACGCACGCGCATCACCGAAACAGTCAACATCGAATTGCGCGGCGAATTCTTCAACATCTTCAACCGTACGAACTTCGGCATCGGCGGCACTCCGATTCGGCCGAACGTGGTGGATACCAATCCGACCACCGGACGGTTCGGCGTCACCAATGGCCCGCGCGTCGGCGCTCGCGTAGGACAGATGGCGTTGAAGATCAACTTCTAGGCTGATCGCCTGACTGACTGGAAAGGCTGGCGTTTCACTGCGCCAGCCTTTTGTTTATCCGATTATTTCTTTGCAGGCGGGAGATCGGGGACAAGCGTGAAGGCGTCGCAGTGGCGCGGGCGAAAGATGCTGAAATCGCGGCGGTCAATGGTCAGAATGGTTTTGATCTTCAACCGTTCGGCCATGGCCATCACTGTCGCGTCAACCATGCCGAACTCCGCGTCCTGGTACTTTTCGAGAATCTCAACGGCGCGCTTCAGATCGTCAACCGTGAAATGCTCGACAACGAATTCCTGCGCGGCCAGCGAGCGGACGAATTCCAATTCCACGTCGGCTCCCAGATTCTCTGAAAGCAGATAACAAACTTCCGGTACGACCGGACTGGGAACGAAGACCGCTTCGCGGGTCGAAGAAATGAACCCCGCGACTACAGAGTGATGCCGGTCATCATCATCAATCAGCGCGATTAACGCGCCGGTGTCGGCAATGATCGCCATCAGCGCCCCTTTCGGTTGCGAAACCTTTGTCTGAGTATCTTTTCCGCATCTTCAGATAAATTGCCTTTTCCGCTGCTCCCAATGCCGATGATGGATAGCTTTTTGGGCTTATGATGTCGTTCAAGATAAGCGGTGATCGCCTCACGAATGATCGCCGTCACCGTCTTTCCCTGCATGCCGGCCAGTTGTTTGAGCCGGAGAAACAATTCACTGTCCAAGAGGATTGTCGTTCTAGTCATAGTGTCTCCTTTCGCGCATATGCTAGCATATATGACAACATATTGATGAACTGAAATATGAGAATCAACCGCGCCTACTCCGTCTCGCATCTGTGTTTAGCCTTGCTGCTTATCACGGCCTGTCGGCAAACCGCTCAGAAATCCGAGCAGCGCGCCTACACGCCGCAGGAATCACTTGCGGCCATCAAAGTCAGCGAAGACTTCAAAGTCGAACTCTTCCTGACCGAGCCGCAGGTCAACAGCCCGGTCGAGATGGTCTGGGACGAAAACGGGCGCATCTACGTGGCCGAGATGCTCGATTACCCCGACGATCCGCCGCCGGGCAAACCGGCGCGTTCGCGCATCCGGCTGCTCGAAGACAACGACGGCGACGGCAAATACGAACGCTCGGTCGTCTTCGCCGATCAGGTTTTGCAGGTCAGCGGGATCATGCCGTGGAAAGGCGGCTTGCTGGTCACAAGCGCGCCCGATATTCTGTGGATGAAAGACACGAACGGCGACGGTAAGGCGGATGCGCGCAAGGTTCTCTACACCGGCTTTCCGAAGGTCAATCCCGAAAATCGAATCACCAATTTGCGCTACGGCCTGGACAACTGGATTTACACGGCGAACAACGCCAACGCCGGCGAGATCACGTCGCAGGATCATCCTGAGCGTCCTGCGATACAGATTCGCGGCGGCGATTTCCGCTTTCATCCCGTGCG
>JAJVID010000145.1 GCA_022072205.1 Acidobacteriota bacterium
CCGCGCACGCCGCTGCCGAGCGAGAAAGATTCAGCCGGTGAGACGAAATTTTCTTTCATCGTCTACGGTGACACGCGCGGGCGGCGCGACGGGTTCGAGCTTCAATACGAACACTCGCTGATCATCAACTCCGCGCTGGCCACGATCAAAAGGCTCGAAAAGACTCCATTCCCGGTTCGCTTCGTGATTCAAAGCGGAGACGGCGTGGCCAACGGCGCCATCGGGCGGCAGTGGAATGCGAGCTACGTTGACCTAATCAACCGGTTGACGCAGGAAGGCAACGTGCCGTATTTCCTGGCGCCGGGCAATCACGACGTGACGAGCGCCGCCACACACGACGATCCGCGACGGCAGCCGGGGTTGAAGAATTTCTTTTCGGCGAACGCAGAATTGATCCCGCCCAACGGGGCGCCACGACGGCTGGCTGGTTATCCGGTCTTCTCGTTCGGCTACGGCAACGCGTTTTTCATCGCGATGGATTCAAACATCGCCGGTGATGAAAAGCAGTTCGAGTGGGTCAAAACACAACTTGAAGGGCTTGATCGCAACCGTTACCGTCACGTCGCGGTCTACTTTCATCATCCGATTCTCTCTTCGGGGCCGCACGGCGCCGCGAGGGTGGAACCGGCGACAGTCATCCTGCGACAGCGGTATATGCCGATGTTCCGCAAACACCACGTCAGGATGATCTTCGTCGGCCACGACCACATGTTCGAGCATTGGGTGGAACGTTACGAAGATGAGCAGGGCAAGCATCGCCTCGATCACGTTCTGACCGGTGGAGGCGGCGCGCCGCTTTATGCCTACGCTGGCGACCCCGACACGCGCGAATACATCAAAGCCGGCGCTGACCAGAAAGTCACGCTCGACCGCATCGCCAAACCGCCTTACGAACCGGGCGGCGGCGCATTTCATTACGTGCTGGTCAAAGTGGATGGCGACCGAATCTCGCTGGAAGTGATTGGCGTGGATTGGGGACGCAATTTTCAGCCTTACCACAGCAACAAAGCTGATCTGAACGATCAGAAGTAAAATAGCCGCGAGGAGGTAAATGCCATGCTGGATTTGAAAGGATGGCGGGAAAAGTACGAAGCGATGGACCGCGCCAACCTTCGACTTTTGCGCGAAATGACGATAGAGGAGAGCGTAAAAGTCTATCTCTCTCTTTGTCATTCAATGGCGCCGTTCATCGAGGGAAGCAAAGATTTTTTCTTGCCAGAGCGTAAGTCTTACCTGACAGAATTACAGGAGCGGCTGCGGAAATTCGGAGATTGGAAGCGACTACAAGATGAACATTGTGCAGAACCAGCTTGAAAGCGTCTCACGTTTGCAAAATTCTTTGAGGGTCGCTGGAATCCGATCAGTTGTGATCGGAGGAATCGCAGTTGCGGTATGGGGCGATCCCCGCGTGACCAAAGGCGCTGACCTCAAAGTTCTGCTGACACGCGAACAAGCCGCTCAATTGCTTGCCGCCATTCCGCCTGAGTATCAGATCGAATCTTCCGACCCTGAGGGCGATTTACGCCAACTAGGCTTTATATTCACCAGAGACAAAAGCGGTGTGCGAATAGACCTGCTTCTAGCCGACCTCGGATTCGATCAAAAAGCCATAGAGCGCGGCTGCGAGATAGAGCCATTGCCCGGGGTAAACGTCGTCGTCTGCTCACCCGAGGATTTGATCATTTACAAGCTGATCTCGACCAGAGCTTACGATCACGAAGACGCTCGAAAGATTGTGGCCCGGCAGGGCGCCAAGCTCGACCATGATTACATTGAGGACTTGCTGGGACAGTTCGAGATTGCCCTGGATGATTCAACTCTTGTTCAATCATATCAACGAATGAAACTTGCTTTCTCTTAGAGGAATGACGTAATGCCAAAACTTAGCGCTTTTCCTAAATGTTACATGGACGACCTGTGCGTCAAACGCACGATGACGCTTTTTGATTGGATTGATCTGGCCGCGACGCTTGGCGTTGACGGCGTCGAGATGTATCCGGGCTTTTTCGCCAGCTTCGAGCCGGATTACGTGGCGGAGGTCAAACAGCACGCGGAATCGAAAGGACTGGAAATTCCGATGATGTGCTGCTCGCCAGATTTCACGCAGCACGACGCGGCGGAGCGCGCGAAGGAGATTGAGAAAGAGAAATTCTGGATTGATTTGACGGCGCAACTCGGCGGGCGATATTGCCGCGTGCTGTCGGGACAGCGGCGCGAAGACGTGTCGCGCGAAGATGGCGTGCGTTACACGGTCGAATGTATAAAAGAGGTGATCCCGTATGCCGCCGAACGGAACATCGTTCTGAACATGGAAAATCATTACAAGGACGGTTACTGGAAATACCCCGAATTCGCGCAGCGTCTGGATGTCTTCCTTGAAGTGATCAACAAGATTGATTCGCCCTGGTTTGGCGTCAATTTCGATCCGTCGAACGCGATCATTTGCGGCGAAGACCCGCTGGATGTGCTGGCCGCCGTCAAACACCGTGTCATCACGATGCACGCTTCGGATCGTTACCTGATCAGCGGCACGATTGAAGATTTGAAACAGCAGGACGGCTCGATGGGTTACGCCAAGAACCTGAAGCACGGCGTGATCGGCAAGGGCTTGAACGATTACGACACGATCTTTTCGACGTTGAGGAAAGAGGGCTTCGATAGCTGGATTTCGATTGAAGATGGCGAGAACGGGATGGAAGAGTTGCGCGAATCAGTGACGTTCCTGCGCCGCAAGATCGCCGAGCATTTCAGTTGACCTCGTCATGATCGAATGCTAAAAGCTCCACGTGGAATGGAAAGATTACTGGCTGAAAGCGAAAGAGAATCTTGACGCGACGGCATTGGCCTATCAAAACAAAAATATAATGCCTGCGCCAGTCGGGCTTATTACGCCGTTTTCCTGGCCAGCGTTGCCGCGCTCATCAAGCTGACAGATTATCGCGCCAAGGATAGCGAGTGGGAGCATGGCCAAGTGCAGGCGGAGTTGAACCGGCGGCTGATTATGCGTAAGAAAGTCTTACCGGCGGAACTTGGGCGCACGCCAATGGACTTGATGGAATTGCGTCATCTGGCTGATTACAAACCCCAATCGGTCACGGCCAGAGAAGCAAAACGCGCTTACGATAGGGCGGAGAAATTTCTATCTTCAATCGAGAGCGCCTTGGGAGAAAACAAATGAGCCGAGGGACCAATCAACGATCCAGACAAATTGTAGCGGAAGGCAGTAATGCTCTCACCGAGTATCTGGTTGCGCTGGAGAAAATTTATCCTGCGGCCAGGGGAGCAACGCGAGTGTTTACAAGACAGGACAAGCGAGTGATTGTCAGCGTTCCCTTACCAGCGCGGGCGCCTGAACGCATGCGGCTTTTTGATTACATGGCGGAAGTAGCCACAAGATTGTTGATCGAAACCGGCCAGTACATCATCCTCTCAAGCCGATAAACCAAGAGCCTGAATCAATGAATCGTCTGAAAGATAAAGTCGCGGTCGTCACCGGATCGGGATCGGGAATGGGCGAAGGCATCATTCGTTTGTTTGCCGAAGAAGGCGCGTGTGTGGTCGTTTCCGGGCGAGATGATGAGAAGGGACAAGCTGTGGCCGCCGACATCGCCTCGCAGGGCGCCCAGGCAATTTATATCCACGCTGATGTCAGCATCGAAGCCGAATGCCGCGCGTTGATTGACCGAACCGTCGAACACTTCGGCCAGATTGATGTTCTGATCAACAACGTCGGCTTGAGCACGCGCGGCACGATTGAAGACACGACCGTCGAGTTGTGGGACAAACTCTTCGCCACCAACGTCCGCAGCGCGTTCATCTGCGCGCAGCAGGCCGTGAAATACATGAAAGAACGTCAGCGCGGTTCGATTATCAACATCGGCTCTGTCAACGCCTACATCGGCGAGCCGAAGCTGATGGCGTATTCGGCGACCAAAGGCGCGATGATGACCTTCACGAAAAACACCGCGAGCTATCTCAACCAGTACCGCATTCGCGTCAATCAACTGAACGTCGGCTGGACGCTGACGCCCAACGAGCATCGCGTCAAGACAGTTGAAGAAGGCCAGGGCGAAGACTGGCTCGAAGAAGCGATCAAGACTCGTCCCTGGGGACGGTTGCTTTCGCCACGCGACATTGCGATGGCCGCGCTGTATTTCGCCAGCGACGAGAGCGAACTCGTCACCGGCTCCGTGCTCGACGTGGAGCAATACCCGGTCGGAGCGCCGCCTAACTGGTAGCCGGAGCCGCGTCGAACGCCGCCTCGCTCGCCGTCTGCTCCCGCAATCCGAAATAACCGATGGTCACGAAAAAGCCCGGCAGAAACTTCACGTGGATTTTGCCGAGGTACTCGCGCGGCGCAATCTCCACCACCTCATCCAGAATGGCGCGAATCCAGAACGGGTTCTCAGGCATGTCGTAATCCAGCTTGAACACGTCCGTGTTCACATCCTTCCTGCCTTTGCCGATGTAAGTTTTGAAGTAGTAGGCGCGCGTGTTGCCCTCTTCATTGACACTGAATTTTTGATAGAGCGGCGATGCGACCTTCAGAATGCGCGCGCCGAGCGGAGTGAAGATGTTGAAGCCGATCTGCGCCTGGCGGTCGAACTGTTTGCCGAGCCACGGCGTCTTCTTGTCGAAGAGGACGTGAGCTTCGCCGGGATGAAAACCATCCGGTCCCGGGTCAGGCGCGCGTCCTGCGACAAACGCCGGCTGGTACGGGCTGCGTTCAATGATGAAAGTGATCAGCGATCCGAGAATGATGATCGCAATCACCGCGATGGCGAGGTACATCGCAACAGCGAGAAATGTGAATGCCATATTCTTCCTGCCTCCCTGGGGGAAATGGGTTGTCCATTGGCCGGCGCGAGCCGCCGCGATTTATCGAGTGCAGTTTTGAATAACGCAATTCCGAATACGCCGATGGAAAAGCATTTGGATTTATCAGGAAGAAGGAGAAGAGCCGCGTTGCCTTACGCGGGAAAATTCGGATCGTCTTTGATCTGCCGCGCCTGCCACAGGTGGCGCCGCTCGTGTGCTGTCATCAAGCCGAAGCTCTGTCCCAGCGTGAGTTTGATCAATTTAGTCCCCGGCGATTGTATTTTGGGTCGTCCGAGATCAACGCCGTTGGCGTCGCGTATCAGATCGAGCAGGCGATCCTGGAAAGCCACGAATTGCGAGAGCACTTGATTCATCGGCATGTCGGCGGGCGGTCTGAAGCGGCGAGGCGCTTTGAACTTCATCCTCACTGGCGGTTCCGTCGTGCGGATAATCAGGCTGCCCAGCCACGTGCGCTTATACGGGCCGTTGCTGAACCATCCGTTCACGCGCGCGCCGTTGATGGCTTCGGCCATCAACGGCCAATAGAGCCGCGCGGTGACGTTGAGGTGCTCCAGGCATTCGCCGATAGACCACGTTGCAGGGCTTGGACGCCAGTTAAATTGAGCTTCGCTCAGGCCTTTTACTAAATCTTGGGCGTCCCGCTTTATCTCTTCGACTTGAGAATAGTACTTCTGTAATTCCGAAATCAGTTCTACGCTTTTATTCATCGCTGCGGCCGGATTCATCGCGTCAACTCCTCGAAAAAATGCAGGGCAATTTGTCAGTGCCCTACATCGCCTTTTAACCCAGGGAAATGATCTGATCGGTGTAACCTTCGAAGCTGTCGTCATGGCTGATGACGAAGAGTTGGTGGAAATCCTTGATGCGTCCGATCTGCTGCGCCAGATTCCGCCTGCGCTCTTCGTCCATGTTCGTCGTCGGTTCGTCGAAGAACGCGATGTTAACCTCGGAAAGCTCTTTCAGCAACGCCAGCCGCACGGCCAATGCGGCGGCCATCTGCTCTCCGCCCGAAAGATTCAGAAAAGGACGCTCGCGCCCTTCTTCTTCAATGGTGATTTCGTAATCCTTCGTCCAGCGCAACGTCACGTCGTGGCGGCCTGTGACTTCGCGGAAGAGTTGATTGGCTTCAATCGAAATCGAGAAGAGGTAGGATTCGGTGATATAAGGCGCGGCCTTTTGCAGGATGTCGCGGATGAAATCCGAAGCGCCGCGCAACCGCTCGGCCCGCTCTCTTTCGGCGATCTGTTCGCGCGCCCGTTCGCGCACCTCGTTGAGATAGGCCAATTGACTTTGCAATCTCGAATACTGTTCGCCTGTGTGCTCGATCTGCGACGCGAGTTGCGTGACGCGCTCGCGCAGGCCGTCCAGTTCGCTCAGCGCGCGCTGGTGGCGTTCGATGTCGTACCGGGCCTCGAGTTCACTCAGCGTTTTGGAAGCGGCGGCGAGAGCTTTGTCCGTCTGCTCCACTTCGGCAGAGAGCGCCGCCATCTCGCGCTCTCTGGCCGCAAGCGTCGCCGCAATCTTTTCGTTCGCGATGAACGCTTGATAGTCGCGTTCGCTCGCGGCGCGCGTCTGGCTGGCCTCCGCTATCTCGCCGTCGAGCGAAGCGTGAGCCTGCATTTCAAGGTTGGCCTGCTCCAGATTCGCGTTGATTTGCGCGATTCTGGCTTCGGCGTTTTCAAGATTGCGCTTCAATTCGCTTTCGCGCGCGACAACCTGGTTGAGCGCGGCGGCGCGGCCACGCGGATCATTGAGCGATTGCAGCGCCGATTCGGCTTCGGCAAGCCGCGCTTCGGTGTCGCCGAGTTTTTCGATGCGCTGATTGATTTCGTCTCGCTCCTGTTTTTTCGCTTCGCCCTCTATGGCGACCTGGGCGATTTCGGAGCGCAGGAATTCCGCCTGGCTGTAAATCCGTTCGGCCTCGCGCGATTGGCGAACCTGCGCTTCAATCTCTGATCGGTTGCTTTTCAGCCGCGCGACTTCGGCCTCGCTGAAATTCGCCGCTTGCGAAATCTCCTGTTCAATCGCGGCTATCTGCCGCTGTTTCGATTCAAGCTCATTGGCAAACCGCGCCGATTCCGATTGCAGATGCGGCAGACGGGCGATTTCCAGAGCGGCGGCGCGCGATTGCTTCACGTCTTCGGCAAGCGTCGTCAAAGCCGATTGCAGGTTCAGGATTTCGTTTTGGCGCGCGTCCAACCCGGCGCGAAATCTTCCATCAAGCGATTCACCCGGTTTCAGATTCAGACATTTTTCCGTGAGCAACGGGCAGACGCCGCCTTGATCGAGAGCGCGAATCATCTCTTCATCGCGCGCGACTTCGGCTCGTAATTTCGCCAGATGTTCGGTTCGGCCCTGCTGCTCTGACTCGACCTTCGCCAGCCGGGCGGCGATGGAGGTCAGCGGATCGAGCCGCGCGATTTCGCTCCTGCTTTTCTCCAACTCGACGGTCAATCGCCCTTGTTCCTTCCGCAAGGCGTCAAGGCTCTCGCGTTTGTGTTTGTGGCTGTTGATCGCAATCTCAGCCTGGCTGATTTCGGCGTCGAGCCGCGCGCGTTCTGCTTCGAGCGATTCCGCCATCGCGCCTTTCTCCCGCTGCGACTCGGCATCCTCGGCTTGCCGTGAAAGCTCGGCGTAGCGGCGGCGCAATCTCTCAAGCTCACGATCAATCGCGGCCAGAGACCGATGCAAACTCTGCAACTCGCCCCGGCCTTCGCGGAGATTGGCGATCGCCGCTTCGATTGAATTCTGCTGTTCGACCTTATCCGCAAGCTTTGCAAGCTCATCGCGCGAGTTTGCGACTTCGGCCAAACGCTCCTGACAAAACTTCGTCCGGCTCCGCGCCTCGATCAGATCATGTTCGATTGCGGTGATTCGGACGCGAAGCTCGTTACGAACTTCACGCCGTTTTTCGAGTTCGGCCAGACGGCTTGATGCGATGAGATATTTACCGTGTCCGGCGCGCGCAGCTTCCACAATGGCGGCGGCGGCCTGGGCCTGCTCTACGCCTTCGCGCGCCGTGATCAGCGAACCGTGTTTGACTTCCAGCTTGACGTTCAATTGCTCAATCGCGCGGCGCTCGGCATCAATCTTCCGCTGCAATTCGTCAAGCGATTCAACCTCGCGCGCGATGCGCTCGCGTTCGGCGGCCGCCGCCGCCTGTTCGCGTTCGAGCGATTGAAGACGAAGCTCAGCCTCGTCGTGCAGCCGCTTCGTCTCGTCGTAAGACTTCAATTCGCCCTCGGCCTCGGCGAGTTTCCGGTCGGCTTCGGCGATCAGGTTTTCGATGTGACGCAGAGTATCGCGCAGATTATCCGAAGCCTGGCGGTACTCTTCGACTTTCAGAATCTGATCGAAGACGTTCTTGCGGTTGGACGGCGGAAGCGTGAAATCATAGGTGAACGCGCCTTGCGGCACGCCAATCGAGGTTTTGAAGAGCGCGGCCAGATCGGTTCCCGGTTCGACTCCCAAATGGCGGCAGAGCCACGGAACGACCTGATTCTTTTGTTCGATCAGCCGCGTTTTCGTTTCCGGGTCGTAAACGTGGTAACCGCCGCCGGTGTCGCGCGTGACGACGTATTCGCGGTTGTCCAGATCGGAAACGAACCCGACCGCTACCTGGCCGCGTTTGGTTCCGCGTTTGACGAAATCATCGCGCTTGTAGTCGAGATGGTCGAACAGCGCCCAGGCGATGGCTTCGAGGATAGTTGTCTTGCCCGCACCGTTGGGGCCGCAGATCGCGACGACTCCGGGTTGGAACGCCCATTCCCCTTCGGCGTGATTCTTGATGTTCCTGAGTTCGACTTTAGTGATCCTCAAGGCGGGAGAAAGGCGGACGGTGAAGAGAATGTAGTGGACAGTGACCAGATGCGGCTAACAACTGACCACTGACCACTGACCGTTAGGCTTGCGCGCTGTGCGCGTTATCGTGACTGTCGGTATGACCGAGCAGGTGTTGGCCTTCGTGGCTGCGCGGGTCAATTGTGCGAACGTGCTTGCGTCCGCGCATCTCCCAAATGGCCGTGATCTTCCCATCTTTCTCAACCGCGTGGTAAGAGACTTCCTCATGGTGTTCCTCCGCTGGCGCTCCTTTTTGAATATCGGCGCCGTCGGTGTTGGTGATTTCACTCATTTTCGATTATCGCTCCTGAATTGATTTGAAAGTAAATTTTGAAGGAAGAGGCATTGTGCCACAGCGATGGACGAGCGTCAAAAGACGCCTGCTTGACGCTCCCCAGAGGGGTCAACTAGAATTTTTTGCTGCTTGCGCAATGTTCGTTTTTACTATGCTGTATCAACCGCGCCACGCCGCGTGGCGCCATTCTTGAGGTCGTGAGAATAAAACATGAACGCCATCGAAAAAGCGCTTACCAAAGTTTTCGGCTCGGCTAATGAACGCCTGCTTAAGAGGCTGTGGCCGGTTGTTGCCCGCATCAACGCGCTCGAACCGGAAATCAAACGGCTTTCGGATGATCAACTGCGCGCGAAGACGGAGGAGTTCAGAGCGCGTTTAGCCGAACGCCTCGAAGGCGCGGAAGAGCTTTCGCCCGAAGCGCGCAAACATCTGGAGCAGGAAGCCCTCGACGAGATTTTGCCGGAGGCCTTCACCTGTGTGCGCGAAGCTTCGGTGCGCTCAACAGGCATGCGTCATTTCGACGTGCAGTTGATCGGCGGGATGATCCTCCATCGCGGGATGATTGCTGAGATGCGAACGGGCGAAGGCAAAACGCTGGTGGCGACCTTGCCGGTATACCTAAACGCGTTGCTCGGCAAAGGCGTTCACGTCATCACGGTCAACGATTATCTGGCTCGGCGCGACTCTGAGTGGATGGGCAAAATTTATAAGTTTCTCGGCATGACCGTCGGCGTCATTCAAAACGATCTGGATGATTTCGAGCGGCAGGAAGCTTACAAGTGCGACATCACCTACGGCACAAACAATGAATTCGGCTTCGATTACCTGCGCGACAACATGAAATTCGAGCTTGCGACTTGCGTGCAGCGCGGACATTACTTCGCCATCGTTGACGAGGTTGATTCGATCCTGATTGACGAAGCGCGAACGCCGCTGATCATCTCAGGCGCGGCGGATGATTCAACCGGCAAGTATTACGAAGCCGACGCGGTGATCCCGAAACTGACCCGCGAGACCGATTATCAGGTTGACGAGAAGCAGCACCGCGCGACGCTGACTGACTCAGGCATCGAGAAAGCCGAGCGGATACTCGGACACGGCAATCTGTTCGATCCGTCGAACATGGAAATCCTGCACTGCCTGAACCAGGCGCTGGTGGCGCATACGCTTTATCAGCTCGATAAAAATTACATTGTGCAGGATGGCGAAGTTAAGATCGTTGACGAATTCACCGGACGCATTATGGAAGGCCGCCGCTGGTCGGACGGCCTGCATCAGGCTGTCGAGGCGAAAGAAGGCGTGAAGATCGAACGCGAGTCCCAGACGCTGGCCACAATCACGTTGCAGAACTATTTCAGAATGTACCAGAAGCTGGCCGGGATGACGGGTACCGCCGAAACCGAATCGGTCGAGTTCGCCAAGATCTACAACCTGGAAGTCCACAGCGTCCCGACGCACCGCCCGATGGTTCGCGTTGATAATCCGGATATGATCTACCGCACGTTGAACGAGAAGTGGGAAGCGGTCGCAGACGAGATCAAAGCTCTTCACGAAAAAGGGCAACCGGTTCTGGTCGGCACCGTCACGGTCGAGAACTCCGAGATCATCTCGAACCGGTTGCGGCAACTTGGCATCAAGCACAACGTGCTGAACGCCAAGCCCGAAAACGCGGGCCGCGAAGCCGAAATCGTCGCGCAAGCCGGACGCAGAGGCGCAGTCACGATTGCGACGAATATGGCCGGACGCGGAACCGACATCCTGCTTGGCGGCAACGCCGAATTCCTCGGACGCGAATTGCTCAAGAAACAGGAGATCAACCCCGACGAAGCCACGCCGGAACAGATCGAAGGGGCGATTCAAAAGGTCAAGCCGCAAATCGAAGCTGAGCACGAAGAGGTTGTCGGTCTGGGCGGATTGCACATCCTGGGCACGGAGCGGCACGAATCGCGCCGGATTGACAACCAGTTGCGTGGGCGCGCCGGACGCCAGGGCGACCCCGGTTCATCGCGTTTTTACCTGTCGCTGGAAGACGATCTGATGCGCATCTTCGCCGGCGACCGCGTCAAGGCGATCATGCAACGCCTGGGGATGGAAGAAGGCGTCGCCATCGAATCGAAGATGGTCAGCAAACGGATCGAAGCCGCGCAGAAGAACGTCGAGTCGCACAACTTCACGATCCGCAAACACCTGCTGGAATACGACGACGTGATGAACAAACAGCGTGTAACGATTTACACGCTGCGCCGCCAACTGCTCGAACAGTCCGATCACCGCGGCGAGCTTCAATCCATCGCTCAGGCGATCCTCGACGATCTGCTCGATCAGCATTTGAATCTTGAGCAAATGCCTGAAGAGTGGGATTTGCAGGGATTCAAGCTGCAGGTGAAGTTTCAATTCGACCTCGACCTGGACGAGGCCGGCGTTGATTTGAACAACCTGGAGCGCGATGAGATCCGCGCGGCTGTCTGGGAGAGACTTGAGGGGATGTACACCGAGAAGGAAACAATGATCGGGCCTGAAGCCATGCGTTATTACGAACGCATCATCATGCTCAACATTGTTGATTCGCAGTGGAAAGATCACCTGCAGGCGATTGACCATCTGAAAGAATGGATCAACCAGATGGGTTACGCGCAAAAAGACCCGCTGGTCGAATACAAGAAACAGTCATTCGACCTGTTTGAAGCGATGCTCGACCGCATAGACGTCGAAACTGTGCGCTCGCTCTACCATCTGCAAGTTACTGTCGAAGAGCCGCCTGAGCAGAGGTTGCAGCGCCGGCCCCGTCGAGGTCACGTGACTTTCACCAAAGCTAACGCCAGCGCGTCGGCGGCGGGCGAAGATTCAGGCAAACCGCGCACAGTCGTCAGCGATCATCCGAAAGTCGGGCGCAATGATCCGTGTCCGTGCGGTTCAGGCAAGAAATACAAGAAATGTCACGGCGCTGATGTTTGAGGTTTTGTGTTATCGCTGAACATCAAGAAGGAGAAGCCATTTCGCTTCTCCTTCTTGTTTTGCCCCCTTCCGCGTCCCGCGATTTTATTCCGCGTTAATTGACTGAGGTTCGGCGCGCGTGTTAGTTTTCGCCCTCGCTTTTACGGCAATCTTGAACAGTTCTTTGTTATCGCCTTCAGGTGCTCGCCGCAGCTAAATGAGAATTGCGCGGCGAGAGAATAGGGAAGCGGGTGCGAATCCCGCGTGGTCACCGCCACTGTGAGGCCCCAATGAAATAAAATTGGTAGCGACGTGATGTAAGCCATTGCGCCGGAATGCGCGAGAAGGCCGCGTCGCCACCAGGGGCCGAGCCAGGAGACCTGCCTGAAGGCCATTTCGACGACTCTTCGGATGAAAGAGTGTGGCGATGGCTCAGGCATAGTTCCCGCAGTAACACGAATTAAAAAGCCTCAGACGCGCTCAATCCGTCGCGTCTGAGGCTTTTGTCTTTTTATGCGCCGTTTCACTCTGACTGCAAAATTCGATGCGGTAATTTCGCTCACGCTGGCCGCGCTCATCCTGGCGGGATGCGCTGGCGGCAGGACGAAGAGCGCGAGCGATGGTGGCGCAGGCAATCGCCGCAACTTCACTGACGGCATTGGCCGCGAGGTTTCAATCGCGGCCAATCCGCAGCGGATTATTTCGCTCGCCCCGAACGTGACTGAAATTCTTTTCGCGCTCGGACTGGAAAATCGCATCGTCGGCGTGACGAGCTATTGCGATTATCCCGAAGCGGCGAAAGCGAAAGAAAAGGTCGGCGACACGATTCATCCGAATCTGGAAAGGATCATCGCGCTCAAACCCGATCTGGTGGCCGTTTCCACTTCGAGCCAGTTGGAAAATCTGACGCGGCAGCTCGATCAACTGGCGATCCCGGTTTACGTCCTGAACCCGCGCACGACGCGCGAAGTAACCGCCTCGATCCGCAATCTGGGCGAAGTGACCGGAACATCAACGCGCGCGGCGCAGATCGCAAACGAGATGGGAAGCCGCATCAGCGCGGTCGAGCAGCGCGTGAAAGATTTGCCGAGGCCGCGAGTTCTTTACGTTTTGCAGACCGGCCCGCTGATCACCGCAGGCCGCAACACGTTCATCAACGATCTGATCAATATCGCGGGCGGCAAATCAATCTCCGGCGATGAGACGGCCGATTACCCGCAATTTTCGCGCGAGACCGTGATCGCGCGCGCTCCCGAAGCGCTCGTTGCGCCCGCAAGTCACGGAACCGAGTTGGTGAAGGAATCCGACCTTCGGCGCGATTTCGCCACGACGCCCGCGATCCGTTCAAATCGCATCGTCTGGGTCAACCCAGATCTGGTTGATCGTCCGGGGCCGCGCATCGTCGAAGGGTTGGAACAGTTGGCGAAAGGTTTGCATCCGCTGAGAGCGCAGGCGTCCTCGCCTGCTGGTCTCCCAAAGTGAATCGCTGGAAAAGATGAAGGCTGAAAGCTTGATAGAGCGGAACTCGAATCAATCGCTCGGCGATTCGGTCAAAAGCTATTTGACCAGACGCCGCGCGCTGATCGTGATCTCTATCCTGCTTGGCTCGTTGTTCATTTGCGCAATCGCGGCGCTCATCACCGGCAGCGAGCGCGTCGCGGCGTGGCAAATCTTCCCTGCCATGATTTCGAAGTTGACCGGAACAGCTTCGTCTCTTTCGATTGAGCAGGACGTGATCATTTTCAGCTTGCGATTGCCGCGAATCGCGCTGGCCGTCGGCGTCGGCGCGGCGCTGGCAATCGCGGGCGCCGCGTTTCAGGCATTGTTGAGAAACCCGCTGGCCGATCCTTACGTGCTCGGAGTTTCAGGAGGCGCGGCGCTCGGTTCGATCACGGCGATCATCTTCGCGTCGCAAATTTCATTCAGCCGCCCCTTGTTCGGATTCGCGGGAGCGGCCCTTGCCACATTGATCGTTTACCGCCTGGGCAAACGCGAAGACGACCCGGCTCATCTGGTTCTCGCCGGCGTCGTGATGTCAACGTTTCTCTCTTCGGTGATCGTGTTGATGACGGCGCTGGCCGACAACGTCAAGCTGCGGAACATCACGCTGTGGCTTCTGGGCGATTTGTCGAGCGGCGCGACCGAAGGATTGATCTTCGTGATCGTCGCGGTGGCGGCGGGCGCGCTGGTTCTGATTCCGCAATCGCGAGCCTTGAATTTGATGATGATCGGCGAGCGGGACGCGTTCGCAATGGGAGTCGAAACGGCGCGTGTGCGATGGGTCGTTCATTTAACCGCATCGTTATTGACCGGCGCGGCGGTCTCCGCCGGGGGCGCAATCGGTTATGTCGGGCTTGTCACGCCGCATCTGGTGCGGCTCGCCGCAGGCAGCGATAACCGCCTAGTCATCCCGGCTTCGGCAATCGCGGGAGCGTTGATGGTTTTGATCGCGGACACGATTGCGCGAACGGCGCTCGCCCCGCGCGAATTGCCTACGGGAGCGATCACCGCGCTGATCGGCGCGCCCGTGTTTATTTACTTGCTGCTCAAGAGCAGATGAGTTGCATGCTTCAACTGCGTGACATTCATTTCAGCTATCCGAACCGAAGGCCGCGTGAAACGATCTCCGGCGTAACGATTGAAGTCGGCGCGGGCGAACTGGTCGCGCTGCTCGGCCCCAACGGATCGGGCAAATCAACGCTGCTCTCGATTGCGCTCGGCGCGTTGAAACCGGATCGCGGCGAAGTTCTATTTGACGGCTCGCCGGTCGCTCGCTTTTCGCGCCGCGAGTTGGCGCAGAGGATGGCGATGGTGGCCGAGCAGCGCGACATCCGTTTTCCGATGACCGCGCTCGAATATGTTTTGACCGGGCGATTCGCTTACACGAACGCGCTTGGTTTCGATTCGCCGGGCGATGTCGAGATTGCGATGCAGGCTCTCAGCGACACCGACGCGGCGCAATTTGCAAACCGCCGGTTTAACGAATTGTCGAGCGGCGAACGACAACGCGTCACGCTCGCGCGCGCGCTGGCGCAACAGCCGCGATTGCTGCTGCTCGATGAGCCGACGGCGAACGCCGACATCGCGCATCAACTCTCGCTGCTCGATCTCGTGCGCAGACTGACGCGGGAGCGCAACCTGGGAGCGCTGATCGTCACGCACGAAATCAATCTGGCCTCGGAATTCGCCGATCGCGTGGTTTTGATCAAAGACGGACGGCTGGCCGCGTGCGGGGCGCCGATTGAAGTGATGACCGCCGAATCGCTCAGCAGTCTGTTTGAAACGCCGCTCTTCGTCACCCGGCATCCGCAAAGCGGCGCGCCGGTCGTTTCGTGGAAATTGATCGGCCCCAGAAAGAACGAACAATAACAAGGAGTCCAAGATGGAGTCATTATTCAGATCATCCGCAATTATTATCCTGAGCCTGTTTGTGTGCGTCTCCGCAATCGCGCAATCGCGCGGAAGTTTGCGCGGAGTTGTGGTTGACGCCAGAGGCGCCGCTGTCCGAGGCGCGCGCGTCATTCTGCTCATCAACGACAGACAGGCGATACGCGAAACTGTAACCAATGAGCAGGGTCAGTTCGGGTGGGACGGTTTGAAGCCGGGCGCTTATTCGCTCTCGGTGGAAGCCGATGGGTTGACGCAGACCGGCGGCTCACAGCCGGTCGAGGTCGCGGCGGGGCGCGAGTACCGCGTCGCCATTCCGCTGACCGTCGCCGCCATCGAAGATTCGATGGTCATTTCAGCGACCAGAACCGAGGCGCGCACGGGCGAGATGCCAGCGAAAACTTTTGTGGTCTCCGCAAACGAATTGTTGAACACCCAGCGGATCAACCTTTTCGACGCGCTGCGGCTTTCGCCCGGCGTCGCTGTCGCGCAAACCGGACGGCGAGGCGGCGTGACCTCGCTCTTCGTTCGCGGCGGCGAATCGGATTACACGAAGGTTTTGATTGACGGCGTGCCGGTGAACGAAGCCGGCGGCTCATATGATTTCGCCGATCTGACCACCGACAACGCCACGCGCGTCGAACTGGTTCGCGGCGCGCAGAGCGCAATCTACGGCTCCGACGCGATGGCCGGCGTGTTGCAGGTCTTCACGCATCGCGGCTCAACCTCCGTTCCCGAATTTGAATTCGCTGGCGAAGGCGGCAGCTTCGCGTTCAACCGCCAATTCGGACGCGTGTCCGGCGCGAACGGCGGGTTCGATTATTCGCTCAGCTTCACGCATCTGCGCACGGACGGGCGCGACCGCAACGACGATTACCAGAACCGGATCGCGACGGCCAACCTCGGTTACATTTTCAACACGCGCACGCAAATCCGTCTGACTGCGCGAAACGACAAATCGGGGCTGGGCGCGCCCGGCGCGACGGCGGTTCTATTTCCTGATCCGGACGAGCGAGCCAAACGCCGCCGCATCGCGACAGGTTTCCGGCTCGACGATCAAACGGCCAAAAGTTGGCGGCAGAGTCTGTCGTTCGCGTATTCCGAAAGCAACTACCTGAGCTTCGATCCGGCGGCGCAGGATTTGACCAAACCCAACACGCCGCCTGATCCCGGCGTCGCGTTCAACGACTTCGTCAACTATTTCAACAATCATCAACGCCGTCGCAGCTTGCGTTACCAGACCGATCTGATTCTGCCCGCCGGCCATTTCATCTTGGCTGGAATTGAATACGAACAGGAGCGCGCCGTTTTCGACAGCGGTTTTGCGGGCCTCAATCGAGTCGCGCCGGATCGCAAAAATCTCGGAGCGTTCATTCAGGATCAATTCGCTTACACGTCGCGGCTGTTCATCACCGCCGGCATCCGCGTTGAAAACAACCGCGCCGATGTCCCGGCGAACTTGACGAAGATTCTCAGCGATCTGGGTTCCAAGCCTTATACCGGCGAAGTCGGATTCGGGACGGAAGTAATGCCGAAGCTCGCGGCGATCCTGACAATCAGGCACGCCGGTTTGCAAAGCCTCAGAGGCCCGACGCGGTTGCGCGTCAATTACGGCGAAGGCATCAAGGCGCCGACGATGATCGAAGCTTTCAGCCCGAACCCGTTCTTCCTGGGCAATGCGGCGCTTAAGCCCGAACGATCGCGCAATTTCGACATCGGCATCGAGCAGTTTTTCTGGAAAGACCGCGTTCGCATCGAAGGCATCTATTTCGTGAACCGCTTCCGCGACCAGATCGCGTTCATCGCCGACCCAACGACGTTCGGCGGCCCTGTCAAACTGGCAGATGGCAGGATGACGCATTTCATCAACAACGACCGGGCGACGGCTCAGGGCTTCGAGCTTGCCGCCTCCTGGCATCCGAAACGGTGGCTGCGATTCGATGGCAATTACACGCTGCTCGATACCAACCTTGACTTTGCAGCCGACGTGATTGATTTCGCCACGTTGAAACTCGTTCCCAACCGCGAGGTCGGATTGCCGCTTCTGCGCCGCCCGCGACATTCCGGCTCGATCAGCGTCGCGTACATCGGCGACAGGTTCAATGCGAACCTGGACGGCCTGTTCATCGGCAAACGGCGAGATGGCGATCCGGTTTCGTTCCTGCGATTCGATCCGCAAGGCCGCCCGATTTACAACAACGGTTATGCGAAGCTCGATCTGGCCGGGGCATACCGCTTCAATTCGTATATTTCAGCGTTTGCGCGAATCGAGAACCTGCTGAATCAGGATTATCAGGAAGTGTTGGGCTATCCGGCTTATCGGTTGAATTTTTCGGCGGGTATGAGATTCAGAATTGGCGGAGGGAAATAAGATTGGGGAAAATGGGAGGCGCAGGCAAAACGCCTCCCACTACGCTTTCACCTACTTTCGATTGGCCTTTACCCAGTCGCGGAAGGCTCGACGCATTGCAATAACGCCTTCGTTCAAGCCCTGATCCAGAAACGCCGGTAACACATCGGGCGTCAGAAACGGAAAGAGGCTGCTGTTTTGAATCGTGATGTAACGCCCCTCGGAAAGCTGATGAAAATTCATAGTCTGGCCGTCGAAAATCCACAGCTCTCTCACACCCAGCCCAGCATAGATGCGGAGCTTGCCACTCGATTCGTGCGAAATATCAACTTCAATAGCTAAATCAGGCGGCGGATAAACTTCCAGGTTCATCCGCTTGATACCTGCTACGGCGGAAAAGTCGCCAATGTAGTAGCAATCGTCAGCTTCCAGCCCGCCAGATATTCTCTTCAATCGTAATGTGGTGGAACCAAGTGAAATATAGTCCAGGCTCATCTCTTCAACGATCACCGAAATCAGATGAGTAAAGAGTCTCGACGGGCCTTCGTGTTCAGGCGAGAGCGTCATAATCTCCAACCTCCCTTGATCGTAGGTAACACGCACTCCCGGGCGTTCGCCAATCTCATCCGTAATCCGTACGTACTCGTCCCAGCCAATTTCCGTGAGCGCAAGCGGAGTCTCAGGAGGCAAAGTTTCAAGCGCCGCCAAGTGGTTGACAGTTGCTGCGTTCATAAACAACTCCTCAAAATCTCGAAGGAAGCTTCGCAATGATGGCGCCAATCAAGGCTTCTGCCAAGTCATCCCGTCAGCGTATTCAATCCGTTTGATCGAAACGGTCTCCTGCCTCTGTCCCAGCAGCGACGGATCGTGGAAACCCTTTCCGCAGACGGCTTCAAACGCGCTGGTCTTTTCCGGCTGATTCTCGTCGCTGACAATCCGCACAACTTCGCAACGTTTCGCGCCCGGCGGCAGTTTGTGTTTGAGAGTCTTTCTGGAGCCGGGTTTGACCTCGATTTTATTCGTCACCTCAAAACGCGAAAGAAGCTGTCCGCCTTCGTAACGAGGGAACGCGAAGTCCCATTCGACAAGTTTGATCGGACGGTCGGCGGTGTTTCTGATGACGATTTGAACCAGTTGGGCGTTATCAATGACGCGCGTGTAGGAACGCAACCGCCCGCGCGACCGATTGTCTCCCGGCGCGATTGGAGCGGCGACATTTTTATTGCTTCTGCCTCTTTGCTGGCTGGCGATCCGTTCATTCTCTGTTAGCGGGACATCTGCGTTTTCCGCGGCCATCGGCGGCGAGGTCAGACTCGGACGATCCAGCATCGGGTAATGATCAACGCCGATCTTGTAGCTGACGATTTCAACCGGCGGTTTGCCAGCGGAAGTTTTGTTGTCAGCCGCCGGAACGGATGTTTGAGCCTGTGCGGAGACGAAAGCTACGATTGCGGCGAAAACACCTGGCGCGATTAATCTGGCGGATTTCATTTTGACCTCCTTCTCATGCTCCCGAGGCGCAAGAAGCGGCCAGCTTTCATCCGATGCGCCTGTCTGCGGTTGAATGATCGCTGGCCGTTGAAGCTTATCGGTCATTCCTTCTTCACCACTGTTCCTTTCTGACCGATCTGTTTTAACAATTCCTGCACTGCCGTCTCAAGCTGACGATCACGTCCGGCCAGATTATCTTCCGGCGTGTTCTCGACCAGAATATCCGGCTGCACGCCGTAATTTTCCATGTTCGTCCGCTTCGGGTCAGCCAGATAGACGCCGACGCCGGGCGTGCGCACCGTCGAGCCGTCAATCAGCGAATAACTGCCTGTGCCGATCACCGCGCCCATCGTCGGCGTGCCAATGGTTTTGCCCAGGCCCAGAGCCTTGAAACCTGCGGGGAACATCTCGGCGTTCGAGGCCGAGCGCCAGTTTTGCAAGACCACCTTCGGGCCGAAGAATCCGGCGAAGGGGCGACCCGAAGGCTCAGTCCCGCGCGGCTGCCAGACCTGATACTGGCGCTGGACGAGGATGGCGAGCAGTTCCTGTTCGATGTTGCCGCCGCCGTTCCAGCGCTGGTCAATGATCAGCGCTTCTTTGTTGCGGTTCTCGCGGATCTCTTTTTCAAACTTGCGCAAGCTGGGCTGGTTCATCGCCTGAATGTGCAGGTAGCCGATGCGCCCGCCGGAGAGTTTCTCCACCTGCTCGCGCCGCTGTTTGACCCAGCGTTCGTAGCGAAGCTGGCTGTAGGCTTGAGCGGGAATCGGCTCGATACGCGTCGTCCACGCGCCGTCTTCGGCGGGTTTGTTGTTGAAGGTGACGGCGATTTTGCGGTTGAGCCGGTTGTCGCTGTTGAGCAGCGGCCAGTAATTGTCGCCCGCTTTGACAGGCTTGCCGTTGATGGCCAGCAGATAATCGCCCACGCTGACTTTCACCCAATCCTTGTCGGCGGGACCGTCTTCGTAAACGTGCGTGACGCGATAGCGGCCCGCCTGCTCGTCGGATTCGAGTTCGAGGCCGAGATGCGAAGTCGAGACTGCGCCTTCGCGGCCTCCGAAGCCGGGAGCCGCGCCGGTGTGCGATGCGTTCAGTTCGCCGATCATCTCGTTGACGATGTTGAGCAGTTCCTGGCGGTCGCCAACGTCAGCGACCAGCGGCTGGTATTTGGCGCGCGCCGAATCCCAGTTTTGCCCGTGCATCTCAGGATCGTAGAAACGGTATTTCATCGTGCGCCAGGCGTCGTCGAACATCTCGGCCCATTCGGCGGGCTTGTCAATTTTGACTTTGGCGACGAAGTTGACGCGCCGCCTTCCCCCCTGGCCGCCGCCCTGGCCTCCGAATGGAGAAGAAGCAGGCGAGACGCCTGCGCTCCCGGAGCCAGCCGCCGAGAGCGAGACTGAGTAAATCGCTTGGCCTTCGCGGAAATAAAGCGAGCGCCCGTCGCGCGTGATGTTCAGGCCGCTGATGCCGCCACCGAAGCCGCCGAAACCCCCTCGTCCACGGCCTCCTTCATCATCACCGCTGGCCTGGCCGGCGGTGACGCGCGTGAGCCGGCGTCCGTCTTCCTGAATCGAATAGACGACGGACACGTTGCGCAGTCCGGCGGGTTCGCTGGTGACGAAGACGATGGCGCGGCTGTCGGGCGTCACGGCGTAATTGAAAACTGCGAACGGCATACGCGTCAGTTGGCGCGTGCGCCGCTTCAACCCAGCCCAGTCAATGTTGATCTCGCGCGGAGGCTGGCTGCGTTGCTGCGGGCCTGCGCGGCGCGGGCCGCCATCCTGACTGGCGGCGTCAAGCTGTTCGGCGCGCATCTCCGGGTCGTTCGGATCGCGGTCTTCGCGTTCGAGCGTGATTGAATAAATTTGCGCTGAAGCCTGACCGCCGCCTCCAAATCCGCCGCCCTCGCTGCGAACGAAATATAGTTTGCGCCCATCGGGGCTGAAGCGCGGATTGACATCGCTGTACGAATCGAAGGTGACTTTCCGCTCTTCGCCGCCGGATGAAGGAATCAAGTAAACGTCGGTGTTGCGCGTCTGGTCGGCTTTCGAGAAGGTGATCCATTTGCCGTCGGGCGACCAGACGGGCGCGCTGATGTTGCCGTAGCGGGATGACGAGAGTTCTGCGGTCTGTTTGCTCTCCAGCGTGTACTTGCGCAGCTTGCTGTCCGAAGCCGTAAAGGCGACTTCTTTGGAATTGGGCGACCAGGAGAAGTTCGTTTTGAGCGTGTCCAGATCGGTGATCTTCTGCGGTTCGCCCGCGCCATCCGATGCGATGACGTAAATCTCTTCGCGTCCGCTGCGGTCGGAGATGAAGGCGATCCACTTGCCGTCGGGCGAATACTTCGGCTCTTTGTCGCGCCAGGGGCTGTCGGTGATCTGGCGCAAATCGCCTTCATCGGTCGGCGCAGTGAACAGTTCGCCATGAACGGAGAGCGCGATGCGGCGGCCCGATGGCGCGAGATCGTAATCGTCCAATTGCGAGTTGAAGTCGCGCACTTCGCTCAAACTCTCCTGCGTCTCGGTGGCGATGTCGAGTTTGATTGGCGCGGTTTTCTTACTTGCTACATCAAGTTTCCAAACGCCGAAGTCGTGCTCGAAAACAATCACCTTACCGTCGGCGCTCATCGCGGGCCAGCGCACATCGCCGGTTTTGAACGAAGTCACCTGTTCGGCTTTGCCGCCGCTTTCGCGCACGCGCCAGATGTTGGTCAACCCGGCGCCTTCGCGGTCAGAGACGAAATAGATGTGGCCGTCCTGGCTCCACATCGGCCACGAATCCATGCCGCCGAAGTCGGTCACGTCGGTGAACTTTTTCGCCGCGATGTCCATCACCGTCACATCGGTCTGGTAAGCGCCGCGATAATATTTGCGCCAGTAGGATTGCGATTTGCGATTGATCGCCAGTTTCTTCCCGTCGGGCGAGAAAGTCGCGTAAACGCCCATATCCGAACCGGCGTTGCGCTCCTTCAGGTCGTCAACGTTGACGGTGTAGAGCCTGCCCATAAAATCTTCGCCGCGCTGGCTGGCGAAGAGAACCGCGCGGCCATCGGGCGTCCAGCCTTGAACCGTGTCGTCGGCGGAATGAAACGTCAGTTGTTTCGCCGCGCCTCCCGTCGAGGGAACCACGAAGACATCCAGATTGCCGTTGCGTTCGGACGAGAACGCGATCCATTTGCCGTCGGGCGAAAATCTCGGATAAACGTCGCGGGCTTTGTTGACGGTGACGCGTTTGATGTTCTGTCCGTTTTCGTCAGCCGTCCAGATGTCGCCGAGATAGGTGAAGACGATTTTGCCTTGATGATAATGCGGATAGCGAACGAGTTTGGCTTCGCGGCCAATTGCGGATAGCGGCAAACTGAGCGCGAACAGAAGTGCGAGTGTGTACCGGCGTTTCATAGCTTTCTCCTTGTACGGGTTTGAATCAAATTGCTCGACAGGTTGGCTGACAGTAAAGACGCGGTCAGCCGTCCGCCGGTTACAGTGGCGCGGCGTGCGTCTAATTGCCGGAGCGAAGAGCGGAGCGAGAGAATTTGTCTGATTTTGATTTTCCGGGATCGGGATTTCTCGCAAATGTAGGGGTTGGCTGCTATGATCTTGGCCGTTTTATAAACAAATTAACGAACATCCACATCACCCGGGTACCCAAACACAAAGGCAAAACAATAAGGAGATGAGTGATGAGTCTTGAGTTCCTCACCCTCGGTCATCTGCGTCGTTTCAGCGCGGTTGATCGCACGTTACTGCTCTTATCCATCATTTGCAGCTTCACCTATCTGCTCACACGAAGTTGGCAGCCGTATCCGGGGAGCGTTGTGCTGAAAATGTTGAGCATCGCGCCGCTGGCCGTGATCGCGTTCAGAACATTGCGGGAGCCTTCAACCAACCCGCACGGCGTCGAATGGCTGCGGGATCGGGACAATGTGATTTTAGGGGCGGCGCTCGCGTTCGCTTCAATGGGTGACGTGCTGCTCGATCTCGATCCGCCACGTCTTTTTCTCAAAGGGTTGTTCGCGTTTCTCGTGGCGCATTTCATTTACATTCTGCTCTTCGTTCGCAACTGGGTTCGACCGCTGAGGCCGAAGGGATGGCAGTTGGCGCTTTCAGCCGTTGTGCTGGTTTATAGCATGCTGTTGTCGCAATGGCTGGCGCCGGGTTTGGGAACGGTCGCAGGGCCGGTGATGCTTTACGTTTGCGCGATCACCGTGATGGTCGTGGCTGCGATACTGGCGGGGTTCACGAAGCCCTGGGTTTATTCAGGCGTGATTCTGTTTCTGATCTCGGATTCGATCATCGCCGCGAGCAAATTCAAATCGCCCGTGCCGGGACGCGAATATCTGGTGTGGGCGACTTATTACCTGGGGCAATACGGGATCGCGATTGGTTTTTTGCGCGAGAAGCTGGGCGAGAATAAAAAGGCGATGGAAACGGTAGCGACCGGGTGAACCAGCTTACTCTCTTTGCTTGTTCACCCGATCTCCACATCTCTTCACCCGTTTGTTTACTGAATCGCCAGCATTCGGTCGAGCGCGATTTTTGCCCATCTGGCTGTTTCTTCGTCAACTTTGATCTGGTTGACGACATTGCCTTCGGCCAGATTTTCAAGCGACCACAACAGGTTTTCGGGCGCGATACGAAACATCGTCGCGCACATGCACAAATCCGGCGCGAGCAGCGTCACGAATTTGTCCGTGTGGCGTTTGGCCAGACGATTAACAAGGTTGAGTTCAGTGCCGACAGCCCACTTGCTGCCCGCTGGCGCTTCAGCGATTGTCTTGATGATGAATTCGGTCGAGCCGTTCAGGTCTGATTTCGAGACCACTTCGTAACGGCATTCGGGATGCACGAGGATTTTGATGCCTGGATATTCGGCGCGGCGGTCGTCCACGTGGCGCGCCTGAAAGCGCCCGTGCACCGAGCAGAAGCCCTTCCACAAAACGATCCGCGCGTTTTTCAACTGCTCTTCGGTATTGCCGCCCAGTTCCTGTCGCGGATCCCACACAACCATCTGATCGAGCGGGATTCCGAACTTGACCCCGGTGTTGCGCCCCAGATGTTCATCGGGGAAGAAGAATAACTTTTCGCGCCGCTTCAAAGCCCAATCGAAGAGCGGCGCGGCGTTCGACGAAGTGCAAACGACGCCTTCGTGACGCCCGCAGAAAGCCTTGATGTTCGCCGCAGAATTCATGTACGTGATGGGCATCAGCGAGGTCAGCCCCAGTTCCTGCAACTGCTCCCAGGCGGTTTCGACCTGTTCGAGGCGCGCCATATCGGCCATCGAACATCCGGCGGCCAGGTCGGGCAGGATCACCTGCTGATGATCCCCGCTCAGGATGTCCGCTGATTCGGCCATGAAATGCACGCCGCAGAAAACTATGTAATCGGCGTTGTGGCGCGCCGAGGCCTGTTGCGAAAGTTTGAATGAATCGCCGGTCAGATCGGCGTGACAGATCACGTCGTCGCGCTGGTAATGATGACCGAGGATTACCACGCGCTCGCCAAGCTTCTGCTTCGCCTCTTGTATCCGTTCGTAGATTTCGGCCTCGCCCAGATTGAGATAATCGTCTATCGGCCTGATTCCGGCGCGATCGAGCGCCGTCGCTGGCGTAATCGCCGTGGGCGCGCCCCCGTTCAGCCCCGCATCGTGAGAAGTTGTGACAGCCGTGCTCATCATTTCTTCCTCCTTTTTC